>JAFGAY010000314.1 GCA_016933425.1 Pirellulales bacterium
ACCATTGTCGTGATCAGCCACGGCAGCGCGAGCAGCAGCACGGCGAACATGGCGACGAGCTTGGGCACGAAGGCGATGGTTTGCTCCTGGACTTGGGTCAGCGCCTGGAGTAGTCCGATCACCAGGCCCACGACCAGTCCTGCCGTGAGGACCGGGGCGCACAACAGCAGCGTTTCGAAGAGCGCCTGGCGCGTGAGTTCAATGGCGTCTTGTGGAGACATGAAAAGCCGGAAAGGTAAAGGAAGAACCGCGAAGCAACGAGTGTGCCCTCGAGTTGGCTCGACGTGGAAACTTGATTTGCGCCCTGCGTCACGTGAACGCTTGGAAACTCGAGAGCAACATGCCGACGACCAGGGTCCAGCCGTCCAGCAGCACGAACAACAGCAATTTGAGCGGCAGCGAAACGAGCGCCGGCGGCAGCATCAACATGCCCATCGACACCATCACGCTGGCCACGACCATGTCGATCACCAGAAACGGCAAGTAGATCTGGAAGCCGATCAGAAACGCCGTTTTCAACTCGCTGAGCATGAACGCCGGCAGAAGCACCGACAGCGGGATGTCGTCGTAAGCAACTTCCTGGTTGTCGTCGGCCGAGGTGCTTGCGTCGTCCGCTGCGTGGTCCAGAAACAGGTAGACGTCGTCGGTGTTGTGCGTGGCCTCGATCTGCGCGATCATGAACCGCCGCACAGGCCGCACGCCCGCCGTCCAGGCTTCTTGGGCCGAAACCTGCTTCTGGCTGTACGGCAAAATCGCCTCATGGTAGACCTGTTTCCAGACGGGCGACATGATCAACAGTGAAAGAAACAGCGCCAGCGACGTGATGACCTGGCTCGGCGGCAATTGCTGCGTGCCCAGCGCCTGGCGCAACAGTCCCAGCACGACCACGATCCGCACGAACGACGTCGTCATCAGGAGCACGGCCGGGGCCAGGCTCACGACGGCCAAAAGAACCATCACCTGCAGCGTCGAGCCGAGTCCCTCGGGGCTGGTCCACTGCTCGGGCCCCACGGCCAAATCGCCCAGCGCCTCGGCATGGTTCAACGACATGGGCTGATTGGCCGGCTCCGGACCGGCCGCCGCCGGACTCAACAGGGTGGCCAAGGCAACCAAGGCAAAAAACAAAAACAACATTCGCCGCGCGCGACTGCCGCGCCAGTGGTTGTGCGGCCTGGGCAATGTGCCCGCGCCACCCGGTCGGGCGGCAACAGCGGGGTTTTTTTTGAAAAAAAGCTCAGACATCGCGGCCCTCCAGCAACGAGGCGCGATCGTCGTCCAAATACGAACCGGTTTCGTAGTCGCACTCATCGACCGAACCGCGATGGCTTGGATGGTTGAACTGCTCGAACACCTGGCGAAACGCGGCCGCGGCGCTGCCCGGGCGACCCTGCCGGCACAGCTCGGCGAGCCGGTCGACTTCCACGGGATCGGTGATTTCGGTAAGCGTTCGGGCGTCTTCGGACGTCACGTTCACCAGGAGTAATTTCTGGCCGCAACGGAGGAGTTGAACATGTTGTCGGCCGGCCAGCGGGGCGCGGCCCAACGTCTCGACCACGTCGCTGGGCAACGGCAAGGTTGCCTTGGGCGCCGCGCGGCGCACCGTCCACATGACCACCAGAAACAACCCGAGCACCAGCCCCAATGCGGCGCCGGTCGTCCAAAGTTGATTCAACCCGCGTCCCGGGCGGCCGGTGGTCGAGGTGGGCTCGCCGCGCGGCGGCAATCGACCGGGCGATGCGCTGCGGCGCAACGTCGGACCGTCGTATCCGGCGGGCCGATCAATGTTTTCACCGGCCGCGGAAGTTTGCTGACGATCCGATTCAGGAGCGACGCGCCCCACCGGCGCTTCGTAGCCGGCCTGGACGACGCCCAGATCGCCGGTCGGAGACACTGTCGGGCCGAGGGCCCGAGGCGAGGTGTCGAGCGGCTGGACGGATTGTGTCGCCGGGAAAGGCGACGTGTCCGCCGGGATATTCGCCGCCGGAGGGGGAAATTGCTGGCCCGATCCTGATGCCCAGTCCGCTTGGGCCCAGGCGCACGCCGGCCCGAGTGCCACCAGCACCAGCCCCAGAGGCCAAGAAATGAGGCGTTTTTTCCCAAGGCACCGCATGACAACGCCTTTTCGTAATACTTCAGCCGTCTGAAGTGATTCGGTGAGAATTGGAGTTAACCGCCGCGTCTGCGCGGCGTCCGACAAACCATGGTTTTCCGTGGGCCGGGGATCTTACACGTTTGGGCCGTTTGGCGTCAGAGAAACTGGGTAAAATCGGCTATTATTGATAGCTGCTTTTCCACGGTTCGGGTGGTTCGATGCAAAATGCCTTCAAAGCCGGGTTCCCGTTGGTTGCTCGGTAATCCATGGCCATGCAGGCCTCAATAAAAGCCCGTCCCACCGGCGACCAACTCGGTGACGCGAACCGCGAAATTCCCGTCGACCACGACGACCTCGCCCCGGGCGATCAGTCGGCCGGCCGCCAGGACGTCGACTGGTGCGTCGGCCAGTTGATCCAAAGGGACGATCGCGCCTCGGTCAAGTCCGCTTGCTTCTTTCCGGTCGAGGTATGCTCGACCCCAATCGATTCGCACGTCGAGTTCCATGCTGCTGGGGAGTTCGAGCGACGCGGCCCTGGTCGCGACGGGCGTGCCGGCCAGTTGCGGGAGTTCAAAGGGTTTCATGGTCGGGCATCCTTTCGCGCGCGGTCGCGGCCAATTCGTCAAACTCTCGGCGCTGGCGGCGGTGGCGTGCCAGGTCGAGTCGCCGGCGTTGTTTCGCGTCGAGTTTTTCCAAGGCGCGAACCTTGCGGTCGGCGGCCAACAGTTCTTCGCGCCGTGTTTCGATCAGGTCGGCTGCCTGTTGCCGTTCGGCGGCGAGTCGTTCTTGCTCGGCGATCAAATGCCGTTGGTGACGGTGGTATTCCTTTAGTTGTTCGACGTCGAGTTCGCCCGGCGAGGCGGCCTCGCGGCATCGCGCGGTCAGCTCGCGACGTTGCCGGTCGAGTTCAACTTGTCGTTGGGCCAGCAGGTCCTCGTCGCGCAGCGCGTCGGCCAATTGGGCGCGGCACTGGTCGCGCTGGTTTTCGCCGGCGCGGAGCAGGGTCTTCAGTGAGAACGTCACGTCGGACATGACTGCTCGGTCCGTATTGATGATAAGGACGTTTCCGCCTTCAGGCACAATTCGATCAGTCTTTCCCTCGCCTCGTTGGGTGCGAGGATCTGATCGACCGGCTGAGTCAGATAATCGTGAATCGGCGTTTCGAGTGCCAGCGCCTGGTCGACCGCCGCGTGGCTCCCCCGGCGATAGGCGCCGATCGCGATCAGATCGTCGTGGTCGCGCCGCGCGGCCAGCAGTTCCCGAAGACGTCCCGCGGCGCGGCGGTGGGTCTCGTCGGTCACGGCCGGCATCAGGCGGCTGAGGCTTTCAAGCATGTCGATGGCCGGATAGTGGCCTCGCGCGGCCAGCTTGCGCGACAAACACACGTGGCCATCGAGCAATCCGCGAACCGCGTCGCTGATCGGCTCGTTGAGATCGTCGGCTTCAACCAGGACGTTGTAGAACGCCGTGATGCTGCCCGACGGGCTTTGTCCGGCCCGTTCGACCAGTTTGGGCAGCATGGCGAAAACCGACGGCGGATAACCGCGCGTGGCGGGCGGCTCGCCCGCGGCCAGGCCGATCTCGCGCTGGGCCAGCGCGACCCGGGTCAACGAGTCGATCAGCAGCAGGACGTGTTTTCCCTGGTCGCGGAAGTATTCGGCGACGGCCGTGGCCGTTGAGGCCGCATGGACGCGGGCCAGCGCCGGTTCGTCGCTGGTCGCCACGACCACGACGCTTCGGCGAAGCCCTTCCGCGCCGAGATCGCGATCGATAAATTCCCGAACCTCGCGTCCCCGCTCGCCGATCAGGCCGACGACGATGACGTCGGCCGAGCTTGCCCGGGCCATCATGCCCAGTAGAACGCTTTTACCGACGCCCGAGCCGGCGAAGATGCCCAAGCGCTGTCCTCGGCCGCAGGTCAGCAACCCGTCGATTGCTCGAACGCCCGTGGCCAACGGCGCGTCGATGGCCGGGCGGAGGCAGGCGTCGGGCGGACTCCGATCGAAGGAAACGCGGTGCGTCAAGGCGGGCCGAGGGCGGTCGTCGAGAGGGCGGCCTTCGGCGTTGAGAACCCGGCCGAGCAACGCATCGCCGACGCGAAGCCACCGTGCGGTCCGTGCGAGTCGGACCCGATTACCCCGCCGCACGCCGGTCAATGGATCCAACGGGTAGAGAATCGTCTCGTCGTCGCGGAATCCGATGACTTCGGCTCGCAGCGGCGGCCGGCCTTCGCGATCAATCTGTGCCACCGCGCCTACCGGCGCCGGAAAACCGGCCGCCGCGACGGTCGTGCCGATCGAACGGACCACGCTCCCGACAATCGCCGTCGGCATGATCGCGTCGAGCTGGTCGGCAAGGGTCGGCATGAAGGGGGCAGCACTTTGGTTCAGGACAGTTCTTCCTCGATCCGCGCCAATTGCGTTTCGAACTGTTGGTCGATCACGCCGAACCGCGTTTCGACGCGGCATCCGCCGGGACTTGTCGCGGCGTCGGCGACCACCTCGACCGTGCCCAACCGTCCGAGGCGTTCGGCCAATTCGGCAATGCGAGGCCCCAACGCGCGATGGTCAACCGGGCTGAGCATGACCCGGACGTGTTGGCTGCCGGCCGCCAACTCGAGCGCCTCGCGGACCAGGTCGACCGCGACGTCGGGGTGTCGGGCCAACTCGCGGCGGAGCACGCGACGGGCAATCGCCGCGGCCAGGCCGACCGCCGCTTTTTCCCAGTGCGCGAGCCAGGCTTGTTTCGCCTGAAGCAGTTCCTCGGCCAGTTGTTCTACGGCCGGCATCGCGGTGGCCCACCGGTCGGCGCGACGGCGGGCCGCTTCCTCGCGCGCGGCTTGTTCGCCCTCGTGGCGACCCTCGGCGACTGCTTCGCGGCGGAGCCGCTCCGACTCGTGCTTGGCCTCGGCGACGATCCGCGCCGCCTCGGCGCGCAGCGAGTTTTCGACGGCGTCCACGGCCATGCCGGCGGTCAATTCCGCCAGTTCGGCCACCGTGGCATAAGCTTGCTTTTCCGAGTTGCTCGCTTTGATAATCATGTTCCGTGCGCCGCAACGGCGTAAGATTCCACCAATCCGATTAATTCTTCCCGGGCCGTGTCGACCTCGCTCAACCGAATCGGTTGTGGCCGATCGAGCGCGCGGCGAATCGCCTCGGCGCGCTCGCCCGGCAACCCGGCCAGCAGCCGATCCGCGACATTCGCCGGCGCGCCGACCAGCGCCAACGCGAACAGATCGTCGCCGGCCGCATGGCACAGATCGGCGAGAATGGCTGGTTCGAGTCGGGCCAGGTCGTCCAACGACAAGGTTTCTGTTTCGTGCTGGACGTAAGGGGCCAGTTCGGCGGCCAATGACTCGTCGCGCGCGGCCAGGGCGCCGAATATCCGCCGGCCGATCGGTTCCCCGGCGGCCGCGAGAATTCCACCGGCCGCCTTCACGCCCGCGACCCGACGCGATTGCATGGGCACTTGTTCGGCGAGCCGCGACGCCAGACCGCGTTCGATTTCGGCAAGCACCTCGGGCTCGGTTTGTTCGAGATCCACGAGCCGGCGAACCACCTCGGCTTGAACCTCGGGTGCGAAACGAGCGAGCACCTCGCCCGCTTGACGCGACGACAGATGGGACAAAACCAACGCGATTGTTTGCGACGATTCGCCGTCGAGAATCCGGGCGATTCGCCGCGAGTCGGTTTTGCGCAGCAGCCCGAAGGGCGCCGCGTCAACCGTGTCTTTCCGCGTCTGATGACGTTCGATCAGCCGTCGCGCCAGTTGGCCGTCCAAGGCGATGCCGCCCGCGTCGTCGCGTCGACCAATCGTGGCCGAGAAAACGTCGGTTCTCTCCGAAGCAGCTTTGCTTGATCGGGAATGGACCGCTTGCCACCGCGCGCGGCGCCGCCGCCACCACGCGAACCAACCCGCCATGCCCAACGCGGCCGCGCCGAGCACGATTATGCCGAGCGGGTTTTCGCGGACCTCGAACCAGGGTGATTCGGGCGAAGTTTCCACGGGCTTGGCCGTGGTGCGTGGAGGCAAATTGCGCGGTGGCGGTTCGTCCGCGATGCGAGCATAATTTGCCGGCGTGCCGGTTTCCTCTTCGGTTCCAGCCCTGTCATGCACCACGGCCGGCAGTTGTCGCGGCTGATTCGAGATCGTGGTCGCCGAGGGCGTTATTGCCGCCGTTTCGAGCGGGCGGACCGGCTTGAGGCCTGCCTGACTTGGGTCTCCTTCGCGGCTGCCCTGGTAGCTGGTCCCATGGCTCGGATCGAACAGCCGGACGTGGGCCGGGTCGCGCCCCGCGGCCTGGGCGACGTAGTTGCAGATCATCACGCCCAAGTCGCGGTTGAGCGACGCGCCGGGTTTCATCTTCACGCCGACCGACGCAATTGGCAGGTTGCGCGGCCGCCCATGGCGTTGTTCCGCGCGGAAGTTAAGCGTGACTTTGGCTTCGGCCACGTCGGGAAACAGGTCGGCGATTTCCGTCTCGAGTTTTTTCTCCTCGGCGTTTTTGTAGATGGCCTCGCTGGTGCGTGGAAAGAGCCATGGTTTGTCGCGAGAAATCGCCTCTTCGATCGGATCACCCGGGCCTTTCGCCGTGTTGCCGCCGTTGGTGGCCGCGAGCGGCCCTGTGCCCGGCGCTTGGTCCGCGGCGCGGTTCGACGACTCCATGCACAGATAGCCCAAACTGACCGCGACGACCAGCGCCAGCAGCCCGGCGGCGATCCGCGACCCCGGCGTCATCGCGCGGACGCGGTGCATGAGTTGGTCCCGTAATTCCTTGAGTGGATCCATGCGCGTCTCCCGGACGAATCTCTCAGGCAGCCGCCTTCATGGCGCGTTGTGGAAGGCACAAGGTGAACGCCGCGCCCCCCTCGGGACAATTCATGGCCGTGACGTACCCGCCGTGGGCCTCGACCGCGCGGTGAACCACCGACAATCCCAGTCCCGTCGCGGACGATTTCGTCGTGAAAAACGGCTCGAACACGCGGTCGCGGGCCTCCTCGGGCAATCCCGGGCCCGTGTCGGCCACCTCCAGTTCCAATCCCTGGGAGGTCAGGGCGGAAGTGACCGTGAGGGTTCCTCCATCGGGCATGGCGTCCAGGGCGTTAAGCACCAGATCCACCAGGGCTTGGCGCATCATGTTGCGGTCGCCACGAATCGTTTGCGACTTGGGGACGTCGATAATCGCGTCGATCTCTTGCGCGTCGAGCTGGGGAGCCAACGGCGCGAGAACCTCGTCGACAAGCTTGTCGAGCGCGAACGCGCACCAGCGCGGCGCCCGGTCCGCGGCAAACTGGTTCAAGTCGTTCACCGTGGCGTCGACCGCCGTGACGCACGCTTCGATCTTGCCGAGCAGATTTAGGCCGATTGGGTCGTCGGCGATCCGGCGGCGCAGCAAGCTCAGGTTGAGCGACGCCGGCACGAGGCTATTGTGCAACTGGCCCGCCACGCGAGACGCCATTCGGCCCAACTCGCACAGGCGCTGGTCGAGGGCCTGCCGCCGATCCCTGGCCGCCAACTCGGCGTTCAAGCGTCGAACCTCTTCCCGCAACGCTTCGTGGGTTTGTTCCAGGTGCATCGTGGCCTCGTGCCACGCGGCAAGCATCGACTCCAGATCGCGCTGGGCGTCTTCCGCCGTCTTTTTGTCGGCGGGCTCCTTGGCACGAGCAACCGCAATCGTCTTCTTGTCCATGTGTCGTTCTTCCTTTCCGGCCGGCTGGGGGCGCGTCGTCCTTCATCGTGGGCCGATTGAAGCAGCGATGGAGTCGTCGGCGCAATGGTCGGCACGTATGCCGGCACATGGATCGCGCCGAATACGGTGCCACGCAAAAAATCGAGGAAAAGGCGGGGCACCTTGTACCCGAAACGGCGACCAAGTGTCAATGCACGTTAGCGAAAACGCTAACACGGGGGGAATGGTCACGAAGACCGCAAAATGTGCCACCACCCAGAAAGATGCGCAAGAACGGATTTTGCCCATCTTGACCGCTGAAAAATGCCGCGCCCACTCAGAACGAGGACTGCTCGGAGCGATTGGCGATCTGCTCCATGATCCACCGGTCCATGTCTTGGAGCATTTGGGGGCACAGTTCGTGGCGGCACGGATATTGCCGCAGCGTGATGGAAAGACCGGCGCTATGGAGAAGGCGCAGGTCGTTACACACTCTTTTTGGGGGATAGTGCTCGCTGTGTTCGCCTGCCGCCATGAACACGGCCAGCCGCCGCACCTGTTCGAGATGGCGAAACGGCTTTCGGCCGACCGGCAGTGCGCCGCCGAAGGAGAGCGCGCCGGCAAAGAATTCCGGATACGTCAGAGCCAGGTGGAACGCCATGGTTCCGCCCGCGTCGAAACCGGCCGCGAAGACCTTCGTCGGCGCGACGTGGTATTTTCGCCGGGCGATGGCGATGCTGTCGAATACGCGCTGTTCGGCCCGCGAGGCCGTGCCGGTCCATGCCCGCCGCGTGGCCGGTTTTCGGCCGTTTTCGTCGCGCGATGAATTGCCGTCGAGGCCGCGCGGGGCCACCGCCACATAGTTTCTCATGCTGACCAGGGGCATGATGCGCAGCAACTGTCGCTCGTCGTCCTGGGGACCGTGTAGCCAGACGATCAGCGGATAGGCGTAGTTGGGCTCGTAATGCTGTGGGGCAAACAAGACATGGGGCACGTCGCGCGACGCGACGGAAAAACGACCCAAATCAAGATCCCACTGGGGCTCGGCAAGCCCGATTTGCGGAGGCTGCGCCGTGTGTTGCAATCGGTTCATGGCAGGAGTCGACACCAAGAAGGAGGGTTTCTTCGTGGGGAGCTTTCTCAGCGTTAGTCTCGTCCAGTGCTGCGAAGCCGACTGTACTCCATGGCCGGTTGTGGTGTCAAGTTGTGTCGGCCCCTGGGCCATGGGGCGCGGCAACGATTTTGGCCGAACCTGGTAAGATGTAGCTGGAGGGCCGCGCTCCGTCGTGGCCGAGGCGGTTTGTCATGCGCGGCCACGACCGAGCGCGGCCCTCCATATCGCAGCGCATGCATGGACTCATCCCACGAATCTTTCCTATTTTGACGCCGGAGAGCATCGCGCTGGGAGACCTGCTCCTTGTGGCCGGGTTATCCATGGCCACCCGGTGTTTTTGGAAAAGACGCCGGGTTCAGTGATGCTGGGGGCCGATCGACGCGATCACCGCGTCTAACTGCGCCATCCGTTTGACCAGCTCGCGGACCGATTCGACGCTCTTGCGGAAAGCGGTTTGTTCGTCGGCTGTCATCTCGAATTCGACGATCCGTTCCACTCCCTCGGCGCCCAGGACGACGGGCACGCCGACATAGTAGCCGCCGACGCCGTATTCCTTGTCGCAATAGGCCGAGCAGGGAAGGAGCCGCTTCTTGTCGCGCACGACGGCCTCGACCATTTGCATGGTGGCCGCGGCGGGGGCGTAGTAGGCGCCCGTCTTGATCAGACTGACGATCTCGGCCCCGCCGTCGCGGGTGCGTTGGACAATTTGAGCCAGCCGCGCCGGTTTGATGAGCTGGTTGACCGGAATGCCGCCGACGGTCGAACAACTGGCCAGCGGCACCATTGTGTCGCCGTGGCCGCCCAGGAGCATGGCCGTGACGTCCTCGACGCTCACGCCCAGCTCCATGGCAAGGAAGGCGCGGAATCGGGCCGTGTCGAGCACGCCCGCCTGGCCGACGACCCGTTCTTGCGGAAAACCGGTTACCTGAAAAACGCGTTGGGTCATTGCGTCCAACGGATTGGTGACGACAATCACCACAGCATCGGGGCTCGTGTAACGGATTTGCTCGGCGACCGAGGTAACAACCTTCGCGTTGACTTCGAGCAATTCACCGCGGCTCATTCCCGGCCGTCGCGGCATGCCGGCCGTGATGACGACAACGTCGCTGTCGACGGTGTCCTCGTAGTCGTCAGTGCCGGTCAGTTTGCAATCGAATCCCATGATCGGCGCGGCTTGGGCCAGGTCGAGCGTTTTACCTCGGGCAAGGTCACCCCCCTCGCAGACGTCGATCAGCACCATATCACCCAACTCGGCCGCGGCGCAACAATGGGCCGTGGTTGCTCCGACGTTGCCGGCGCCGACGATCGTGATTTTGGGTTGTTTCATCATGGTTGTTTCCCGGTGGACCTTCGCGCGGTGAATCAGGAGCCCGAGGAATTGTTCTTCTTGGAACGCGGGAAGTCAAGAAAGACGCCGGCCCTCCCGGCCGAATCATTGGAATCGGCCGCATCATTCGGAATTTCGGACAAACCAGGCGCTCGGCGAGGGCCGGTTCGGCTCGCGCGGCCGGCACGCAACAGCCAAAACCAAATGGCGAACAAAACGAGCACGAACGCGATTCCGATCGCGGCGCCCCAAAAAGGCGAGCGATTCGGTGGGTTCGTGGGGCGCCAGGCCACGTCGCGCCCGACCAGCAGCGGAGCCAACTGAAACGCTCCCGGCCGTCCGTCCTCGTCGGGCTGGTACGTTTGTCCCGACGGATAGGCCCACGATTTCAAGAAAAATCCGGCCACGCTTGCTGCCTCGCCGTAATTCGGCCCTTCGCCCGTCGGCATGTCCTTGGGCAGGTGGCGCGTGCAAAACACGACCGGATTGCCTTGGGAGTCGTCCGTGTAGAGGTAGATTTCGTAGTAATGGTCGATGCCGAACCGCCGGCGGACGTCGGGATCGTCAACACGGATTTTGAGCACCCGGCGCGCCGTGCCCGAGAGCATGACGAGCTTGCCGCGCTGGTCGGCCGGATCGTTGAACAGGGGCGCGACCGAATCGCGATCGGCGCCTTGCCGCGCGAGTCTCGCGGCGGCCGCCTTTCGCAGTTCGCCTTCGCGCGCGCGGCCGACCGCGGCCAGCGCCTGATAGAAGCATTCCCGTTCCTCGCCCCGAATCGGCCGGCGATCGGCCAGGTCGTCCATCAGGCCGACGTCCATTCCGAGGCGGCCGAGCAATTGGTCCTCGGAATACGACGCGACGCGCGACGCCGTGAAAACGGGCGTTTGGTCCGAGCCATCGTCGGCGCCCAGCTTGACGAACATGGCCCAGGCCCCACCCGGCGCATCGATCGACCCGCCGGCGCGCCAGGCGCGGGGGACCGTTCGGGCGAAGACGACGACCGGTTGTCCCGTTTCGTCGAGTTCCATTTCGACCCGATAATAGGCGTTCAACTCGAACCGCCGCGCCATCGGCTCGGGCAGTCGCCTCACGGTGAGCGCGCGGACCCGGCCCCGCAGCCGGACGATATCGCCTCGATACGCGCTCGGATCGGAAGTCAAGCGTTCCCAATCGACCGTCGTACTTGCCAGGCGCTCGACGTCGTCGATCGGCAATTGGGCCAGGCGGAGCATGATCTTTTGGAGCGTTTCTTGTTCCGGTTCGCTCCATGGGTGGCCGTCCTGAAACCGGGCCCAGGCCTCCGCGTCGATTCCGCCGAGCCGCAAGAGTTCTTTCGCCGATGGGACAACCTCGCGGTCCGACGCCGGTCGATCGGCCGCCGGCAGCATGGCCGAGGACCCAACAAGCAGAATCAATATCAACGTCGCGCGCATGCGAGTCGGACCCAGTAAATCCAGCCCAATGTTCCGAAGAAGCGTGTAAAATAATAGCCTGAAACCCAAGCCAGGGCAAAGGCTTTCTTGTTCTCGCTTGGGTTTCACGTTAATATGGCTTCCCGAATTCTGAATATCAGTAATTCCAGGTTTGAGAGAACGTAGGCCGGGTTGTAACCCGGCTATGGATTAAAAGACTAGTTTTGGCAGCCATAAGCCCCACCGGGCTTGTCTCGGGGGAACATGGTTTGGCAACTACCTGGCCGAACATCCCCAACGTTGTGCCATTCGGCCAATTCATTGCAGCCCCAGGACGCTTCAACCGTGGTTTCGCCCGAACACGTTCTCACCGTCACCCAATTGACGGCCGTGATCAAAGAATTGCTCGAGACGGCCCTTCCGTCGGTTTGGATCGCCGGCGAAGTGGCCGACCTGGCACGGCCGCGCTCGGGCCATTGCTACCTGACGCTCAAGGACGACGCGAGCCAGATCCGCGCCGTGATGTGGCGCGCGACGGCCGCCCGGGTCAAGTTCGACCTGGACGACGGGCTGGAAGTTGTCTGCCGCGGGCATCTCGAAGTCTACGCGCCGCGCGGCAGCTACCAATTGATTATCGACGAGATCCAGCCCAAGGGTCTCGGAGCGTTGGAGCTGGCGCTGCGCCAGTTGCGCGAAAAACTGGCCCGCGAAGGACTGTTCGCCCCCGAGCGCAAGCGGCCGTTGCCGCGGTTCGCGCGGCGGATCGCTGTTGTGACGAGTCCCACGGGCGCGGCGATTCGCGACTTTCTCCAGGTGCTCGGCCGGCGGTGGCGCGGGGCCGACGTCTTGATCGTGCCGACCCGGGTGCAGGGAGAAGGGGCGGCCGGCGAGATTGCCCGGGCCATTGCCACGGTCAACCGGCTCGCCGAACCGCCCGACGTGCTGGTCGTCACACGCGGCGGCGGCAGCCTCGAAGATCTCTGGGCGTTCAATGAGGAGCCGGTTGTTCGGGCGATTGCCGCGTCTGAGATTGTGGTCGTTTCGGCGGTGGGCCACGAGATTGATGTCACGCTGGCCGACCTGGCCGCCGATCTCCGCGCGGCCACGCCGAGCGAGGCGGCCGAACGCGTGGCTCCGGCCGCCGATGAAATCCTCGCCGCGCTCGAGCAGTTGCGCCACCGTCTCCGCGCCGCGCTGGCCGGCCGCGCCGCATCGGCCCGCGCGCGTCTGGACGCGCTGGCCGCGGCCCGCGTGTTTCGCCGGCCTCTGGAAATGATCCATGATCGGGGCCGGCGGCTCGATGAACTCGACGCCCGGGCGGGCCGGGCCGTCGCCGCGCGGATCGAGGTGTCCCGCCACCGGTTGGCAACCCTCGCCGGCCGGCTCGATTCGCTAAGCCCGCTGGCCGTGCTGGGCCGCGGCTACAGCCTCACGCAAACCGCCGACGGTCAACTGATCCGCGATGCCGGCCGGTTGACGCCCGGCCAATCCATCACCACCCGCTTCGCCCAAGGCGAAGCCACCAGCCGGATCGAACACGTGAAATCGTAGGTCAGGCACGCCGTGCCTGACAATATGAGACCACCGTCTCAGAACGTGTTTGGAAATGCGTGAGACTCGTTGGCTAACTGGCACAAGGTTGGGGGCGGTTCGGCCAGGTAGTTGCCAAACCTTGTTCCACCGGGACAAGCCCGGTGGGGATTATGGTCGCCAAAAACGAATTTCAAAACACGTTTTCAGACTGAGCCGTAAGCCGGATCGCAACCCGGCGTTGAGTATCATTGCCGGGTCACGACCCGGCCTACGGTGTTTTGTCCCGGAATCCAAGAATCATCTCCGCCGCCGCATTGCCGCTGCGAACGGCGCCTTCCATTGTGGCCGGCCAGCCGGTGGCGGTCCAGTCGCCGGCCAGGGCCAGGTTGTCGATCGGTGTTTGTTGCGGCGGTCGCAAATCTTCAACGCCGGGACAAGCCGAGAATACGGCCCGGGGCTGCACGACGACGCGGCTGTGGAGCAACCGCGCCGCGGCGGCCGCCGGGAACACGTCGGCCAGTTCGCGCTGAATGCGAAGACCAAGTTCCTCGCGCGACACATCCACCAACCGATGCGAGGCGCTGACGACGACCTGATAGCGATTGCCCGGCTTGGCGAAAATCCATTGACCCAGCCGGCCGACCAGCACGGCATGGGCCAACTCGGTGATCGGACGGTCGTAGGCCAGATGGACCGTGGCGATGGCGGCCGGGGCCATTTTTTCCAACCGTTGCAACTCGGGCATCACGGCGAGCATCTCGCGCGAAAGCAGCCCAGCGACCCGATTCCACGGGACGGCCAGGATGACGGCGTCGAACGACGCGCGGCGCTGTGAGCCGTGAGCCGTGAGCCGTGAGCCGTGAGCCGTGGGCTGTGTGCCGTGAGCTGTGGAGCCGTGGGAATTGATAGCCGCGGGCGGAAGCCCGCGCGCATCGGCAAACACGATCGCCTCGACCCGGCGCGAATCGCCTTCGATTCGGGCGACTCGGGCCAGGCGGTGGATCGCGACGCCGCGCGACTCCAACCACGCGCCCAGCCGCCGGTCGAATATCTCGAAAAGCGGCAAGCGGGGAATTTGCAATTCGTATGCCCGGCGCGACGCCAGCAGCCCGTCGACGATCGCCTTGCGCGACAAACGCAGCGAGGCATGATCAAGGGTCTCGCTCAAGGCGCTCACCAACACGGGCGACCAGAATCGGTCGATCGCCCGGTCCGACTGGCCGTGGCGCTGGAGCCACTGTGCAACGGATTCGTCCCGTGGCGGCGTGTCGGCGGCGGGGTCCGGGGCCGCTTCCTTACGGTCGCGGTTCGGTTTTGAGGGTGAGGTTGTGTTTGACTCCAGATTTTTCATGGCCCACATCGACTGGACGATCCGGCGCCGCTCGGCGAGACTCAGGAAGTCGAACCCCAGGAGGCTGGGCAACAAATGGAGCGGGGCCGGCAGCCAGGCGGCGGCCGACAGCCTGCGGGCACGGCCGTCGGGACCGATGAAGTTCAGCCGACGATGCGTCTCGAACGTGTCGGCCAGTTCTGTTAGGTGGAGCAGTGCGACCAGGGCCGTGCAACAACCGAGCGAGACGTGCTGGCCGTGGTCGATCGTGTCGGCGGAGACGTCCGATTCCGGGCCATCGCCGCGTTTTGGCCCAGCCACCGCTTCCGCCCGTTCGGCGAACGACCCGGCTCGGCCGCCCAGCCGGCGTCGGGCCTCGAACAGTTCGACCGTCGCGCCCTCGTCGACCAGGCGCGCCGCGGCGGCCAGACCGGCAAGCCCTCCGCCGACAATCGCCACGCGGGGGCCGCCGTGTTTTGCCCTAGCCGCCTGGGGAGGATTCTCGCGGCTCACGGCAGAGCCCTCCGCGAGGGCGGCAGCAATAGCCATCGGGTGGCCAACCGCGCCTTCGCCAACCGACCCAACCGCACCTGGCCGCGCAATACGGCTGCTGGGTCGCGCTCGATCTGGAGGAGCAGCCGATAGTAAACGCCCATCATCATGCCGAGAATCCGCCGGCCCGGCCGTTCGAGATGGTCGAACAGCGCGGCGCCCTGGCGATAGAACGCCTTGGCCCGGTCCATTTCAAGTTGCATCAATTGTTCGAACGCCTTGCCCGTTTCGCCGCGCGACAGCGACTTGGCCGAGCAGCCGCACCGACGAAGATCTTCACTGGGCAGGTAGACGCGGCCCGCGTCGGCGTCTTCTTTTACGTCGCGCAGGATATTCGTTAATTGGAAGGCCAGCCCACAGGCCCGAGCCGGTTCAATCGGCTCCGCGCCGCGAAAGCCCCAAACGCGGATGCACGCCAACCCAACGGCCGACGCGACCCGATGGCAATACTCGGCCAGTTCGTCGAACGTTTCGTACGTCCGGCCGCGGACGTCCATTTCGACGCCGTCGATGACCGCGTGGAAATGCTCCGGCGGAATGTGATAGCGGTGGATGACGTCGACCAGAGCCGGAAATCCGTCGGGCCGTGGGCCGTGGGCTGTGAGCCGTGGGTTGTGGGCCGTGGGCCGTGGGCCGTGGGTATTGATAGCCGCGGGCGGAAGCCCGCGCGCATGGGCGGGTGCCATGCCCACGCTTGTCGTGGGCATGTTTGCCGGCGACGCAAGCAATGCCTCGTCCAGGGCAGCGCGCCAGTCGCGGAGTTCGTCGAGCCGCGAGACGACCGGATCAGCCGCCGCGACAGGCCGGTCGCCCAGGTCGTCGGTGTGACGCATGAAGGCATAGATTGCCTCCATGGCCCGGCGACGCGGTTTCGGAAGGACGAGAAAACACGGATAGAAACTCGATCCCGACGACCGGGCCACGGCGTGGCAGAATCGGTAGCTCCGTTCGATCGTCAAGGTGGAGTCGTTCATGGGTCAAGTGCATTCGCGGAGGACCGTATCCGGGACGCCTGGGTTCGTCGTCGAGGCAAGGTCAACATTTTCTTGATTCATCAACGCTGTGCGGGCACGGCGGCTAACGATGTCGTTGATTCCCGCCCTCCGCGCGCGGCGGCTAACCGCGGCGCCGCCAACTCGCGGCCAACAGGGCCATTTTCTTCCATTTGCTCACCTTGGGCCTCGTGGTCCAGACGTTGAAGTCGCTCTGCCGGATCGCTTCGAGCACGGCCAGTCCGCCGCGAATAAAAAGCGTCACCGGCAGCCGCAGGCTTCGATCGACCCGGCCGACCAGCGGCCGGCCGCGGTGCAGCCACGCTTCGGCCCGATCGACTTGCTCGGCCATGAGCCGGCGAAAGGCGTCGCTCGACTCGCGTCGTGCAAAATGCGGCTCGTCATAACCCAACCGTCGGCACTCTTCCATCGGCAAGTAGATTCGTCCCCGGTCCCAATCGCGCGCCACGTCCTGGCAGAAGTTGGCCAGTTGCAGGCCGGTGCAAATCGAGTCGGACCATTCGGCCCGACGTGGATCATAACTTCCACCCAGGTGCAACACCAGCCGACCGACCGGATTGGCCGAATGGCGGCAGTAGCCCAGCAACTCATCGAACGTCTGGTAGCGCGTCGTGGTCTGGTCTTGCCGGAAAGCGACCAGCAGATCGGCCAACGGTTCGATTGGCAGCGCGAACCGGCGAATCGTCTCGCCCAGGGCAACAAAAACCGGGTGGGCCGCTCGCCCATCGTAGCATGCCCGAAGCTGCTCGTCCCACCAATCCAGCAGCGCGAGCGCCCGTGCCGGTTCGCCCGTCTCGTCGGCCAGGTCGTCGGCCCAGCGACAGTAGGCATAGACGTCGCAAAACGGCTGCCGGAGACGGCGCGGCAGCAGAAAACTGGCCACCGTGAAATTTTCATAGTGCCGCCGGGCCAGACGCCGGCAATAGCGCTGAGCCGCGCGCAACCCGAGCGGGGGCTGGGCAGCCAGGGCGTCGGGCCCATATCGGGCAAGCTCGTCGGCAAAAAAGTCGTTTGTTGGCATGGTTGTTGTCATACGGATCTGGAAGGCTGCGCTCCGTCGCGGCCGAGGCGGCTTGTTACACGCGGCCACGACGGAGCGTGGCTCTCCATTCACAGCTTACTGTGCACCGCCGCTCATCCTTATTTCACTCTTATCCCTCGTCCCCTGGTTTTCGTCGGTTGGGTCCATTATGATGCCTGGGGACTCTGGAGAAAACCATGCGGATCTTGTTGGCCGGACCGAGAGGCTTTTGCGCCGGGGTGAACGTGGCGATCGAGAGTCTGCGCCAAGCCATCCGGCGGTATGGCACGCCGATTTACGTTTACCACGAGATCGTCCACAACCGCTGGGTGGTTGAGCGGTTCCGCCACGAGGGAGTCGTGTTTGTGAATGACCTGAATGACGTTCCCCAGGGCGCCCATCTCCTCTACTCGGCCCATGGCGTCTCGCCCGACGTCCGTCGCCGGGCGGCCGAGCGAGGGCTATGCACGATCGATGCGACGTGTCCCCTAGTCACTCAGCTCCACGCCGTGGCCAGCCGTTACGCGCGGGACGGCTATACCATTGTGCTGGTGGGCCATCGCGGTCATGACGAAGTGGTGGGCGTCATGGGCGAAGCGCCGCATGCGATCGTGCTGGTCGAGTCGCTCGACGACGTCGATCGTCTCGATCCGCCCAATCCCGAACGCCTGGTCTACCTGACTCAAACGACTCTTTCGCTGGACGAGGCGAAGCGAATCCTCGATCGGCTTCGGGAACGATTTCCCAAGATCGTGGGACCGAAGCGTCATGAAGTATGCTACGCGACGCAAAATCGCCAGGAGGCGGTCAAACAACTCGTGGCCCAGGCGGACGCCGCGCTGGTGGTCGGCAGCCAGAATAGCTCGAACACCCAGCGGCTGGCCGAACTTTGCCGCGCCGGCGGCGTAGAAACCCAATTAGTGGACGGTCCCAACGACGTCGACACGACGCGGCTTGCCGGATGCCAAACGGTGCTGGTCACGGCCGGCGCCAGCGCGCCGGAAGACATCGTGCAAGACTGTGTTCGTCTGTTGGTCGAGCGTTTCAATGCCCGGGTTGAGCACCACGACACGCGAGACGAAGAAGTTCATTTTTTGTTGCCCAAAGAATTGAGGGATTAGCCTGTAGGCCGGGTCGCGACCCGGCCTAATGTAGCCATGAAAATCAGCGACATCGAGTTATTTTTGATCGAAGGAAGCAACGGCAAGCCGGAGGCGAGACCGTCGCTGCTGGTTCGTTTGACCGCATCGCCGCGTATCGAGGGTTGGGGCGAGGCGGCCGTGTCGTGGCGCGAGGACGAGCCGGCCGCCCGGCGCGGCGCGCTGTTGCCGGCGCTTGTGGGCCGCAGCGTGTTCGACGTCGAGGAGTTGCTCACCCTCGACGAGTTGCGCGAGCCGGCCCTTCGCTCGGCGGTCGAAACGGCCGCGTTGGACCTGATGGCTCGGGCCGTCGGCCAGCCATTATGCAATCTGCTGGGCGGCAGTTTTCGCCGCCGGGTTCCCCTGACTATTCGGATTCCGCCGGGCCCCCCCAGCCGGGTTGCCCAATGGTCGCGGGAGCTGGCCGGACAGGGTTATCACGCCCAGATCATCAGCGCCTCCGGCCGTCCGGAGGAAGATGTCCGCACGCTCGAAGCCATTCGGCAGAGTGCGGGTGATTTGATCCAGTTGCGGCTCGACGGCCAAGCCCGATATGATCTTCAAACGGCCCGCGATCTGTGCGCCGATTTGGAATATGCGCAACTGGAGTGTTTTTTCGATCCGCTGCTGCTTGTGGAACTCCACGAGCTGGCCGCGATGGCCCGCCAGGTCAACGTGCCGCTGGGCGCGTGTCGAATGCTTCGAACGTTGGCCGACGTGTTCTTGCTGGCCCGATTGGGCTCGATACCCATGGCCATCGTCGATCCGCAGCACGTCGGCGGATTGACCGTGGCGCGCAAGTGCGCCGCCGTGGCCGAAGCGGCCGGCGTGTCGGTCTCCTTAGGTTGTTCGTCGTACTTGGGTCTGGGCGTTGCGGCCATGGTTCACCTGGCCGCGGCCACTCCGTCGCTGAAAACGGCCCACGCTTGCCACTATCACTCGTTGAACCACGAACTGCCGCGCGATTCGCTCGAAGTGGTTGACGGCATGGCCGCCGTTCCCCAGGGTCCGGGGCTGGGGATTGGACCGGATCGGGCAATGATCACCGATAGGTGAAAACAAGCCTCTAGGCTGGGTCGCATCCCGGTGCATAGGTTGTTATCGTTGGGTTGCAACACGACCTGCTTCTGGGTCAGGCATGGCCCGACCTACGGGGAATCGGCCGGCGGCTTGCATTCGTCGCGTTGGGCAGTGATGACGGAAGCGAGCATCGAGACGACCAACAGCAGGGCGATCGTCGCCAGCGAAGCCCAGATGGGCACCAGATGGTTGCCATGCTCGAGTTTGGGATGGAACCAGGGGAGCCATCCGGGATCGATCCAACCGTGTTCCATGCCGATCGGCACGGCCCATTCGGCCACCATCTTCAGTCCGACGAAACCAAACACTCCGGCCAGGCCGTAGTGGAGATAGCGGAACACGTCGACCATGCCCGCCAGAAGGAAATAGAGCGCCCGAAGCCCCAGGATGGCGAAAACGTTCGACGTGAACGCGATGAAGGCGATCCATGCCGCCCCAAAGTGCTTGGGCACCACGCCGATGACGGCCGGCACGCTGTCGACCGCGAACACCACGTCGGTGCTTTCGATCACCAGCAGGACGAGAAACAGGGGCGTGATGTGGAGCAATCCGTTTTCGCGGACGAAGAAAGCGTGGCCGTGTTCGTGATGGTCGCCCCGCGAGATGCGCAGGAACCGCCGGGCCGTTCGCAACACGACGTTATTTTCCGGGTGCACTTCGCTTCCACTGTGTTTCATCAGTTTGCAGGCCGTGAAGAGCAAAAAGACGCCAAACAGCGGAATGACCCAATCGAAATGGCGAATCGCTTCGACGCCGGTCAAAATGAACAACAGCCGCATGGCGACCGCGCCGAGAATTCCCCAGAATAAAACGCGATATTGGTACATCAGCGGAACGCAAAAAAAGCGGAAGATCACGACGAACACGAAGATGTTGTCCAACGAGAGGGCTTTTTCGATGAGGTAGCCCGTCAACCAGGCGGCCCCCACTTCATGCCCGGCCCAGGTCCAAACGACGCCGTTGAAGACCAGCGCCAGACTGATCCAGAAGACGGTCCACCAGACCGACTCCTTGAGCGAGGGGGTGTGATCGTGGCGGTGGAAAACGAACAAGTCGAGCACCAACAGCACGACCACCAACACCGTGAACGCGAGCCAATGATAAATATGCAGATCAGGCAAGACCGGCTCCACGGAAATAAATAGTGAGAAACCCTCTTCGGCGGGGAACCTCGTGAACGCTCATTATCCTACCCACTAACCGGCGGGTAGACCAGCCGTTTTGGTTGGGTGAACTGCCGAAGATGCTCTGTCGGAAAGACTCGTTCGGCAAGCCGGGCTTTCCCAAAGGAGTCTTCGCTGGAGATTTGTCTGGATTGTGTTTCCACCACGCGAAATGGGTAGAGTGTAGCGATTAAGCGGTAAATGACAAGGCGCCGCCGTGGTTTGTGCCGATGTGGGACATCTCAATGCTCATTGTCTTGATGCTGGCGGGCCATTCCCTGATAATGGATAAGGATGAGAAGAGCAAAAACTCCTGGCCATTCTCGCCCGCCCAAGGGGACTATCGCCGGATCCCGCGCTTGCGAGGGCAGGTTCGTCGAGGCCAAGTTTTCTTTTGGCGATGCGAAATGAATGGAAGGTGTTGCGGAGTCGAGATACTGTCATGATGTATTCCCGCCGAGCCCGCCTCGGAATGGCCCTGATTCTTTTTTTTCTCTTGGGTGTTTGGCCGGCGCCGGCCCAGGAGTCGAATGAAGCGGGCAACGCGCAGTATCGGGCGGCCGCCGAGTTGCAGCGCGACGGTCAGTTCGAGTTGGCCGTGGCGGCTTGGAACAACTTTCTGTCGAAAAATCCCGGGCACGTCTATGCTCCCCAGGCGACACTCAACCTGGGAATCTGCTATCTCAAGTCGAAACAATACGACAAGGCGCTTGGAACCTTGCAGAAGGTGCTCGAGGAATTCTCGGACGCGCCGTTTCGCGACGCGGCCTACCTTTACTTGGGTGTGACGCAATTCAGCCTCGGACGCGACGGTCAGCGAGATCAATACCTGGCGGCCGCCAAAACCTTGGACGCCTTGCTGCGAGGTTACCCCGAAAGCAAGTATCTCGCGCCGGCGCTTTATTATCGGGCCGAGGTCGACTATGCCTTGGGCAAGAAGGAAGCCGCCGCCAATTGGTACGGCCGGCTGGTCCGCGAGTTTCCCAAGGACCGCCTGCTGCCCGACGCCCTTTATGCGCTGGGTGCGACGCAGCAAGAGTTGGGTAATTTTCGAGCGGCCGGGATAACCTACGATCAATTTCTCGCCGCCGCGCCAGGCCACCCTCGGGCCGTCGAGGTCATGATGCGCCGCGGCGAGACGTTCTACAGCATCGGCCAATATCCCCAGGCGGTCGATTGGTTTGCCAAGGCGGCCGGGTCCAAGGGCTTTTCGATGGCCGATCAGGCGCGATTCCGCCAGGCCGACTGCCTGACTCAACTCAAACGCCACAGCGACGCCGCCGAACTGTACGCGTCGTTGGTCCGCGAGTTTCCCCATTCGCCCAAGGTCGAGGAAGCCAATCTGGCGGCGGGCAAGTGCTACTATCTGGCCAACGAGTTCGCCAAGTCGCTCGATGTGCTGGCTAAGGTGATCGCCGGTCGCGGCGAATCGCTGCCCGAGGCAACCCATTGGAGCGCCCGCAGCCTCTTGAAACAGAACCAGCCGACCGAGGCGATAGCGTTGTTGGAGAAAACGCTGTCGACGGTCGGCGGCAGTCCGTGGGAGCCGCAACTGCGGTTGGACCTGGCCGACGCCACCTATGAGATGCCCAAGCTACGGGCGATCGCGGTGACGCTGTATGCCGGAGTGGTCAAGCGGTTTCCCCAAAGCCCCGTGGCCGATTCGGCCCTGTACATGGCGGCGTTCACCGCGTTGGAGCAGGGCGATTTCAAGGAATCGCTGGTCCATGCCCAACAGTTTTTCGAGAGCTATCCGTCCAGCGACTTATTGCCCGACGTCGCGGCCGTGGCCGCCGAAAGCGAACTTCAATTGAACCAGCTCGAGGATTCCCAACGGCGCTATCATGACCTGATCGCCCGCTATCCCGACCATCCCGACGCTCCCACGTGGCGTTTGCGGCGGGCTTTGATCCTCTTCATGCAGAAAAAATATGCCGAGACCGTGGGCATTCTTCAGCCGATCATGACGCGATTGCCGTCCCGGGCGGCCGAGGCCGAGGCCTACTACCTGATGGGAAGCAGCTTGCTGCAACAGGGCCGCCTGGACGACGCGGCCGCGGCGCTGAAGGCGTCCCTGAAAGCCGACGCCAACTGGCGCCAGGCCGACGACGCGATCCTCGTGCTGGCCGACGCCTTGCGCCAAAAAGGCGAGATTGATCAAGCCGTCGAGACCATACGCCACCTGATCGCGACGTTTCCCAAGAGCCCCTTGCTCGACCAGGCGCATTACTGGCTCGCCGAATTCGCCTACAACGCCGGCGACATGGCCGCCGCGCGCCGCGAATACGAAACCGCCATCCGCGACTGGCCCAAGAGCAAACTCGCGCCCCATGCGCTTTTTGGATTGGGTTGGGTCCAATTGACCGAAAAGGATTACCCGGCGGCCGAGAAGACGTTCGACCGGCTGGTATCCGAATTTCCCGAGGACAAGATGGTTCCCTGGGCGCGCTTCGCGCGAGGCACCGCACGGCAGCAGTTGGGTAAATTCGCCCCGGCCGTCGAGGACGTCCAGGCGATGCTGGCCGCGAATCCGTCGGGTAAGGACAAGTCGGACGCCCTGTACGTCCTTGGCCTGTGCCAGTCGGGACTCAAACGAAACGACGAAGCCGTCAAGACGTTCGAGACGCTGCTCGCGGATGATCCCGAGTACACCGGCGCCGACAAGACGCTTTACGAATTGGCCTGGGCATTGAAAGCGGCGGGCAAGAAGGACGAGGCGACCAAGCGATTCGTGGAACTGGCCGCGCGATACGCGGACAGCCCCCTGGCGGCCGAGAGTCTCTATCACGCGGCCGAGGTGAAATACGACCAGAAGCGTTTTGACGAAGCGGCCGAAACGTACGACGCGGTGACCAGAAAGACCTCGGATGCCATGCTCAAGGAGAAGGCTCTCCACAAGCAGGCCTGGTGCTGGTTCAGTCAAAACCAATACGATCGGGCCCGCCAGGCGTTTGCCGACCAGCGCAAGGCCTTCCCCGACAGCAAGCTCGCGGCCGACGCGGTCTTCATGGAAGGCGAATGTCTGAGGAAATCGGACAAGTGGTCCGAGGCGCTGGCTGCCTACGAGCACATGCTGGCTCTGCCCCAAAAACCGCTCGGCGAGCATTTCGAGACGCTCGCCCTATGGCGCGCCGGCCAGGCCGCGGCGCAATTGAACCAATGGGAAAAGAGCGACCAGCTTCTGGCGCGCGCGGCCCAGACATCGCCCGACTCGCCCTATCTGCCCGACGTTTTATTCGAACGGGCCCAAGTCCAGGAAAAACTGGGCCGCCTGGACGAGGCGGCCAAGCTCTACGCGGCGGTACCCGCCAAAACCAGCCGCGAAGTGGCCGCCCGGGCCCAATTCACGCTGGGCCAGCTTCTCTTCCGCCAGAAAAAACATACCGAGGCGATTCGGACGTATTACGAAGTGATTTACGGGGGCCGCGATTACCCGCGCTGGCAAGCCGACGCGGCCTTCGAGGCGGCCCGATGTTTCGAGGAACTCAAAAAACCCGACCAGGCGAAAAAACTCTACCGCGAGCTGCTCGAAAAATATCCCGATAGCGAAAAAGCACCGGCGGCAAAAACTCGACTCGAAACGCTCGGGTCGGAATAAAAGGGGCCGAAGGGGATAAAGGTAGGCCGGGTGTTCTTTGCGGCTTTTTCGCTCTGTTTTTCCACTCGCGGCGATTTGCACGGCCGGCCGCGTTGTAGGTGTAGGGGAACAGCACACTTTATCCTGTACATCCTGTCTATAAAAAACAAAGACACCAATGGCAACACCCCAAGACAGCCTGGTTTTTTCTTCAGCCCAACGGATGACGATCCGGAAGCGGCCTGACTTGATCGCGCGCCGGCAGACGTA
>JAFGAY010000315.1 GCA_016933425.1 Pirellulales bacterium
AGCGCCGCCCAGATCAACGCGATGCTCTCGCGGCCCGGCGCTCTTTTGACCGTGGCGACGGTTGTCCACGAGGCGACGCATCAAATCGCGTACAACCGGGGGATGCACACGCGGTTGGGCGAGTGTCCGCTGTGGTTGGCCGAGGGGTTGGCCGTTTTTTTTGAAACGCCCGACCTCGACAGTGCCAAGGGTTGGCGTGGCATTGGGGAGGTGAATCACGAGCGTTTAGCCCGATTTTTCCAATATACCCAGCGTCGGCCGGCCGATTCGCTGGCGACGCTCATTGCGGACGACGCGCGGCTTCGCAACCTGGAGACGGCCGAGGACGCTTATGCCGAGGCTTGGGCGTTGACCTGGTTTCTCACGCGCAGCCGGCCCGACGACTACGTGAAATACCTGAAACAGGTCAGTTGCAAACAACCGTTAAGCTGGGATTCGGCGGAGACCCGGCTTAAGGAATTTGAAGCCGTCTTCGGCAGCCTTGACCAACTCGACCGTGAATTTTTGCGTTACCTGGAACGACAACGCTGAGGGTAGGCGAGATTTGAGATTTGAGTTTTGAGATTTGAGATTTCAGTTTTTGAGATTTGAGATATTTACATCTTGAGTTCCGACTTTTTGCACACTTTACCTGCCAAGGAGCCTGCCATGTCCGACCTTGACTCCTCGTTCCCGTCTCACCAGCCCACGTTCCCTTCTACCCATCAATCCACGTTCCCTCCTACCCATCAATCCACACGATCTTCTTCCCACCGGTCCACGCGGCGTGATTTTTTGAAGACGTCGGGCGTGCTGGCCGGCGCGGCGTTGGCGGGCAATCTGGCCGTGGCTCGATCGGCCCATGCCCAGGGAAGCGACGTGTTGCGAGTTGGTCTGATCGGTTGTGGAGGCCGGGGCACGGGCGCTGCCAGCGACGCCTTGAGCGCCGACTCTAACACCCGGCTCGTGGCGATGGGCGATTTGTTTCCCGAAATCGTCCGAAAGAAGCGTGATCTGCTCAAAAAAATCAGTCCCGATCGCGTCGTTGTTGACGACGAGCATTGTTTTTCGGGTTACGACGCTTTTCAGAAAGTCATCGACAGCGGCGTCGACGTGGTTGTTCTTGGTTCGGTGCCCCATTTTCGTCCCCGACATCTTCGGGCGGCGGTCGAGGCGGGCAAGCATGTTTTTTGTGAAAAGCCGGTGGCCGTCGACGCGCCGGGCATCCGGAGCGTTCTTGAGTCGGCCAAAATCGCGGAGCAAAAAGGGCTTTCGATCGTCTCGGGTTTGTGTTGGCGTTATCATACGGCCGTCCGCGAGGTGATGGATCGCGTGGCCGGCGGCGCGATCGGTCAAATCACCCGGCTCCAAGGTCTTTATCTTGCGGGGTTGGTTGGCCGGGTCACCGACCGCGCGCCTCAAATGTCCGAAATGGAATACCAGGCTCGAAACTGGTGGTTTTTCCATTGGCTCTCCGGCGACCACAACGTCGAACAGCACGTTCATACGCTCGACAAGGCGCTTTGGGTGATGGGCGACACGCCGCCGATCGCCGCCTGGGGCATGGGCGGCCGGCAGGTGAACACGTTTGGCAACCGTCCCAAGCCGGGCGACACCTACGACCATTTTGCCGTCACGTACGAGTTTCCGGGCGGCGTTGTGTACAACGCCTATTGCCGCCAGCAGGACAATAGCCACCGCGAAGTGTCGGATCTTTTCTCGGGCACCAAAGGCGCGTGTCGGATCGAAAGCGACAAGGTCGCCCTTTACGACCTCGCCGGCAAGCGAACCTGGCGCTATCGAGGACCCAAGGCCAACATGTACCGGCTTGAGCACGAAGCCCTATTCAAGTCCATACGTTCGGGCAAGCCGATCAACAACGGCGCCTACACGGCCCATAGCACGATGATGGCCATTCTGGGCCGCATGTGCGCCTACACGGGCCAGCGGATCACGTGGGAGCAGGCGATGAACTCTCAGGAAAAACTTGCCCCCAGCGCCTACCGTTTAGACGCCCAACCGCCCACCCTTCCCGACGCTCAGGGCAACTATAAAATCGCCGTTCCCGGTGTGACAAAGTTCATCTGATTGGGCATAATGGGGGCCTATCCGAAAAGTCCCCTCTCCCTTTGGGAGAGGGTTAGGGTGAGGACACGCATCCCCGTCTTTTCGGATAGGTTCTAAACAGAGAAGGGTTCGTTGTGCCGCCGGCGCCTCTTGCCAGAGGTTGCAACCAACATGGCCGTACCTCGGCACGGTTGGCGGTGGGTGAATTATGATCTTTAATGGCCTTATCGTGCTGGTTCTGTCGATGTTGGTCGTCGGCTTCGGCAATTATCTCAAGGTGAAGCTGAAGGAAGGCAATGCGCCCGAGGGGGTCGAGGTTGTGGCCCAAACCTCCGAGCGCGTATTCTAAGGAACCGCGTCGAAATAAGTTGACGAGTTTTCAAGGAACACTGATTTACGCTGATAGGCGCTAATGGAAACGGATCCGTGGGATTCGCGAGAATCCGTGTTCCTTTTTCTATCTGACAGTTTTTGAATTTAATCAACTTTCTGTGACGCGGAGCCTAGAGGAACGCATCATGCGAAGAACCCGGTTTCGCGGGTGGCGTCGGTTGGTTGGGCTATTGCTGGCCGGCGGGGTTCTTTGGGTCGTGGGCATATCGGCCGCCGCGGCAACCGAGTCCGACGGGCCGAAGCTCCCCATGGCCGCGCCCGTGCGTCTCCCCTACGAAAAAGTGCTGCCCGGGCCGATTGACGATTACGAGATCATGACGGCGTCGGGCGAATTTCCGCGGGAATATTTGATGCGTGTTTCCCGGTTGAGGGCCGAGGGGTTTAGCTATGTGCAAACGATTGGCCGCAGTTCGAGCGGCATGAAGCCGTGGTTGATGGCCCGAAACGTGAAAACGGGCAAGGGCATCGCCGTTTCTTTGGCCTACAGCGGCAATTGGGTTTTGTGCATCGAGCGGCAAGGCGAACAAACCGTTTTGCGCGCGGCCACGTCGCCGGCGTCCCTTCCTCCTTTCGAGACGATCGGCGGCCTGCCGATTCCGGGCGCTCTGGTGGCGGAATTTTCCGGCGATTGGGACAATGGCGCGCAGCCGATCACTCGATTCATCCGCAAGAAGCTCCTCCGCGACATGGGGCCGGACTGGCCGCCGGTCCAGTACAACACGTGGTATGCCAACTTCGACCGTCTTTCGGAGCAATTTGTCCGGGATGCGGCCAGAGCCGCGGCCGAGGTTGGATGCGAATTGTTCACCGTCGACGCCGGCTGGTTCGGCGAAAGCATGCCGAAGGCGGGCTGGATCGGCGCGTTGGGCGATTGGCACGTGAATCGGGAGAAATTTCCCAACGGTCTTGAGCCGATTGCGGACGAAGTTCGGCGTTTGGGCATGAAATTCGGTCTTTGGATCGAAATTGAAAGAGTCGCGCCCGACGCGCCGGTCATGCGAGAGCATCCCGACTGGTATCTGCGCGACGGAGACAAGCGATTCAGCCGAAAAGGGAGTTATGCCCTCGATTTTGGCAATCCCGAGGTTGTCGCCTGGGCCAAGGCCGAGATCGACCGGCTCGCGGCGGCCTATCGGCTCGACTACCTCAAAATGGATTTCAACTCCGATTTGACGATCGACAGCCAACGGTTTGAAGGCGGCGTGGACCCTTTGTATCGCCACTACCGGGGTCTTGTTGAATTGTGGCAATACCTGCGGGCGAAGCATCCGCGGATGATTGTGGAAAACTGTTCGAGCGGTTCGCTTCGCCATGACGTGATGACGGCGGCGTTGACCGACACTCAATGGGTTTCCGACAACGTCACGCCTAGTCTGTGCCTGGCGATGAACCACGGCGCCACCTATCTTTTCCCGGCCGAGACGTGCAGTCATTGGACGATCTTGCCGATCTGGCAATCGCGGCGATACACGGCCGCGGGCGCCGATCGGAAGGCCATGCGCAAGGCTTTGGATCTTCCATCGCTTTTTACGGTCAACATGATGGGCCACTTTGGTTTGTCGGGTCCCATCGATCAGTGGGACGCGGAGGCTAGGGCGATAGCCGCCGAACGGATTGCCTTGTACAAACGGATCCGGCCCATTGTGCGAAACGCCGACGTTTATCATCTAACCCCGCAGGCCGATCCCGACGCACCCCGCGCTGCGCAGGCCGCGCTCTACGTGGATTCAGGGACGCAACGCGCGGTTTTGTTCGCGTTTCAAGCCAACGACCCTCGGCTGGAGATCGGGCTGCGTATGCGCGGTCTGCTGCCCGAGCGGAGCTATCGCGTCGTGCCGCCCGAGGCGTTTGGCCCGGCACGGACTTACTTGGGCCGTGATTTGATTGAAAAGGGGTTGGTGGTGCGATTTCCCAACCGCGGCGGCTCGGCGGTTATTCTTATTGAACCACAATAGTTCTACTGTCCAAAGATGATATTCAACACGACCCTCTTTCGTGCAAGGGGTTCGGCAAGCACGTTTCTCATACCACGAAGGGTACGAAGATCACGAAGCAAAAAACGGATTTTCTCCGGACGCCGCGTTTCTTCGCTTCTGGTGCTTTGGGCTTCTTCGTGTGCTTTGTGACCTTCGTAGTGGATTAGAACCGCGTAACGGCATAATTGCCAAGGGATTCGGTTGATTTCCGATCTTGGACAGTAGAAATAGAACATTGGGCGCTAATGCCGGCGCGACTGCGGAGCTTGATTCATAGATTTTCGTAGGCTTCTTCCCGGTTGCGTCGCCGGGCCAGTTCGCTGGCATAATGCCGGCCGAGCGATTCCGCGTGTTGGGCGGCCCAGTCGGTTAGGCGGATCTGGCCCGTCGGGGGCGCGTCGACCGCCAGCAGACCGGCCATGAGTCCGCGGATTTCCTCGCGTGTGATCATTACGTCGCCCATCCATGCGCCGACGGCGCGGCCGAACCAATAGCCCACGGCCGGCGGCACGCCGACGATCGGCCGCGGCTTGCCGATGACTCGCCCAATGGTTCTCACTAGGTCGCGGTACGTGAACGTTTCGGGGCCGATCGCGTTGATGACGCCATTTTCCGCGCGGCCGCCTTGCTCGACGGCCAGCCGGGCCAGGTCGTCGACGTGGATCGGCTGCAGCCGATACTGCCCATCGCCGAAAACGCCCATCAACGGAAATCGCCGCAGGCACCACGCGATGTTGTTGATGAGAATATCCTCGGGTCCGAAAAGGACCGCGGGCCGGAGAATCGCATGAGACAGTCCCGACTCGACTAGTGCCCGTTCGAGCCGCGCCTTGCCGCGAAAGTATTCCAGCGGCGAGTCTTCCGATGGATTGGTAATGCTCACATGGACCACGCGCCGCACGCCGGCCAGCTTGGCGGCGGCAAAAAGGGCCAGCGTGTTTTCGACGGCCTGGCCGTGGCGGAAATTCTTGTGGTTGAACCGCACCCAGTAGGTATTGTAGAGCACCGACGCCCCGCGAAGCGATTGGGCCATTGCCTCGGGCCGGTCGAACTGAAAAGGATGCACTTCGACGGCATTGCCGAACGAATGGCGCCGTTGGGGCGAGCCGGTCAACGTTCGCACCTGATGGCCCGCCTCGAGCAGTCGCCGAGCGATGTAGCGGCCCGAGTAACCCAGCGCCCCGGTGACGACGTGCAGTTCGCCATGGTCCATTGCGTTACTCCTTGGATTGCGAGCATGGGGGGGACGCGTGTTAGGCGTCGGTGCCCTGCGGCGTGGTCACTATAACGCCGGTTGGCGCCGTTGCCTTACGGGCGCGGTTCGGTTTTTGGTTAACCGGCTTGGAGCATTCGTTCGACGCGTTGGATTGCGTCGTCGACTCGGAACATGTGGTCGGCCAACTCGATTTCCTGGTTGTCGGCTAGCCAGGCGTCGACTCGTTTTTGCGCGGAAACCACCGTGCTATGGCTTCGCCGGCCGAAGAAGTGGCCGATTTCGGACAAGGCGGCCCGGGTATGTTTCCGCGCGAGCCACATAGCCAGCATCCTGGGCTGGCTGACCCGTTTCGCCCGGCGGCCGGCTTGTAGGCTTTCGGGTTCGATGCCGAACACGTCGCAGACCGCTTTTTGGATGTCGGTCAGTCGGACCACGCGGTGGCTGTGGCGGATCATCTCGGCTAGCGCTTCCTGGGCCATTCCCAGGTTGATTGGACGGCCCAGCGCCGTGCTGGTCGCCTGAAGCCGGCAGAGGGCTCCCGAAATTTCCCGGGCATGGTTGGTCAGCCGAGCGGCGATGAATTCGCATACTTCGCGGGGTACGCTCAAGTTGAACCGCCGGGCCATTTGATCGACAATGCCCAGCCTCGCGGCATAGTCGGGTCGTCCGATGGGGCACTGGTTTCCCGCGGCCAGCCGCGCGACCAGTTCGGGCCCCAAGTCGCCGAGTTCGGCCAGGGGTCGGTCGGCCGCGAAAACCAACTGTTGGCGTCGCCGGACGAGCGTATCGACCGTGTAGAGCAATTCGACCAGCGTCGAACGTTTGCCGCGGAAAAACTGCAAGTCGTCGATCGCCAGGAGCTTGACTCCGCGATATTTTTCGCGGAAGTTGGGCAGTCCGCTGCCGCGGAGCGCTTCGATAAAGTGGGTCGTGAACTGCTCGGCGGTCAGGTATACGGCCGACGCCCCGAGCCGGCGGCGGCGGGCCGCCGCCAGGATCGATTGAAGCAGGTGCGTCTTGCCCACGCTCGTCGGCCCGTGGATCAACAGCGGCGAGAACATGCCCGGTTGGTCCAAGATCATTTCGGCCGCGGTTCGGGCCGTTTTGTTTGAGGGGCCCACGACAAACGTGTCGAAAGTGAACCAGTGCCGATCATTTCTCCGATTGGGGGCCGGGGGATCCGCGTCGGGCACGTCGGCGGCGGTTTGCCTGCGGTCGCCATGGTCCTGGACAAGAGCCGGCAATCCGACGGCGGGGTTCGTGGGGTTTTCGCTTTGTCGGGAGCTGCCCGCGTCGCGCGGCGTGTTGTCGACGGTCGGGGCGACCGCGAAGTCGACGTGAGGACACTTGCCCAACACGATTGCGCACGCGGCGGCAATTTCCGATCGAAAGTTCGCCGCGATCCAGTCGCGCAAGAAAAGGCTCGGTGCGAGAACCGTGAGCCGGTCGTCTTCGAGCGCGAAACGAACGCTCGAACCAAACCATAACTCGAACCGTTGCGTACCGACCCTGTCAGCCAATGCGCGATGCAATGCCGACACGATCTCCGTATCGTCCGTGGTCACTTCCCAAGCGTCCCCGGCGCACACCAGCCGCGCGAATACTACACCGTCGTGGTGCAAGAGGCTCCCCCGAGAACGGACGGGAAGCGCGGCACTGTGGCTATGGCTGCGACGACGATCGCCGTCTATGTCCGTGGAATGCGTGTCACCCGAGCCCACGATTGTAGCGTTGCTAGCATCGCTGTCAAACCACCCCGCCGCCGTTTTGCCAAAGAATTTGGACCGCTCGCCACCAACGCGTGAAAAGCTTCGGAAAAGCAGGCGGCGACCAGGCCGGCCACCTTAAAAAAACACTTTCTAAAAGTGCCCGGCGAACGTGGAAAATATGTTCAACCACAAACGGATCCCACGGAACGCTCCAAACCAATCGACTCCGCAAGTGCTTGCGTCCTTGTGGGAAACGAACGATCCGCACCATCGTTGCAGCCGTGTCGCGTGTCTCTTTTAGCCAAATTTTCAGCAAGGGAAAAACGTTTTTTCACGTTCGCGGGCATTTTGAAGCAGAGGGAACCGACATTCTCTTTCCCTGTTTCTCCACCTTCTTTCTTCTAACTTCTTTCTTCAAACTTCTTTCGAAGCGAGCAGACGTAGACGGTTCGTCGATCCCACACATGGAATCCGACTGACGCATAGACGCTAATGGCCGGATCATTTGCGGCGTCGACCGCCACGACCAATTGCTCTCGCCCGACACGCGACGTGAGCCACTGGGCATGTTGGGCAATCAGTTTCCCCCAACCATGTCCCCGCGCCGGCAGGGCTAACCCCATGTAGACAAGCTCGCAACAGCCATGTTCGGGGTGTTCTGCCACGATCAGGCACCCCACGTCCACCTTGCGGTGGCGAACCAGGAGCCAATGTTCGGGCCGGAACTCCCCAGTCTGACGGTATTCGGCCAGCACGTCCTCAACCTCGCGCTCGCCGCTGAGCTGGGGGCAATCCTGCGTCCCCTCGTAGGTGGCCTCGATGATGTTCGCCAGTCGGGCATGGTTGGACTCCTCGCCATATGGCTCGAAATCCAACGGGCTTTCGGGCCGCCCTGGGGGGAATGCCCGGTCGTCGCAAACCAAGTAGAGAACGTTTGCCACGATATCGTAGCCCTGGGCCCGCAACCGGCGGTCGTCCTCGTCGCTGGGCGAGGCCAATACCGCGCAGGCCAACGACAATTTGGCCGAAGCCATTTGTTGGGCGGCGGCTTTGAGGAGTCGATCGGCCGTCTCGGGTGGTTCTTTTTCATCCACTCGGGGAGGCCAGACGAGTCCTTTTTTACCAGGTTGCGCGATTGACAGAATCGCCCCGACAACGCGATCGCTTCGCCGGGCTTCGAGCAACCCGTTACGCGGCATCTCGTCCACCAGCCGAGAACGGACCCGCAAATGCGAGTCGACCTCGCGCACGCCGCCGAAGATCCGTTCGAGCGACTTCGCGGCGGTTCGCTCGTCGGCCGGGCCGATTTTCAGAGAGTAGTCCTGAGGCATGGTCGTTGGCTTGCAATAACATCTGTAGGCTGGGTCGTGACCCGGCGATTACAATGGGTCCTGTCAGGCACAGCCTGACCTACCGTTCCGTTGTCATGCGTTCGACGAGTGGTCGCGGCACGCCGATGTCGACTACGTGGATTTGGCCGACATAGGGTTTTGCCTCGGGCCGCATCAAACCCGGTTTGAGCGCCGCAAACGTGCATGTATGGTCCGCGCGGAACGTGTGTTTGGCCGCCTGGCCCGAGTCGCAGTCGAGCCCGCTGGGCAAGTCCACGGCCAGCCGCCGCGCGGGCGCGGCGTTGGCCCGGTCGATCGCCTCATCCAGCGGCGGTCGCGGTTCGCCGCGAGCGCCTGTGCCCAACAGGGCGTCGACGATCCACGCGGCATCGTCGAGAAGCGTCTGGAGCCGGGCCCAGTCCCCGGCGCCGTCAAACACGTCGACCGGCACATTTGTCTTGCGCAGAATGGCATAATTGGTCGCTGCATCGCCGGCAAGCTCGATCGGGTCGCTCCACAGAATGACCCGAGCCGCATGGCCCCGGATGTCGAGGTGGCGTGCGATCACGAACCCGTCGCCGGCGTTGTTGCCTCGGCCGCAGCAGATCACCACCGGACCGTCGGCGCCCAGTGAACACAGCACGTCGGTTGTACCGCGGCCGGCGTTTTCCATGAGCACCAGGCCCGACATGCCGTAGTCGGTCATGGCCAAATGGTCGAGTCGCCGCACCTGGTCGCAGGCAAGAATCGGTCCTGTCGTGCTCATTTTATCCTCCGCGTTCTTCGCATCTTCGCGATAAACCGTTTACCCTGGGAACAGCTCGGTGGTATAGTAAACAAGGCTATCCCGATGGCCAAGCCCCCGAGGAGAATCGGTCGATGGCCGTGCAGGCGGCGGATTACCGTTCCCCGCCAATGGGGAGGGGTTTGGTTTTTTTGGGTAGGTTCTTTCGTTGGTTCCGTCCGATCCTCCACCGGCGGCGTGGAAATCGCGGATTGCGGCAACTATACTAGAGAGGAAAGATGATCCGGGGGGGATTTAACCTGTCCTGGATCCCGTGCGATCCGGTTCGGAGATGTGCCCGTGGCAAAAGACGACGATCTGACCCCCGAGTTTGAGAATCTCGATCTGTCCGACATGGAGTTTGACGCGGGCTTGGCGGAAGGCATGCCCGATCCGACGGCCGACGTCGGCGCGGCGTTTCCGGCAGAAGAGCCGGCGAAGAAGAAGGGCAAGAAGGAAAAGAAAGAGCGGAAGAAACCGCCGAAGCAATCGCCGCGTTCCAAGGAAGCTCGATCGGACAAGCGGGGTTTTCTGGCAGGCATCCGTGAGGCGAGTCCCTACACGGTATTATTGGCTATTTCACTGGCGGCCGTTCTCGTGGCGATTGTTTACATGGCGTTGCAACTGGCCGAGTATGGCGGCGACTACAAGGCCAAGGCGGCCAAACAGTCGGCCGCGCTTCCCGCCGCCGCACGGTTTGTCGAGCCGGAGCGATTTGAGCTTGGTTGATCCGTGTTTTGCGGGCTCGTTTTCTCGTGAAAAAGCAGGCTAGTGCTGTGTCACGATTAAATATTGGGATTGGGCGCCATTTCCACGCTTGCGTGGACATGGGGAAAATCTCGAAGAACATGCCCATGCAAGCGTGGGCATGGCACCCATAATCCTAAACATGACAAAGCACTAGTTGGAGACGTGCGGCTGCACGGGAGAAGGCGGTGTTTCCGTCTGGCGGGTCGACGTCCACTGTTTGAGAACCTGGGACACTCGGTGGTCCAGGTCGTCCAGCCGGGCGATCAGGTCGTCCTGGAGGGCTTCGAGTTCCACGAGCGCGGTGTGGCGTTCGGGCATGGTTTCCATGAAATGCGTCGCTCCGAAGGCCGGAAACAAGCTTGTGTAATCTTCCCGCTGTCCCCACTCCTACCCGGATCGGCCGAACCGGTGCTTTGGATTCAGTGGCATTAGCCCGATTGCCTGTCGAAGTGCAAGCTGGAAAAGGTTTTACGGTTATTGAAGCTGGGTGATTTCCCAAAGTGCGGGCTGCCGGGGAGCCGAAGGAAAAGGGAGGTTTGGGGGCTGGGTTGGCGGAGGTGGAAGTTTTTTATGAGCGTGTTTTCCGGCCAAGCGTTTCGAGGAAAGGTCTTTCGGCCGTTTTGGGGAGCGGAAGATTTTATGAAAAAATGGATTTCGATTGGTTAACCACCGTGGACAAGCCGGAGATACGTCATTAGAATACTAGGCTCCGCCCATGGGGGGCGGATTCGCCTATTTAGTCTCTGTTGCGGAAAGAGCAGGCTGGCTGGATTGTCGCCTTTCGCTCCGCGAAAGTAGCGGTCGATCCACGCTACTTTCGCGGAGCGAAAGGCGACAGAAGGCTTTCCGCAACAGGAACTATTTATTGATTCTAACTCGGAGAATTTCAAGCCAGAGGAGTACTGAGTGGTCAAATTGACGTTGCGTGAAAAGGAGTCTATACAAGAGGCAGTGCGTCGTTTTCGCAAGTTGGTCGAGCGAAGCGGGCTGAAGAAGGAAATGCGACGCCGAGAATATTACGAGAAACCGAGTGAAACCAAGCGGCGTGCGCGGCTTCGCGCGGAGCGTCGATCGCGTCGCACTCGCATGTTGCAGGGTGTCTGAATCACCCCGCACGATTTCAGGAAATCCGCTTTCCCCGGTATTTTTTGCGGGGATTTCTGCGCGCGGACGGGTTGAACGGTGGTCTGAGGGGTACGTGTTAGAACCCTACAGGGATCAGGCGACTTCGAAGCCGTCGCCGGCCGAGGCCGGTTCTTCCTGGCGGTATTGCTCCAGGATGCTGACAACCGCGTTCGATTCGGGCCGGACCCATTCCATACCCACACGGTAACCCGATTGGGTGTTTCCGACGATGTGCTTGACCCGGGCAGGAATCATCCATTCGCCGAGTCCGACGACGACGCGTTGATCGGGTCGAAGTTGCGAGGAATCTCTGACGACCATGGAAAAACCGCCCAGGCCGATGTCGGCCAACTGGCCGTATTGGGCGCCCCTCGATGAGGTCGAGAACCAGACGCGGGAACGGTCCTGGTCTGGAAAACGTGGCCATTTTCGACGATCGGAGTAATCGATAGGCGGCGTTTGAGAAGAATCCGCGTCCTGACGATCGGACGTGCTCATTAGTCCATCCCCTTTAACCTGAAACCTACAATGACGCACTGCCCAAGAACTATAGGTCATGATTAGGGGCCGAGCAAAATCTCTGGTGGGGGGTGCTGCTAAAGCCGATGGCTTATGTGCACTATTGATTTTCTGGGAGCGTATTTGGGTAAGAGTTCAGCCGTCTGGAGTTAGCCAGCATTGTGTGAGAAGGAAAAAAGGGAAAGGGGGAAAAGGGGGATATTGAACGAGAAGGAAAGAGTGTTGGTCCCACATCAAACCTTTTGTTTTTTCTTTTTCTCCCTTTCCCCTTTTTTCTTTATTACACAGAACTGAATGGCACTGATATTTTGTTAACGTGTTTTGGCTTCTTGTTTTCGTGCGCGATTCCGAGGTTTTGTCATTAACGGATAGGTTTTTGGTCTGCGTTTACGTTGTCGTGGTTCAAGGCGGTTGGAACGATTGGCAATTTCATGGTACGCGATAGCTTCCAACATGTGTTC
>JAFGAY010000316.1 GCA_016933425.1 Pirellulales bacterium
ATCCGGTTGTTCGGCGACGAGCCGGTCCGGCGGATCTCGCTGGCCGACTATCGCGACCGGATGGCCTCCGGATGGATCGGCCAGATGGCGGGCGTCGGCTGGGGAGCGCCGACCGAGTTCCAGTTCTGCGGCCGGATCGTGCCCGAGGGCTCCGTGCCCAAGTGGGAACCGTCGATGATCAACCAGTTCGAGCAGGACGACATTTATGTCGAAATGACGTTTCTCGGAACGCTCGAGCGCCGTGGTCTCGATGTTTCCATTCACCAGGCCGGCATCGACTTCGCCAACAGCGGCTACGCGCTTTGGCACGCGAACTTGCACGGCCGCGAGAACCTCCGCCGGGGAATCGCCCCGCCCGACTCGGGCCACCCGAAATTCAACGGGCACGCCGACGACATCGACTATCAGATCGAAGCCGACTATGCCGGGCTGATCGCGCCGGGTATGCCGAACGTGGGCATCGAGTTGGGCGAGCGGTTTGGCCGGTTGATGAACTACGGCGACGGGCTCTACGGCGGCCAGTTCGTTGCGGGGATGTACTGCGAGGCGTTTTTCGAGACCGACCCGCGGATGATCGCCAAAGCCGGATTGCGTTGCATTCCGGCCGAAAGCCAATATGCCGAGTGCATTCGCGACGTGCTTGCCTGGCATCGCGAGCATCCCGACAACTGGCAGGCCGCGTGGAAAAAGATCGACGAGAAATACCATCGCAATCCGGACTACCGCCGCGCGTCGTGCGACAAAGGCGACTTGAACATCGACGCCAAGATCAACGGCGCCTACATCGTCATGGGCTTGCTCTACGGACAGGGCGATCCCGACCGGACCATCGTCATCTCGATGCGCTGCGGGCAGGATTCCGACTGCAATCCATCGAGCGCCGGCGGCGTGCTGTTCACAACGATCGGCCGGTCGAAGCTGCCCGAGCGATTTACCAAGGACCTGGACGTCGGCAAGACGTTCAGCCACACGCCTTACACGTTCACGAAGCTATTGTCGGTGTGCGAGGCGCTTGCCCGGCAAGCCGTCGTCCGTTCCGGCGGCCGGATCGAACGGGACGCCGCCGGCGAGGAAGTATTCGTCATTCCGGTCGTCGCGCCCAAGCCGGGCCCGCCCGAACAATGCTGGTCGCCCGGCCCAACAGCCGGCAGCCGCTTCAGCAAGGCCGAAAAACAGCAGATCACCGTCGCGCCCGAGGAAATAAAGTAAACCGTAAAATCCCAGCGTCTCCGCGACTCCGCGCGAGATAATAGATCGCGCGGAGTCGCCGAGGGTTTGCGGTTACTTCACGTCGTCCGTGTCCTAGATTGCGTTGGCGTCGGGCAGATCGATGTCGAAATGGTCGTCCGCTTTGTCGGCATGTTCGGCGGCCGGCTCGGGTTTCTTGCCGTCGGTTTCGTGCGGGTTGACCGCGTCGAATTTGGCCAGGGTTTCGGGAATTTCGATCCCGCCGATGTCCTTCATCACCTGGAGCATGGGCGGCAGGGTTCGGGCCATGTTCTGGAGCCAGTCGGCTGTTGAACTTTTCCCGTTTTTCCCGTTGCCTTCCCAGACGACGACCTTGTCGAACTTGATGTTCGAGATGGCCCTGGCCGAGGCGTCGACCAGGTTGTCGAAGTGTTCGAGCATGAGAAGTTGGAACGCTTGCTGCGCGCCGCCGCACGCATCGATGATGGTGCGCAAGCCCTCGCCCTTCTTGGCCAGCATTTCGTATTGGCCTCGGGCCTTGGCTTCGAGTTGGGCGAAAATGGCGGCCGCTTGGCCCTCGGCTTCGATGCGGCGCCGCTCCGCCTCGGCCTCAGCGTCGACGATGACTCGGGCCTTTTGGGCGATGGCCGGGGCTTCGAGTTCGGCCCGCTGCTTGGCTTCGACCCGTTTGGCTTCGGCCAGGGCGGCCTTGGCCTGGGCCAGGTTTTCGGCCTCGATCACCGCGGCCTCGGCCTGGACCTTTCGGGTTTCGCCCAACTGATAGGCTTCGGCCTTCTTCACTTGCAGTGTGGCCATCGAATCGGCGACCGCGGCCTTGGCCGTGTTTTCGCCCTCGATGGCCCGGGCGTCGGCGTCGGCCAACTCGATGCGCATGTCGCGCTCGGCCTGTTTCACCTGGGCCTGACGCTGGAAGGAGGCCGTCTGCTCGCCGACCTGCTGCTCCTTGTCGAGTTCGGCCACGCGGACCGCCTGTTCGCGCAGCGCCTCGCGGGTGCCGATCTCGCGGAGCTTCGTGGCGTTGGCCACCTGGACGTCCTGCTCGCGTTGGGCGTCGGCCACGCGGATGGCGCCCATTTTTTCGTTGTCGGCCACGTCGCCGCGGGCCTTCTGAATGGCCTCGCTCGCCGCCTTGCGCCCGATCGCCTCGATATAGCCCGACTCGTCGGTGATGTCGGTGATATTGACGTTGATCAACACGAGTCCGATCTTGCGCAACTCGGGATCGAGCGATTCCTGGATGTTGGTGAGGAACTTGTCGCGGTCGCGGTTGATGTCCTCGATTTTCATCGAGGCAATCACCTGGCGGAGCTGTCCGAAGATCATGTCGGCCGCCTGCTTTTCGATTTCCGCGACCGAGAGGCCCAGGAGGCGGATGGCCGCGTTTTGCATCATCTCGGGCGTGGTGCCGATGGCCACGGTGAACACGCTGGGGACGTTGACGCGGATGTTTTCCATCGACAGCGCGTCGCGAAGCGGAATGGCGATTTGCATCGGTTCCAGACCGAGCTTGGCGTAGTCCTGGATCAACGGCCAGACGAATGTCGCCCCGCCATGGATGCACTTGGCCGCCTGACCTTCGCCGCCGGCTTTGCCGTAGATGACCAATATTTCGTTACTGCTGCACCGCTTGAAGAATCGAGCGACGATCAACAAGATCAAAAAAGCGAGGACGACGGCCAGAATTATCGCCAGGGCAACGTATTTTTGCGTGGTCGACAGTCCGAAATCATTTACCAAGTCAGCAGCCAATAGCAACGCGTTCATGATGGGGCCCTTTCTCGCGGCGGTACGTATTTGTTATTGAGGTTCGTGGTTTTCTTCCAAAGCGGGCTCAACTTCGAGCGTATCGGCCGAAATGACGGCGCCGACGACCACTTTCGTGCCGGGTTTCAGCGAGTTGCCCGGCGTCAGCGCCAGATATTCCATGGTGCGTCCTTGCAGATTGAGTTGGATTTTGCCCACCCCCGCGCCTTCGGCCGGAATGGTCGTGTAGACCGTGCCGACGCGACCGATGGCGTTGGTGATGTGGGCGGTTCCTTCGGCGTGTAGCAACATGAGCGCCCGCATCACTCCGTAAACGGCGAACATGGCGGCCAATCCTGACGCGACCGCAATGACCATGGTCGGCGTCTTGGCGATGCCGGCCGACTCGGAAGCCAGCCCGGCGAGCCCGAAGAACGCCAACGCCGCGACTACCGTGCGGAACGAGACGACTTTGAACAACCAGGTCGAATCGGCGTGGTCCGTGTCGGTGTGTCCGTCGGCGTGGCCGTGAAAATCGCTGTCGGCATGAAAATCCCCGCCGAAATGGGCATCGCCGCCGACGTCTCCATCGAGATGGCCGGGAACGTCCAGGTCGAACGCATGGGCGCCGAAACCTATCAGCGCCATGACGAACTGGAGGACCAAAATAGTCCCCCCCAGCGCCGCGCAGACCAAGAAAATCGTTGTCATGATTGTCACCCCCGAGAGGTCGAACGTGGGATAGGCCCACCTTTCCATTGGCTCTATTCGCTCGTCCGGGAGCAATCTTGGACCGGACCGACCCACGCTGGAGAACTAAACCATAGTAGCCTACGGAATGAGGCCGTGCAATCAATCGATTGGGCAAATCGAACACCCCATTTGCCGCTGCCGGGCTTCTTGTCGGCCGACGGCAGTTCGGTCAGAATGGGGGGAATGATGGGGACAGACAAGCCACCGGAATCCACGAATCGTCACCAACGGCGCTACCAACCGCTGTTGGTCGTGTTGGTCCCTGTCGGCCTGGCCATTTTTGCCGATCGACATGCACGTTTGGGGCTGGCCTGCTGGTGGATTCTGGCGACCGCCGGGTGGATGGCCTGGCTCGTTCTTTGGCGGCTCGGCCGGAATCGGACGGCCTGTGCGTGTCTGCTGCTGGCCGCGGCGGGCACGGCCGGGGTGTGGCACCATCTGCAATGGTCGCGGTTCGCGGCCGACGATCTGGGCAACTTCGCCCAGCCGATCGCGAGACCCGTTTGTCTCGAAGCGACCGTCGAAAAAGGAAGCCGCCTGCTGCCGGCGCCTCCCGACGATCCCATGCGCATCATCCCCCAAGGCGACCGCACCCAACTCGAAATCCGCGCCGAGCGCATCCGCCACCGAACCGGCTGGCGATCGGCCTCGGGCCGCGCGACGTTGGTGGTCAACGATCGTCTGCCCGGGCTTCACCCCGGCGATCGAATCCGCGTCTTCGGCCGATTGGCCGCGCCGGGCAGGGCAAACAACCCGGGCGAGCTCGATCGGGCGGACCACCTTCGCGGCGATCGCATTCGCGCCGCGCTGCGCGCCGACTACCCGGCCTGCGTGACCCTCGTCGCCCGAGGCAGCGCGTGGCGGCCGAGTCGCTGGCTCGAATGCGTCCAGAACCAGGCAAGCGACGGACTCCAGCGGCGATTGGACCCGCGCTGGGCCGGCCTGGGATCGGCGCTGCTGCTGGGCAACCGCGAACAGCTCGAATCGGATCAGGCGACTGCCTTTCAAACGACCGGTATGGCCCATCTATTGGCCATTTCGGGGTTGCATGTGGGAATTGTCGTGCTCGCCGTGGGCTGGTTGCTGCGGATTTCACGTGTTCCTCACACGCCGGCGGCCGTCATACTAGTCTTGGCAGCCGTGGGCTATACGTTGCTCACTGATGCCCAGCCGCCGGCCGTTCGGGCCTCAATCCTCGTCACAGTTCTGGCTCTTGGCATCGTGTTGGGACGGCACCCCGTGCGGTTTAATTCCCTGGCCGCCGCGGCGCTGATCGTGCTGGCTCTGAACCCGAGCGATTTGTTTCAACTTGGGCCGCAGCTTTCGTTTCTGGCCGTGGCGGCGTTGATGTGGATCTCACCAAATTGGATCGGCCCATGGAAGGGGCAGCGATCGAAGGAGCCGCTCAGCGCACTTATCGACCAAGGACGTCCGTGGTGGCAGCGCTGGTATCGTCGCAAGGGTCGGCAACTCCGGGAATTCGTGTTAGACTGGGCCGTGCTATGGGTGGTTCTTTCGCCGCTCATCATGGCGCGATTCCATCTGTTCTCTCTGGCGCCATTGATACTGAATGTGCTGCTCTTTGCCCCGGTCATGGCGGCCCTGTCGAGTGGGTTTGTCGTATTGACCGTGGGCTGGCTCGTTCCACCACTGGGCGCCGCGGCGGCTTGGGTGTGCAACGGGAGCCTGGCGATCATCGACTGGGGAATCAACGCGGCTCAGAACGTTCCTTGGAGCCACCGCTGGGTGCCCGGCCCGCCCGACTGGTGGCTGTGGGGATTTTACGCTGTGCTGCTCGTGGTGATGCTCCTTGGGCGGCGGCGGGTTGCGGGCCGCTGGGTTGTGGCCCTGGCCGCTGGTTGGGTTGGCGTTGGATTGCTTGCCGCCTCGTGGCCTGGCCGGGCGGAGCGTCTCGATTGCACGTTCGTGGCCGTCGGCCACGGTTTGTCCGTCGTTGTCGAGTTGCCCGACGGTCGCACGATGCTTTACGACGCCGGCGGCATGACTTCGCCGGAGGGAACCTCGCGGTCGATTGCCGGCTGCCTTTGGGAAAAGGGCCTTACGCGGATCGACGCCGTCGTCCTTTCGCACGCCGACGCCGACCATTACAACGCGGTGCCGGGCCTGTTGAGGCGTTTCACGGTCGGAGTGGTTTATGTGCCGCCGGGCATGTTTTCGGACGAGAATCGGTCGCTCGCCGCTTTGCGAGAGGCCATTGCCGCGGCCGGCGTGCCTATCCGTGAACTGAAGGCGGCCGATCGACTGGCGGCCGGTCCGGCGTGCTCGGTCGAGGTGCTCCATCCGTCCCCGGATACCGCTTGGGCCAACGACAACGCCAACAGCCTTGTGCTGCTGGTCGAGTATGCCGGCCGGCGAATCCTGTTGCCGGGCGACCTCGAACCGCCGGGCATCGACGAACTACTGGCCAACGAACCAATCGACAGCGACGTCCTCTTGGTTCCCCATCACGGAAGCCGGCACAGCAGTCCGCCGGGACTGATCGCCTGGTGCCGGCCCGACTGGGCCGTCATCAGCGGCAGTATAGCCAGACAACCCGAGGATACAGAAACCGTCTACCAAACGTCCGGTGTTCGGGTTCTACACACGGGCCGCGAGGGCGCTATTCGGATAGAGGTCGACCGGGCCGGAAATCTGGAAATCCAATCATTTAGGGGGGGTGTTCGCAAATGATTCTGGAACCGTTATTTGTGGCTGGCAGCGGCATGGCTGGCAATCCTTGCGAGGGGTGTATGTCTATCCGTAGGCAGGGTCATAAACCGGCGAAAATCGACCTAAATGTTTTTCCACCGACGGGTTACAACCCGGCCTACATTCTCGGAAAATCGTTAGTTTAAAAACCCCAAATCCCAAATCCCAAATCCCATTTCTTCCCACCGACCGATTACCCGTTGCATTGTCCGGCCGACCTGCTACACTGACGTTTCTAGGGTAAGTTGGTAACAATAGTACGTGGAATTTTTTTGTAGAGACGGTGAGAGGAACGTGCTTCGGGAGAAGCGTCTTCGTGCCGGTTGACTTGGAGGATTCGCGGTAAGCGATGACCATCACCAGAGAGCAAAAAAGAGAAGTGATCGACCAGTTCCGGCTGAAGGACGACGACACCGGCAGCCCGGAGGTGCAGATTGCCATTCTGACGACTCGGATCAATGGGTTGACGCAGCATTTGCAGACCCATCGCAAGGATTTCGCGGGTCGTCGGGGACTGCTGATGCTGGTGAGCCGTCGACGCAGTTTGCTGGATTACCTCAAGAAGGTTAATCCCCAGCGTTATCTGGACGCCATTCAACGCCTGGGAATCCGCAAGTAGCGCGGCGCCTCGTTTCCGTTCGACGCGTCTTGGGCCTTGGGGCCTCGCGCGGACGACCGATCGAGGTTGTTTTTCGATCTCCCTCGGGCATCGCTCTGCTCGCCCGTGGCAGGACGCTTGTGACAGGGCCGGCGATTTCTTCGGATTCACGGCAGCGCGGCTGGGCCGCGCGGTCTCTCTTGGGCGGCACAGCGCCGCCGGACTCTCGCTCCTCGGGCGCGACCAGCGCGCCCTCGTTGGTACAAGATTATTGGTAGGTAATGGTTTGCAAGTTGCATGAAAAAGTAGGAAGGTAGGACCAAGACTGTGAAAGTACGTGTAGAAAAACAAATCGGCGCCAGTGTTTTCTCGATGGAAACCGGCCAGTTGGCCAAGCAGGCGGCGGGAAGCTGCCTGGTGCGCTATGGAGATACGGTCGTGCTGTGCACGGCCAGTACGGGCCCCCCGCGGCCCGGCATCGACTTTTTTCCCCTCTCGTGCGATTATCGCGAGCGGGTGGCGGCGGCGGGCAAGTTTCCCGGCGGCTTTTTAAAACGCGAGGGGCGGCCCACCATGAAGGAAACGCTCACCTCGCGGTTGATCGACCGCCCCATCCGGCCGCTGTTTCCCGAATGGTTCCACGACGAAGTCCAATGCCAGGCGTTTGTTCTGGCCAGCGATCGGCAAAACGACGGCGACGTTCTGGCGATGAGCGGCGCGGCCACCGCGCTGGCCCTGTCGCCCTTGCCGTTCTTGGGGCCCTTGGCCTCCATCCGCCTTGGATACGTCGACGGTCAGTTCATCCCGTTTCCCACCCAGGACGATCTCGAGGAAAGCGACCTTGATCTGATTATCTCGGGCAGCAAGGACGCCGTGTTGATGATCGAGGGCTTTGCCCGCGAGTTGTCCGAGGATCTGATGGCCGAAGCGGTCATGCAGGCCCACGAATACATTCGCCAGATCTGCGATTTGCAAATCGAGCTGGCTGAGAAAGCGGGCGTCCAGAAGGCCGCCTACGAGGTTCCCGAACCCGACGCGCTGCGCGAAACGATCCGCGAGAAATACTACGATGCGTTGTTCGCGGCCAAGCGGACCGAGGGCAAACTTGCCCGGGCCGAAGCATGCGACGCGGTGAAAGCCAGGGCCGTCCAGGAATTGATTCCCGATCCGGCAGCCGAAGACGCCATTGACATGGCGCGGTTCAAGTCGATCTGGCACGAGCTCGAAGCGCAAGTTATCCGCGACCAGATCCTCTCGGGCACGCGGCCCGACGGCCGGGGAACCAAGGAACTCCGCGAGATCACGTGCGAGGTCGATCTTCTGCCCCGGGTGCACGGTTCCGCCCTGTTCCAACGCGGTGAAACCCAATCGTTGGTAACCGTCACGCTGGGCACGGGCCGCGACGAGCAGCGGGTCGACGGGTTGATCGAGGAATACACGAAGAAATTCATGCTCGACTACTACTTCCCGCCGTTCTCGGTCGGAGAGGTTCGGCCCATCCGAGGACCCGGCCGCCGGGAGATCGGCCACGGGGCCTTGGCCGAGCGGAGCGTCAAGCCGGTGCTGCCCGCCGCCGACGAATTTCCCTACACGATCCGCATCATTTCCGACATCCTCGAATCGAACGGTTCCAGTTCGATGGCCAGTGTTTGCGCCGCGACGCTCGGGCTGATGGCCGCCGGGGTGCAAATCAGCAATCCCGTGGCCGGCATCTCCGTCGGTCTGGTCAAGAACGACGACCGCTGGGTTCTGCTGACCGACATCATCGGCGACGAAGATCATTTCGGCGACATGGATTTCAAGATCGCCGGCACGCAGAACGGCATCACGGGCATTCAGCTCGATCTGAAGACCAACGGGATCAGCGAGGAAATTATCCGCGCCACGCTCGTCCAATCGCGCGAGGCCCGAATCGAAATCCTCCGCAAGATGCTCACGGCCATTCCGCAGCCCAGACCGGAAATTTCCCACTGGGCGCCGCGATTGCTGCGCACGCACATTGATCCCGAAAAGATCGGCTTGCTGATCGGGCCCGGTGGAAAGATGATCCGGTCGATCCAGGAAGAAACCGGCGCGTCGATCGACGTCGAGGACGACGGCACCGTGACGATCGCCTCGACCGATTCCGAGGGAGCCAAGGAAGCGCTGGCCCGGGTCGAAGCGCTCACCGCGTCGGTCGAAGTCGGCCGGATTTATCACGGCCGCGTCACCAGCGTGAAGGACTTCGGCGCGTTTATCGAGATCCTGCCCGGCAAGGACGGACTCTGCCACATCAGCGAGCTGGCCGAGGGTTACGTGGCCAGCGTCGGCGACGTGTGCAAGGTCGGCGACAAGCTCGACGTCAAGGTCATCTCGATCGACGAACAAGACCGCGTCAAACTGAGCCGCAAGGCGGTGCTGGCCGAGGAGAAAAACGCAAAGACCGGCGCCAACGGCGACGGAGTGTAGATTTCACCACGGAGACTCGGAGGCACCGAGCCCTCGCGAACGATAGGGTGGGTCGAGCACGGCGAGACCTACCGTGATAACTTTTTGTTTAGCCATTCGACAGGCGGGCCACCCAAGCGGCGGCCCGCCTGTTTTTCGCGCCGGCCGTCACCGGGCACCGCCGTCTTGTACAATCGCCCCTTCTCCCGGATAATAACTTTTTCCTGCTCCCTTCGTGCTCTTCGCGCCCTTCGTGGTGAAAAAAGAAACCACGAAGGACGCAAAGGACGCGAAGCATGACCGATTCCGATCGATTCCCAACCGACCCGGACCGAAAGCTGGCCGATCGCTATCAGGAGATCGCCCGGCTGGCCGGCGGGCTTGCGCACGAGATTAAAAACCCGCTGTCGACGATCCGGCTGAACATGGAGTTGCTGGCCGAAGATCTGGCCGAGAGCGATTCGGCCCGCGACCGCCGGGCGCTGCGCAAAGTCCGGGTCGTCGAGCAGGAATGCCAGCGGCTTCAGGACCTGTTGGACAATTTTCTCAGCTACACGAAGATCCGCGCGCTGCGGCTGGAGCCGGCCAGCCTGAACGAGCAGATCGAGCGCGTGCTGGACTTCTTTCGCCCCAAGGCCAAGCAGGCCGGCATCGAATTGGCCACCTATCTCTCGGCCGATCTGCCCACCGTGCTGTTGGACCGCGAGGCATTCCACGGGGCCCTGCTCAACCTGGTGCTCAACGCCGAGCAGGCCATCGAGCGCGGCGGTCAGATCGTCCTGCGGACCTACGCCACGGGCGACGGTGTGGCCCTCGATTTGATCGACACGGGCTGCGGTATGGACGAGGACACGCGGTCGCGGATTTTCGACGCCTTCTTTTCGACGAAAAGCGGCGGATCGGGCCTCGGTCTGCCCACAACCCGAAAAATCGTCGAGGCCCACGGCGGCCAAATCACCGTCCAAAGCGAACCCGGCCACGGCACCCAATTCACCATCAAACTGCCCGTGCCGGCACGCCTGGCGGCGGGCGGAACGAAGTAGGGGGTCAGCGGTTCGGACATGGAACGTGAGGCGAGGGGTGTGGTGTAAAGGCCTAATCCCTACCCCCGCCTCTGGCCGCTCGACCGGCGATAATGTATCATCATCGCATGGTTCCTAAAGAAAAAACTCCGAAACAGCCGGCCCCGGACGCGGTTCCCGCCGCGCCGATCGAAGTCCTCATCGTCGATAACGACGCGGCCCATGCCGAGGTGGTTGCCGAGAGCCTCGATCGAGTGGGATTTCATTGCCAGGTGGCCACCTCCGGCGCTCAGGGCGCCCAGATGATCGAACAAGGGGAATTCGACGTCATTGTTACTGATCTGGTGATGAATGACATCGACGGCCTGGGCATTCTCGATCGGGCCAAGCAGTGCTTGCCCGACTGCGAGGTCATTCTCATGACGGGCCACGGGACGATTCCCTCGGCGGTCGAGGCGATGCAGCGCGGGGCGTTCAACTACCTGCTCAAACCGTTGAAGATCGAGCAGCTTCGCGCAGTAGCCCAAAAGGCGGCCCAAGGCAGCGCACTGCGGCGCGACAACCTCGAACTGAAGCGCCGGCTCGACGAGAAATTCGGGTTCGAGGGCGTCATCGGCGACAGCCGCCAGATGCGCGACGTGATCGAGCGGCTCAAACGGATCGCCCCGACCGACGCCACGGTGCTCATCCAAGGCGAGACGGGCACCGGCAAGGAGCTGGTCGCCCAATCGATCCATCAGAACAGTCCGCGGAAAAACAAGCCGTTTGTCGCGCTCAACTGCGCGGCGTTGAGCGAGAACATTCTTGAAAGCGAGCTGTTCGGCCACGTCAAAGGCGCGTTTACCGACGCCTCGGCCGATCGGGTCGGCAAGTTCGAGTATGCCCACGGCGGCACCATGTTTCTCGACGAGGTGGGCGACATGCCCATGCCCACCCAAATCAAGCTGCTTCGCGTTCTCGAAAACGGCGAGATTACCCGAGTAGGCTCGAACGATCCGATCCGAGTCAACGTCCGCGTCTTGTCGGCCACCAACCAGAGCCTCGAGGACGCGATCCGCGATGGGACGTTTCGCAGCGACCTTTATCATCGGCTCAAGGTCGTTTCGATCCGGTTGCCGACGCTGCGCGAGCGTGCCGAGGACATTCCCATTCTGATCGACCACTTTATCCGCGAGTTTGCCGCGCGCCACGACAAGCGGATTCGCGGCATGTCGCCCGCCGCGCGCCGGCGGCTGCTTGCCTACGATTGGCCGGGCAACGTTCGCCAGTTGCGCAACATGATCGAGAGCATGGTCGTGGTCGATTACGACGGCTTGTTGGACGTCGACGACCTGCCCGAGGAATTGGCCGATTCGACCGAGCCGGCCGAACCTTCGACCGCCGCTTCGCTTACCGCATTGGTTGGCAAACCGCTCGAGGAAATCGACCGCATGTTTATCGTCGAAACGCTCAAAGTGGCCGGCGGCAACCGCGAGGAAGCCGCGAAAATGCTGGGCATCGGGGAAAGAACGCTCTATCGGAAGATCAAGGAATTCGAACTCTGACGACATAAAAAAGGGAACACTAATTCTCGCTAATCGGCACTAATTTTCTTCATCCCTAAATCAGCGTGGATCAGCATGGATCAGTGTTCCTGAAAAAATAATTCTGAAATTGAGCAACTCCCGAAAGGGTTTTTCTTCGTGCTCTTCGTGACCTTTGTGGTCAGAAACCGTCGTGCATGAAGCCTGGGCATTTCCCATGCGTATCCATCGTCTTTCCCAAGCCCTGATCAACAAGATCGCCGCCGGCGAGGTGATCGAGCGGCCGGCAAGCGTCGTGAAGGAGTTGATGGAAAACGCCGTCGACGCCGGGGCAACGCGCATCCACGTGTCGGTCGGGGCGGGGGGAACCGACATGATCCGCGTGGTCGACAACGGGTGCGGCATCGCCGCCGGCGAATTGGAGTTGGCCCTCACGGCCCACGCCACGAGTAAAATCCACGACGCGGACGACCTGTTTCGCGTCGGCACGCTCGGCTTTCGCGGCGAGGCGCTGGCCTCGATCGCCGAGGTGAGCCAACTCGTCTTGCGCAGCCGCGCGGCCGACCAGCCCGAGGGCGCTCAGATCGAAGCGACCGGCGGCCGGCTTTCGACGGTGGGCCCGTGCGGCGCGCCGGTCGGCACGACCATCGAGGTTCGCAATCTGTTTTACAACGTGCCGGTCCGCCGCAAAGGCCTCCGCACGGCCGCGACCGAACTGGGACACGTTAAGGAAACCTTCACGCGAATCGCCCTGGCGCTGCCCCAGATCGACTTCGTGCTGTCGAACAACGACCGGCCCATTTTCGACCTGTCGGGCACAGGCCGGTGGCGCGACCGGATCGCCACTTTCTTTGGCCGCGAGCTGGCCGACAACCTCATTTGGGTCGAAAACACCGACGGCGACGTGCAACTTTCCGGCTACGTGGCCCATCCAAGCCATAGCCGGGCGAACAACCAGATGCAGTATTTGTTTCTCAACTGCCGCTACATCCGCGACCGCTCGCTGCAACACGCCCTGCGCGAGGCCTACCGCGGCTTGCTGCTGGCCGGCCGTTTTCCCATCGCCTTTTTGAATCTGGCCATGCCGCCCGAGGACGTCGACGTGAACGTCCATCCGACGAAAATCGAGGTTCGATTCCACAACGCGGGCCAGCACTACGGCCAGCTACTGTCGACCCTGCGAACCAAGTTTCTTTCGACCGACCTTCACGTTCGCGTCCGCGGCGAGTCGGAGGACCCGACCGGCGCCCACGACGACGACCAGGCGGACCGGCTGCGCGACGAATTGGTCGGCTGGGCCAAGGGCAAGGTGGCCCAATGGGAAGTGGACGCGGCCGAGGAGCTCGGAGAGGAAGTGCAGCGGACGTTCGACGCGTCCGAGCCGCGCGAGCCGCTTTCGATCACGCGGCTCGACCGGCCCTGGGCTCCGGCCGGCGGCACGCGCGGCACAGCGCCGGCCGGCCACTCTGATGCCGTCGCCGAGCCCGACGCGGGCGGCTGCGGAGAACCGAACCTGGCGGCGCGCGTGCCGGCCGGTTCCGCCTCGCTCCGCGCCGTTCAGCTTCACAACCGCTACCTCGTGACCGAGAGCGACGATGCCTTGGTTATATTCGACCAGCACGCGCTACACGAGCGGATTCTTTACGAGCAGTTGCGCAGCCGGCTGGCCGCGAGCCCCTTGGAAACGCAGAGCCTGCTGGTGCCCGAGCCGGTCGATTTGGCGCCGGCCGAGGCGGCCGCCGTGGTCGAGCACCGCGACACGCTTGGCCGGTTGGGAATGAACGTCGAGCCGTTCGGCGGCGACACGGTGCTCATATCGGGCTATCCGGCCATGCTGGCCAACCTGCCGCCGGCCGAGGTGCTCCGCGAGTTGCTCGAACCGCTTTTGACGGCCGGGCGCGAAGCGGCCCGCGACGCCTTGCTCGACGACCTGCTGCACGCCATTGCCTGCAAGGCGGCGATCAAGGCGGGCGACCGTCTCGCGCCGGAGGAAATCACGTCGCTCTTGGAGCAGCGCCACCTGGTCGACAACGCCCATCACTGTCCCCACGGGCGGCCCACGGCGCTGGTCTTCACCCGGGAAGAATTGGACAAAAGATTCAAGAGGACGTAAACGGGCGGGGGTAGGGGGTATAAGGGGGTGTTCCCGGTTTTGCGGTGTACCCTGTGACATGGAGGGCCGCGCTCCGTCGTGGCCGGAGCGGTTTCTTTCCATCCATCGCCCGCCAAGCTACAATGTTAGAAATCGGCTACCATTACCCCCGAAATCCCCGAATCCCGAATATCCCATAATCCCTTCCATGATTTGCGTTAGTATTGGTCGTAGTCGTCACAAAATGGTACTCGCCGAGCAGCGGCACCTGGTCGAGCAGGGAGCCGCGATGGTCGAATTGCGTTTGGATTACATCCGCGGCGACGTGAACATCCGCCGGCTGCTGGCCGACCGGCCGTGTCCCGTCTTGATGAGCTGCCGCCGCGAGATCGACGGCGGCCGATTCGGCGGCGCCGAGCAGGAGCGGCTCATGCTCCTGCGCACGGCGATCGCCGAGGGCGTCGACTACATCGACCTCGAAGAGGATGTCGCCGGCTCGATTCCGCGGTTCGGCAAGACCAAGCGGGTCGTGAGCCTTCACGATTTTCGCAAAACGCCCGACGATCTCGACGCGATATACGGTCGTCTGGCCCAGCTCGATCCCGACGTCATCAAGATATGCACGATGGCCAATCGGCCGAGCGACAACCTGCGAATGCTCCAACTGATCCAACAGGCGAAGGTTCCGACGGTGGGCATCTGCATGGGCGACATCGGCGTCCCGACGCGGATTCTCGCCGGCCGGTTCGGCGCGCCGTTCACGTTCGCCACGTTCAGCCAGGAACGCACCCTCGCGCCGGGCCAGCTCAGCTTCGAGATGATGGCCAATGTTTTTCGCTACGATCGGATCAACGCCCAGACCGACGTCTACGGCGTCGTGGCCGATCCGATCGGCCACAGCCTGAGTCCGCTGATCCACAACGCGGCCTTCGCCGAAACGGGACAAAACAAGGTTTACTTGCCCTTCCGTGTTCCCCGCGAACACCTGAAGTCGTTTCTCGAGGAGGCCGACCAGTTGGGACTCAAGGGCCTCAGCGTGACGATTCCCCACAAGGAAGCCGTCTTGCCGATGTTGACCAAGGCCGACGGCGTCGTCCGCCGGATCGGCGCGTGCAACACGATCGTGTTGAACGGTAAGGATCGGGTCGGCTACAACACCGACTACCGCGCGGCCATGGAAAGCCTCGAGGAGGCGCTGGGCGGCGTCGACGGCGACGCGAATCCGCTGACCGGAAAAACGGCCTTGGTGCTCGGCGCGGGCGGGGTGGGCAAGGCGATTGCCTGCGGATTGGCCCGCCGCGGCGCGGTCGTCGTCCTGGCCGACGGAAAACCGCGCGTCGCCGAACGGCTGGCCGTCGCGCTCGAGTGCCGCACGGTCGATTGGGCCAAACGGCACACCGTCTCGGCCGACGTGCTCGTCAACGCCACGCCGGTCGGCATGCACCCCAACGTCGACGAAACGCCGTTTCCCAAACACCATCTCCGCCCGGCCATGGTGGTGTTCGACGCCGTCTACAATCCGGAGTCGACATTGTTGATCAAGGACGCGCGGTCGCGCAATTGCCGCGTGGTGACCGGCGTCGACATGTTCGTCCGCCAGGCGTGCCTCCAGTTCAAGCTGTTCACCGGTCAGGACGGTCCGACCGACATTATGCGCGAGGTCGTCCGCCGCACGATCGCGGCGGCCAAGTACTGATGTTTCCACAGCCCAAACCATAAGTAGGATTAACGCAATGAACAAATCAGGATTGCTTCCGGCAATGGTCGTTTCGGTTGCTCTTCTCCTCTCAAGCATTATTCTATTGATCGGCATGATCAAGCTGGGCGAGAAGATCGAGTTTGTCGGCTTGGCGGCACGTCACAGCGAGGTGGAATTGCGGAACGCGAATAACTTACCATTGAGGATCATTCTAGATGACAAATCCGCGTTGAAAATGAGTCCCAGCCAAGCGTCCAACGAGAAATAATGAGAGCCTAGCCGACACTTCATTGAATGTTCCCTCGTGGGCTTCCGCCCACGGCTATGAATATCCTTGGGACCTCTACGGAACTTCCAACATCGAGTTTCTGAAGCTCTCTCTTATCTCCCGCTCCCTCCATGTCCTTGACCCTCATTGGCTATCGTGCGACGGGCAAAACGACGCTGGCCCGGCTGTTGGCCGAGCGGCTCGGTTGGGATTGGATCGATGCCGACGTCGAAATCGAGCGCCGCGCAGGCAAGTCCATCGCGAGGATCTTCGCCGACGAGGGGGAAGCCGCGTTCCGCGAGCTCGAGGTCGCCGTTACGGCCGATTTGTGCCGCCGCGAGCGGCTTGTGCTGGCCGCCGGCGGCGGGGCGCCGATGCGCGAGGAAAACCGCCGGGCCATGCGGGCCGCCGGGCCGGTCGTCTGGCTTCGGGCAACGCCCGATACGATTCACCGGCGGATGTCGGGCGACGCGACCACGGCCGCCCGCCGCCCCAACCTGACCGACTGGGGGGGCCTGGCCGAGATCGTTGAACTGCTCCGGCGTCGGGAACCGATCTATCAAGAGGCGGCCGATCTGGCGATCGACACCGAAGGCAAGACGCCCGACCAGCTTGCCGACGAGATTCTGGACCGGCTTCATCTTCCTCCCGGCCCCGAGAACCCAACGTGAATTGGATACCAACCATCCCGATCGAGGCGCGGCTCGCGGTTCTTTTCGCGCTCGGCGGCGTGTTGGGCAGTCTGGCCAACCTGGCGACCTACCGGCTGGCCTGGCACAAGCGATCGATCAGCCCGCTGTCGCCGCCCGATCCCGGCGCGCCGCCGCGCGTGTGGTTCGACCGCGTGCCCATCTTCGGGTGGCTTGGCTTGTGGCGCGAGTCGGCCGTTCATGGCCGTGGTTTTTGGATCCGGCCCATGCTGGTCGAGCTTCTCGCGGCTTTCGGTCTGGCGTGGCTCTATTACTGGGAAGTGGTCGAGGTCGGCCTTCTGCCGCCCGAGCAGCGGCGCAACGTGCCGGCCGCGTGGCAGATGATGCTCCACGCTCAGTTTGTCGTCCACGCGATCCTATTCTGGTTGATGCTCGCGGCGTCGTTGATTGATCTGGACGAAAAAACGATTCCCGACGAGATTACCGTGCCGGGGGCGCTCGTGGGCTTGGCGTTGGCCGTAATGTTGCCGGGGGCCGCATTGCCCGACTGGCGGCGGCTGACTCCGTTGATCGCCGATGGCGAGTGGTCCACGATGACGCTCGGTTCGCCCGTCGCTCCGCCCGACGGCTATCCGGCCGCGTGGCCGCTCGCGCTGGGATTGGCTTGTTGGGCCCTGTGGTGCTTTGGCCTGCTGCGGCGCGATTGGTACGCGCGCCATGGTTTGGGTCGGGCCGTGCGGCTTTGTCTGGCGCGGCTCGCCCGAACGCCGTCGACTCCGTGGATCGGCGTCATGGCGGGCATGGGCGCCGCCTTGATCGTGCTGGTTTGGACGCTCGGGGGGCCGCGATGGACCGCGTTGCTCAGCGCGTTGGTCGGCATGGCCGCCGCGGCCGGCATTGTCTGGACCGTCCGGCTGGTCGGCGGCGCGGCGATGGGCCGCGAAGCGATGGGGTTTGGCGACGTCACGCTCATGGCCATGATCGGCGCTTATGTCGGCTGGCAGGCTTCGGTCTTTATTTTCTTTCTTTCGCCGCTGGTCGCGGTGGTGGTCGGCGTGGCGCGCTATGTCGTCTGCCGCGACAAGGAAATTCCCTTTGGTCCGTTTCTTTGTCTGGCAACCGTTTTTGTCGTGCTTCGCTGGGATGCCGTTTGGAATTGGGCCTCGGCCATGTTCCGGCCCGCCTGGCTCGTGCCGGCGTCGCTAGGCGTGTGCGCCGTCTTGTTGGGCGTATTTTTAACGGTGTGGCAAATGATCAAGCGGATTCTCTTTCGCCCACGATGACATGGAGCCCGCCATGGATCGACGGTTCGAGACGGTGACTCACCTGGGCCAAGGCGCCGACGTCCTCCGGCGGCGCTGCCATGGAGTGATCGAATCGCGCGACGGCCGATTCGATCGGGTCCGCACGCGGCGCTGGCCGAAGCTTCCTTCGTTGGGCGGCGTGATTCTGTTCGGCCAGATCCGCCACCGCCTGATCGCCGGCGACCGATGCCGGCTCTTCTACGATCAGCCGCGGCGCCACGCCAATTACCTGGCGGTCAAGTACATCGACTCGGGCAAGGGGACGAGCTATCAGACATTCCGCCGCGCGCTGGAAGTGCTCGACGAGATCGCGCGGATCAAGCGGACCGACGCCCTGTTGTGCGAACTGGCCACCTGGAGCATCACACGCGAAATGATGGTTCGCTGGGGCTGGGAACCCCATCCGGTAAGCCGATGGCGGCGGCACTACATCCGACGATTCTACGGCGACTATCCCCCGCGTCCCGCCTGGCTCGAAGAACACTTGGCCGCGGCGGCAGAGTGGCACTGACGGAAGAGGCTGAATGAAGTGTGCCACTGGCTCCGCCAGTGCCGTGGTTGGGTTGACGTTCCATTTTGTTGGGGGTAAAGGTGGGGCATGTCGTCGGGGTGTCACTACTCCCGCGAAGGTCAGTAAGAAGGATTATCGCTATTCGGATGAAAGTTTATGTGCTTTTATTGGCTTTTGCACGGCCAATGAACCGAGGCCGACCAACGGGAGGCCGGTAAATGGGCCAGATACGTTGGCAAAACGGGTCATTGGTCATTATCCACGCAAACATCAATAAGGAGTTCTCGATGACCAAGGGCAAAGGTTCGGGCCGAAAGACACGCAAGATCGTCCGGGCTCCGGCGACTAAATTCGGTCACATGCAAAAGAAAGGCCGGGTTCAGTTGACCACGAAAAACACGAAATACACGAAAAAGTAACTATGGGCTACCGCACGCTCCGCGAGTGCGTCGACGATTTGGCGGCGACAGGCCAATTGGTCCGCGTCGACGCGCCCATCGATCCACGGCTTGAAATGGCCGAAATTCAACGCCGCGTATTTCGCACCGCCGGGCCGGCGATTTATTTCGCCAACGTGCGCGGCTGCCAATTTCCCATGGTGAGCAACTTGTTTGGCGCCATGGAGCGGATGCGGTATCTTTTCCGCGACGCGCTCGACACGCTGTCCCGGCTGGTCAGACTTCAAGTCGACCCGGCCGATCTGCTTCGACGACCGCGAATGTATCTCGACGCGCCGCGCGGCGCGTGGCACAGTCGGCCGCGGCGCGTGCGCGGCGGACCGGTGCTGGCCCATCAAACAACGATCGGCCAATTGCCCCAGTTGGTCAGTTGGCCGGACGACGGAGGCGCTTACGTCACGCTGCCGATCGTCTACACGGAGGATCCCGATCGCCCCGGAGTGACTCACTCGAACCTGGGCATGTACCGCGTGCAGCTTTCCGGCGGACAATATCGGCCCGACGAGGAAGTCGGCATGCACTATCAGATTCACCGCGGCATCGAGGCCCATCACGCGGCCGCGCTGCGACGCGGCGAGCCGCTTCGGGTCAATGTGCACATCGGCGGGCCGCCGGCGCTGGCGGTGGCGGCCGTCATGCCGCTGCCCGAGGGCGTGAGCGAACTGGCGATGGCCGGCGTGCTCGGCGGACACCGCGTGCCGATGATCGTCGGACGCGAGCCGCTGCCGATCGCGGCCGAAGCCGATTTTTGCATCTGCGGCACGCTGGATCCCAACCGCCGGCTGCCCGAGGGACCGTTTGGCGACCACCTGGGTTATTACAGCTTGGCGCACGCATTTCCCGTGCTTCGCGTGGATCGGGTGTATCACCGGGAGGGAGCCATTTGGCCGTTCACGGTCGTCGGCCGCCCGCCACAAGAAGACTCGATCTTCGCCGAGCTGATTCACGAGATTTCAGCCCCGGCCATTGCCGAAACGATTCCCGGGGTGCGTGCCGTCCACGCGGTCGAGGCGGCCGGGGTCCACCCGCTGTTGCTGGCGCTGGGCAGCGAGCGGTACTTGCCCCAGGAGCCGCGCCGGCCGCGCGAGTTGCTGACCCAGGCCAACGCGATCCTGGGACGCGGCCAGCTTTCGCTGGCAAAATACGTCTGGATCGCGGCAGCCGAGGACGATCCGACGCTCGACGTTCGCCGGGTCGACGCTTTTCTGACGCACGTTCTGGCCCGGATCGACTGGCGGCGCGACGTCCATTTCCAGACGCAAACCACGATCGACACGCTCGACTACAGCGGCCATGGACTGTGCGCCGGTTCGAAAGTCGTTATCGCGGCGGCCGGCGGTCCACAACGCGAGTTGCCCGCGGAGTTGCCCGACGATCTCGCGCTCGATCCCCGGCGGGGCATCGCCGATCCGCGGGTAGCGATGGCCGGCGTGCTGGTCGTCCGCGGGCCCGACTATGCGCACGATCGCGAGGCGGTCGCCCATTGGGCCGCGTCGCTCGATCGGCGCGCGAGCATCAACCGGTTTCCGCTCGTTGTCGTGGTCGACGACGCCGAATTTACGGCCCGAAACCTGGACAACCTGCTTTGGGTCACCTTCACCCGAAGCAACCCGGCGGCCGACGTCCACGGGATCGAGTCGTTCGTCGAAGACAAGCACTGGGGCTGTCGGGGCTCGTTGGTGATCGACGCCCGGACCAAATCGCACCACGCCCCGCCGCTGGTCGAGGACCCGGAGATCACGCGCCGCGTCGACCGGTTGGCCGCGCCCGGCGGACCGCTGCATGGGGTGATTGGGAATTAGGGATTTGGGGATTTAGGGATTTGGGGGGCGGGGGGTCGTTTTTCCCACGTGGCGGGCGATTCAGAAATATCCCATCAAATCGCCCAAACCGTGGACGAGGACGATAATCCCCACGATCGATGCGCCGATCGACGTCAGAAGCACTGCGGCACTGCCGATGTCCAGAGCCTCGCCCACGTGGGGATCGGTTTCGTCGGTGATGGCCCGAGCCATCGACTCCAGCGCGCTGTTGAACATTTCGGAGGCGAGCACGGCGAAGATGCACAGCACCAGAAGGCACCAGTCGACGTGGTTCAGGTGCAATAAGGCCCCGGCCACGAGCACTACGGCGGCGGCGAAGAAATGGACGAAAAAACTGCTTTGGCCGCGAATGCCGCAATTCAGACCGTGAAACGCGTCGCGGAACTTTTCCCTCCAGTTTCGTTCCGGCCGGAGATGGCTTGGTTCGGACATGGCAACGGCCTTGCTAGGGAGACGATTCGCGCGGTCACGGCGTGCCACCAGGATAACCATCCCCAGGTCCCCAAACAAGCGGCACCAGGTTTCCGGAGGCAGTAACGGATTATGGGTCTGCGGTATGGGGTATGCGCTGGAGGGCCACGCTCCGTCGTGGCCACCGCAGCCCTCGATCGTTTGGCGAACCATGAGAATTCCGTCCCGCGAAGCGGGAAAATCCGATCATTGCGGCCGCCCCGTGGCCCCCCGGGCACTGCCGTATTGGCAGCCGGTTTTCAAAGAGGAAAAGGAAAAACCATCCGAACCGCTTTTCCCGGACCCATCGAATAACACCGTAAGACCTTGTTCGACAAGCAGTTACAATTTGTCACACCAGGCACTATTGTTTTTTCACACGCTTGGTATCGAGTTTGCGGCGTGGTGTCGAGCGGGCTAGGTTTTTCCAGGTTTTTGCATTATCGGCCATCGGGCCTCATTTGTGGGTTTGGTGGTCCGACGTCCGACAGGATCTTGGCAGCGATGACGCCTCCTTCCGTGCTGATTGCCGACGACGACGCGGCGTTTCGCGAGACGCTGGGCGGCGTGCTCGAGCCGCTGGGCGTCCGCCCACTGTTGGCGGCCAACGGCGAGGAAGCCTTACGGATCGTCCATCACGAGCCGGTCCACCTGGTCCTGTTGGACATGCACATGCCGCGGCTGACCGGGCTAGAAACGCTTTGGCAATTGAAGCAATTCAAGTCATTCTTGCCCTGCATTCTTCTCTCGGCCCGGCTCGACGAGGGAATCGTCGACGAGGCCCGGCGGGCCCACGCCTTTTCGGTTCTCTCCAAGCCGGTCACGCGCCAGCAGATCACCGGCGTGGTGGGCCAGGCGCTTCGAGCCGCGTACAATTGGCCCGGCCCGCGACACATGCTGCGGATTACCCTGCGCGGGGAAATCGTACGAAAACCTCCGCGGCATCCGCATCGCGACGACCGGGAGCGGTAGAGGCCAAGTTGTTTTCCGAGCGACTTATCCCTGCTCGGCCGCCGGCTGGGCGTCCGCGTCGCTCATCACGCGATCGCGCAAAGCCGCGCGTACCCGGGATCGCAGCACCATGCTCGAAAACGGCTTGCCGATATGGTCCGCCGCGCCGTCGTCGAGGCACACAGCCACCTGCTCGTCCGAATCCAACGCCGTGACCATGATAACCGGAATGGATCGGGTATTTTCCCGCTCTTTCAGCTTGCGCAGGACAATGTCGCCCTCGATGCCGGGCATCATGATGTCCAGCAGGATCAGGTCGGGCTGTTGCTCGTCGGCGAGCTGCAAGGCTTGCTCTCCGTCGGCGGCCTCCAGCAACGCGTAAGGCTCGCCGCCGAGCACGTCGCGGAGCACGGCCCGAACATGCGCGTTGTCGTCAACGATCAGCACTTTGGCTTGGGACATTTTTGGGGGGCTCCGTTTTTGACAGTTCCCGAAAAAAGGCTCTCAAACGGTCGGCCAGCATCCGCGTCGGAAAAGGCTTGGTAATGTATTCGTTGCATCCGGACGCCATCGCTTTCTCCTCGTCGCCCGGCATGGCGTAGGCCGTGATGGCCCACACGGGAATGTCCTTGGTCGCCGGATTGCGCCGGAGTATTTCGGTCGTTTCAAGACCGTCGATTCCCGGCAGCCGAAGGTCCATGAGGATCAGATCCGGCTTGAGGGAGACGGCCATAATCTGGACTTGCTCGCCGCTGGTGACGGTGATCAGCCGCGCGGGAATATGGTCGTACGAGAAGACGTCTTCCAACAGGAACTGACTGCTCGTGTTGTCTTCAACCAGTAGAACTGTCGGCATGTTGTTCCTTTCGGGCTTCCATCAGCCGCAATTGGCTGACGATGTGGTGAAAAACCTCATCATGGGTAGTTTTGTCTCTCCAGATAACCGTGCAATCGTGCTGGTTGAGCTGCGTGAGATCATCCTCCGAAAGGTCCATGGTAGTCACGACGATCACCGGAGTACTGTTCGTGGCGGGATCAGCCTTGAGATGGCGCAATATCTCCCAGCCATCGTGCCCCGGCACCGGTACGTTGAGAATAATGGCCCGGGGGCGCTCCAGGGACGCCAGATGGAGCCCCTCGATCCCATCGGTGGCCGGAATAACGCGATAGCCGGCCTCCGTCAGGCATGCATTCAACGGAACAAGGTTTGCCGGGTCGCTCTCGATGCAGAGAATGCTAGTTCGTGGTTGGCCTTGGGGGGGCGACGGTCGGGAATCGGTAGCTTTCGTCGCGGCGTCACGATGAGTGGCGCTCTCGCGGGGCTGGAACACAAGAGGAACACGCAGCATGAAGATGCTGCCCTGTTCCGGCGTGCTCTGAACCGTCAACGCGGCGCCAAGCGCGTCGGCAAACGCCTTGGATATGGTGAGTCCCAGGCCCACTCCCGTCAGCGAGCGAGACGTCGCCTGTTTGACTTGATGGAACTTCTCGAACACACGTCCGAGCTGGTCCGGGGGAATCCCCACGCCGGTATCCTCGACGCTGAAACGCAGCGCGTCGCCGTCGCGGCGGACTCGCAGAACGACGGAGCCTCGTTCGGTGAATTTAAAAGCGTTGCCTATCAGATTGATGAGAATCTGCCGTATTTTATCTCGATCGGATTCCATCGGCGGCAGACGCTCGTCCAGATCGAGCGTGAACCGAACGGCCGGATTCTCGCGGGACATTGCCTGGGCCAGATCGCCGACCTCCCACGCAACCGGTTCAACGTCGAACGTCGTGATGCGCAAATCCATCTGTCCCGACTCCGCCTTGGCGAAACCCAAGACTTCCTCGACAAGGTGGTGCAAGTACTCGGCGTTCGTTTTGATTGTTTCCAGCCGGTCTTTTTGGTGTTCGTTCAAGGGATGAACGTCGGCGCGTTCGAGCAGTCCCTCGGAAAAACCGATAATGGCGCTAAGCGGCGTGCGGAGTTCGTGGCTCATGTTGGCCAGAAAATTGGTCTTGGCCTGGTTGGCCGCCTCGGCTCGCACGGCCAGTTCGTTCGCCCGAACCACAGCGCTGGCCAGTTCGGCGTTGACGAGTTCGACCCGCTGGTTCGCAAAGCGAATGACCTCCTCGGCATTGTCCTGCTGGATGACCAGTTCCGTGGTGCTCGCCAATCCGTCGAGCGCGGCGTCTTCGCCGGCCGAGATCGGATGCTTGGCGAACAGAGCCAGAACCCCCAGCACGGCGCCGTCGGGCGCTCGAAGCTGGTAGCCCGCGAACGAAACGAGCCCCCATTCCCGGGCCCACTCGTGATCCAGCACCTGGGAATCGTTTTGCGCGTCGTTGGTGAGGAATTTGTGGATCTCGCCCGACGCGATGCGTCCGATGGTGCAGGTATCCAAGGGAAGGCGTCGCTGCCCTGGCTCGTCGGTCTGCGCGTGAGGCCCCGAACTCGATATCAGGTGCAAGCACTTTTCGTGGTTTCGACAGATGAAGGGGCCTTTGCGCCTCGCGGCATGAATGCAGCCCGCCTTGCACAGGTCTCCCGGCCGGATCAACCAGATGCGGCAGAAATCGGCGTCAAACAGTCGAGCGACTTCGTCCGTGATGCGTTGCAGCTTGTGCTCGAGCGGGGCCGGCGCTAAAAGCGACCGTTGGAGCAAGCTGATGCCCTCCCGCAGCGCGAGCCGTTTCTTTTCTTTTTCCTCACGCAGTCGCCGTTCGGTAATGTCGCTGAATATCCCTTGCAGCACGGCTCTTCCTCGCAGTTCGAGCCGGTTGGCCTTGATTTCGACGAGGCGGATTTGACCATCGCGGCGGATGATCGGGGCCTCAATGATTTGTCCCTCCTCCGGGCCCAGGTGCCGTCTGAACTCGGGCGATAGCACTTGGCCGTCGGCGGAGGGTGGGTGCAACATGGCCTGGGGTTTTCCGATCAACTCGGCCCGATCCATGCCGACCAGCGCCGCCAGCGACTGATTGCAATCGAGAATCTCACCCGTCTCCACGTCCGCCAGGCAGATCCCGTTCATGGCCTCGTCAAACAAGGTCCGGTACTGTTCCTCGCTTTGCCGCAGCGTGTTTTCCGCGCGTTTGTGCTCGGTGACGTCTCGTGCGACGTGGATGCAGCCGACCAGTTTTCCGGCCGCGTTGCGCAGGGGAGTCGCTGTAATCTCGAAGAACCCGCCAAGCCGCTCCGCCTCGATTTCCGCTCGTTCCTCGTTTCCACTGGCGAGCATTCGCGCCAGCGGACAAAATTCAGGTGGATCCGGCAAACCATGCACGACTTCGCAACACCGGCGGCCCACGGCTTGCTCGGGCGTGCATCCCAATCGCAAGGCCATGGTCCGGTTTGCCTGAATAATGCGAAAATCCTTGTCCAACAGTGCAATCAGATCGGGAATCACGTCAAAGGTTCGCTGCCACTCCATCGCGACAACGAGCGCTTCTTGGGCCCGCTTGAGATCGGTGACGTCGCGTCCCTCGGGAACCAGGAAGACAACTTCGCCCTGTTCGTTCCTGAAGGGATTCAGGGAAAAATCGATCCAATGGATGCTGCCGTCGAACGCCGGATGGGTCGTTTCAAATCGGACGAACTCTCCGGAAGCCGCGGCCTTGACCGCCTCGCGCAGCCGCTCCCGCATTTCCGGGGAGTGTTTCCACCAGGGCGTTTCCCAGAAGGGTTTTCCCAAAACTTCCGATTTTTTGACGCCGGTGAACTCCAGGGCCGTTCGATTGGCATCGAGAACCGTGCCGTCCGGCGTCAGGAGACCAATGAACTCAAAGGTCTGATCAAGAATGGCGCGGTACTTATGTTTAAGCCAACGTTTGTCCTCCGCCAGGGCGGCAAGTTGCCGCTCGTCGTCCGCCATCACGACGTTGGATGGATCGCCATCCGACATGGACCTGGCCCCCTGGTTCCATGGAATGATCGGCTATCGAGGAGCCCCACCTCCCCGACCCTGTTTTGCAACAGGTTGCTTTAAATAAAAACAACGTCCCTCTATTAGTCTCATAGACCATGGCGTGCAGTCTTAGAAGCAACAATAGGGCGACAACCGACCCATGGCGGGGGTAGCCGGGTGGGAATGAAGGACATTCTACGTCTTTATTGAGCGCGGCGTGGGGAGTGCATAGGCGTCCGCCCCTCATGCCCCCGCCGTCCCTGTTTCCGGCGGTTGCCGCAGCCTGTCGCGAGCGGCGTCTTCCGGACCGCTTCGGATCGAGGGACCGGTCTTCTCGCCCGTCCCCGGCGCGAGGACGGGCCCCGACGAACTCGCCGCGACGATTTCAGTCAGTTCGGCCGTGTCGATCGTCTCTTTTTCGATCAAACGATCGGCCAGGGCGACCAACGCCGCGCGGCGCGTCTGGAGAATGTGCCTCGCTCGTTCGAGCAGCCGGTCGATGATTCGCTTGATTTCCTCGTCGATTTCCCGAGCAGTCCGCTCGCTGTGGCCGCGCGGGGGTGGAAAGTCGGCCGCCTCGCCCAACATGCTGTGCTGCGCCCCTTCGCGGTAGTTGACCCGGCCCAATTGGCTCATGCCGAATTCCATGACCATGCTCCGCGCGATCTCGGTCGCCCGTTGCAAGTCGTTCTGGGCGCCGGTCGAGATGTCGTCGAAGATCATTTCCTCGGCGACCGTGCCGGACAAGAGAATCTGAATGCGGCTTTCCAGCTCGCTTTGGGTCATGAGGTATCGGTCGCCCTCGGGCCGCTGCAAGGTATAGCCCAGCGCGGCGAACCCGCGAGGGATGATCGACACCTTGTGAACCGGATCGGTGTTGGGCAGGCAATGGGCGACCAGGGCGTGGGCCGATTCGTGATAGGCCACGCGGATTTTCTCGTCCTCGTGCATGACCCGCTGGCGCTTCTCCAATCCGGCCGTGACCCGCTCAACCCCCTCGTTGAACTCGCTCATCGTCACGGCCGGCTTGGCTTTGCGCGCGGCGAGCAAGGCGGCCTCGTTCACGAGATTGGCCAGATCGGCGCCGACGAAGCCCGAGGTAATCGCGGCGACCTGCTTCACGACGACCGACTCATCGACCTTCACGCTTTTCAGATGAACCTTGAGAATCGCCTCACGCCCGCGGATGTCGGGCCGATCGACCAGCACGTGGCGGTCGAAACGGCCGGCTCGCAGCAGGGCTGGGTCTAGCGTCTCGGGCCGATTCGTGGCGGCCATCACGATCACGCCGTTGTTGGCGCTGAATCCATCCATCTCGACCAACAGGGCGTTGAGCGTCTGTTCGCGCTCGTCGTGGCCGCCGATGACGCTGGCCCCTCGGGTCTTGCCCAGCGCGTCGAGCTCGTCGATAAAGACAATGCACGGTGCGCGGTTCTGGGCCTGCTGGAACATGTCGCGGACCCGAGCGGCCCCGACGCCGACGAACATTTCGACGAAATCGGAGCCCGAGAGGCTGAAAAACGGGACGCCCGCCTCGCCGGCAATGGCCCGGGCCAGCAGCGTTTTGCCGGTGCCCGGCGGGCCGACCAGCAATACGCCCTTGGGAATCCGCCCACCCAACGCGCGGAATTTGTCGGGCGTCTTGAGGAATTCGACGACCTCGCGAAGCTCCTCGACGGCTTCGTCGACCCCGGCGACGTCCTTGAACGTCACGCCGACGTCTTCCTGAGCGACCAACCGGCCGCGACTGCGCCCGAAGGCCATCGCCCCGCCCGCCCCGCCCAACCGCCGCATCATCACGACAAACAACACGACAAGCACCACGGTGACCAGCAGCACGGGCAAATGGGCCCGCAAACCGCTGGGGATCCGCTCGCTGCGGACACTGTTGCGGGGTGTGTTGAAACCATTCTCCTGAAATAGATTGAATAAGTAATTATTGTCGTTTTCCAGGCCGTATCGGGCCGTATGGAACGGCACGTCCTTTTTCGGATCGCCGCGCTGGTCGGCCGGTTTGAGGACCTGCCGAGTAATTTTGCCGGTGACCTCGCTCGGCCCAATAACGATGTCGTGCAAGTCGGAGTAACGGACGGTGATCGTTTTTTTGTCGTCCACCTTGGCTACCACGTCGATCGCCGCATTCGGATTTTTCTCGGGCGAGCCTTGCTCGACCAGACGAACCAGATTGCCAATCGAAATTTCCGTTTGCTCCGTGACCGGCCAGAACCCAACGGCCAGCAACGTGATGACGGCGGCCGCCACCACATACCAAATCAAATTGGTCGCCGGAGGAATGGGCGATTTCTTGGCGGGTTCTGGTTCCGACGGTTTCTGCTCGGGATCCATGGAAAGAAACCTCTTGGTCTGTTTCTGTCAAAATGGGTGGCGAGGGACCGTAGGCCGGGTCGTGACCCGGCGATCCGTGCTTCATGCGTCCCTTTTTCAATAATATGACGGTCTTCGGCATTCGGGAGCCCGTTTTTGGCGAAGCCATGGATCGGGTCCTGATACTACGTCCCTCACAATGGTGGTTTTCGACACCGGGCCGGGTTGTCTTGCGGCAAACCCCTTATAGAATGAGGCTTTTCCTCATCGGCTGAAGTTCCCCCGTTCCTTGGCACAAGTACGGCGCGAGATGACTCGACCCAAACAGGTTGCCGTGCTTGGCTCGACCGGGAGCATCGGTCGCAATACGTTGGAGGTAATCGCCGGTTCGGCGGGGCGGCTTCAGGTCGCTGCCCTGTCTGCCCATGGCAACGTGCCCTTGCTGATCGCGCAGGCGGCCGCCGTCCGTCCCCGTTGGGTCGTCGCAACCGATCCCGGGGCAGCAAAATCGGCCGATTGGTCCGGTTTGCCCGATGAAACAGAACGGATCGTCGGACCCGAGGGCCTGGGCCGCGTTGCGGCCGAACCCGAGGTCGACATGGTCGTTTCGGCGATTGTCGGGATCGCGGGCCTGGTGGGCACTTGGGCCGCTCTGGCGGCGGGGAAACGGGTAGCCCTGGCCAACAAGGAAAGCCTGGTGGTCGGCGGCGGCTTGGTGACCCAGCTTGCCCGGGATAACCAGGCCAAAATCATCCCGGTCGACAGCGAGCACAGCGCCGTGTTTCAGGCCCTGGCGGCCGGCCGGCGCGAGGAGGTTCGTCGGATCATTCTGACGGCCAGCGGAGGGCCTTTCCGCAACCACGCGGCCGACCAACTGGCCGGCGTAACCGTCGAGGAGGCCCTGGCCCATCCGACCTGGGCGATGGGACCGAAAATTACGGTCGATTCGGCTACGATGATGAACAAAGCCCTCGAGATTATCGAGGCGAGGTGGCTTTTCGACCTCGCACCGGACCAAATCACCGTGCTGATTCATCCCCAATCGATCGTTCATTCGATGGTAGAGTATAAAGATGGATCGGTGATCGCCCAGCTTGGCCTGCCCGACATGAAATTGCCGATCCAATATGCGTTGGACTGGCCCGCGCGTCACGAGGGAGTGGCCGCACGGCTGGATTGGAGCGAGGCGATCCACTTGGACTTCGAGCCGCCCGACGGCGAGCGTTTTGCCGCGCTGGCCCTGGGGCGCGAAGTGGCACGGCGCGGCGGAACGGCCGGCGCGGTGCTCAATGGGGCGAACGAGGCGGCGGTGGCGGCCTTTTTGGGTCACCGGCTGCGTTTCGACCGGATCGTGCCGGCCGTGTGCGCGGCACTGGAAAATCATAACTTTGACCCCAACCCGAGCCTGGACCAGTTGTTCGCGCTCGATCGTTGGGCTCGCGAGGAGGTAGAACGTTGGATTGGTGCCTGATAGCCTTTGAGTTTTTTGAGTGGTCGACCTGGTCGTGGATCGTGGATCCCGTTTCATGGCTCATTATTTTAATCGTGGCCATCGGACTGGGATTGGTCATTTTCGTCCATGAGCTGGGCCACTTCGCGGTGGCGAAGCTCTGCGGTGTGAAATGCGAGAAGTTTTATCTGGGATTCGACATCGCCGGCTGGCGCATCTGCCGATTCCGCTGGGGCGAAACGGAATACGGCATCGGAGCGTTTCCGCTGGGCGGCTACGTCAAAATGCTGGGCCAGGAAGACAACCCGGCACGGCTCCGCGAGGAGCTCGAACGGGCCAAGGCGGCCCAGGCGGTCGGCGCCGCGCCGTCGACCGGCGACAGTGAAACGCCGGTCGACGTCGCAGCGGCCGAGGCGGCCCTTTACGATCCGCGAAGCTACTTGGCCCAAAGCGTCCCCAAGCGTATGGCGATCATCTCGGCCGGCGTGATCATGAACCTGCTTTTCGCGTTCGCAGCGGCCGTGATCGCCTACGCGATTGGGGTGAACGAGCAGCCGTGCGAAATCGGCCCGATCCAACCGGGCTACCCGGCCTGGCAGGCCGATCTGCGCCCCGGCGACCGCATCGTCGCGATCAACGGGGAACCTACCCGCCGTTTCAAGGACGTGATGACGCGCATTCCCTTGAACAAGGAAGGCGACGCGGCGACGTTGCGCATCGAGCGGCCCGGCGCGGCCGAACCCTTCGAGGTGGTCGTTCATCCGAGCCGCAAGCTGTTGATTCCGGCGATCGGCGTTTCGGCCACCGGCACGACCACGTTGCTCACCTCGATCGGTTGGCTGAATAACGACAAGATCAAGCCTTATATCAGGAACACAACGGCCGCCCGCGCGGAGCCGCCTTTCCAACTGGGCGACAAGATCGTCAAGATCGACGATGTCGCGGTCGAGACATACGCGCAACTGTGCGAGATGCTGTCCGCCCGGCGCGACCGGCCGATCGAGGTCACCGTCCAACGCGACGAGGAAAAGGGAAAGTCCGTCCGGCTGCTCACGATTCGGGTAAATCCCCAACCAATGCGCCGGCTTGGTTTGGTCATGGAAATGGGGCCGATCATGTCGGTCCAGGACGGCTCGCCGGCGGCCCAGGCGGGCATTAAGGCCGGCGACCGGATTGTGGCGATCGACGGGAATCCGCCGGGCGATCCGATGACGCTGCCCGACCGACTCTGGAAGGAAATCAACGCGGCCGTGGCCCAGGGCGATCCGCCGCCGACCGTCATGCTTACCCTGAAACGCATGGAGGAGGCGAAGGGCAAGGACGACCCATCCAAACAGAAAGAAGAAACACTCGAGGTGCCCATCGCCTTGAGAAAAACGGACGCCGTGGAGATGGCCCTTTTCGCGGGCAGCCCGGTAAGCGTTCCCTCGCTGGGCGTCGCTTATTACGTTCTCAACACGGTGGCGGGGGTGGTGCCCGACAGCCCGGCGGCCCAGGCGGGCGTTGTGCCCGGCCAGGTGCTGGTCAACGCCGCGTTTGTTCCACCCGATGAAGCGTCGCTCGCTCGCGAAGGACTCAAGCCGGGCGATGTGTGCATGAAACCGGTTGAATTCACGGATCAGAAACGAAACTGGCCCGCTTTGTTCGAGGCCATGCAAGGTTTCACGCTGCCCGGCGCCAAGATCGAGTTGAAATTCAAGGACGGCAAGACCGTCCTGCTCGAACCGGTCGACGCGGCCGATTGGCACCATCCCGAACGAGGCTTCCAACTGCAAGGAGCGGGCTTCATGCTCACGGCCCAATCGTTCGGCGAAGCTTTGAAGCTGGGCGGCGAGGAAACCTGGCTGCAAGCCACACTCGTCCTGCGATTGCTCCAACGGCTCTCGACGGGCGAACTCTCGCTCAAGGTGATCGGCGGCCCGATTACGATCGCCAAGGTAGCCGGCCGAGCGGCCAGTCGAAGCCTGTCCGAATTTCTCATTTTCCTGACCATGATCAGCGCGACGCTGGCCGTGATCAATTTCCTGCCGATTCCCGTCCTCGACGGCGGTCATTTCGTTTTCCTCCTCTACGAGGGAATCCGCGGCAAACCGGTCGACGAACGGGTCCAACTGGCACTGAGCTACCTGGGCCTCATCCTGATCCTCGCCCTGATGGTATGGGCCTTCGGACTGGATTTGACCCTGATCCCGAGAGATTAGCGGCTCAGTTCCTTCCCACGGCTGACGCATAACGTTTTTTCCTTCACGTCGTCAAGCTACCGGGGGGGCGATTCAAGAAGGAACGCCGTTCAATCGCTCTTGACCCGGGGCGAATGGCGGTCCTATACTG
>JAFGAY010000048.1 GCA_016933425.1 Pirellulales bacterium
CTCCGCGAGCGCCGCCCCCGCGTCATGCAATACGGTCACGACAAAGACAAAGACTGGCGAAAGAACCCGACGGTGTTTGAAGACGATTAAGACGTTCCGCGAGGAAATCGCGTAGGATCCTTGTCAGGCACGGGGTGCCATGACCTACGCGACTGACCTAAGCGCTGCGCTATTTTTCCAGGCCGTGCTGCTTGAGTTTTTTGTGCAGCGTGTTGCGATTCATGCCGAGCATGGCGGCCGCCTTGATTTGCACGTTTTCGCAGCGGTTCATGACCTGGGTAATCAGTTCGCGCTCGACGCGGTTGACGATTCGCGTATGAAGATTCTCAGGCAGGGGGCCGGATTCGGCGATTCCCTGCTGAACTAGGGCCGTGGTGAAGGCCTCCAGATCGACGGCCCGGCCAATCCGCGGCGTCTGGCGCCCCAGGACGTTTTCGGGCAACAGGTCGCACGATATTTCATCGCCCACGGCCAACACAATGGCCCGTTCGATGTAGTTTTGCAGTTCGCGGACATTGCCGGGCCAGCCGTAGTGTTCCAACGCCCGCATCGCCTCGGGCGTGATATGGGGAACGTGACGGTCGTTCTGCTCGTTGTAGACGCGCATGAAATGGGCAACCAGTTCGGGAATGTCTTCCCGATGGTCGCGCAGCGCGGGAACGAAAACCGTCACGACGTTGAGCCGGTAGTAAAGATCCTCGCGAAACCGCCCGGCCGCAACCTCGTCGACCAGGTCGCAATTGCTGGCCGCGATCACGCGCGTGTCGACGCGAATCGTCTGGGTGTCGCCGACGCGCTCGAATTCGTGTTCCTGGAGCACCCGGAGCAGCTTGACCTGGAGCTTGGGAGTGGTCGAGTTGACCTCGTCGAGAAAGATGGTTCCGGTGTGGGCCGCCTCGAAGCGTCCGATGCGGTTGTCGACCGCGCCGGTGAACGCGCCGCGGACATGGCCGAAAAGCTCGCTTTCCAGCAAATTCTCGGCCAGCGCGCCGCAGTTCACGCGGATGAACGGACCGCTTGCCCGGGGACTCAGCCGGTGAATGGCGTTGGCGATTAACTCCTTGCCGGTTCCCGTTTCGCCGAGCAAGAGTACCGAGGCATTCGACCGCGCGACCTGGCGGACCAGCCGGTAGACCTCTTGCATGGCCGGCGCGGAGCCGATCAATTCGGGCGTGGGCGGACGGCTGGCTTCGGACGCGAATTCCATGGTGGTTTGCCGACGGTTTTAATTCACCACGAAGGGCAGTAGGTCAGGCTGTGCCTGACAGGTTGTCGTCTGACGCGATTCTCGATTATCCGAATCGCTCGCGTGGAAAAGGACGCCTCATGCCATGGCCCGAACCATTTGGTTTGTCAGGCACAGCCTGACCTACGATTCTCTACTGGTAAAACCACAAGGATCGTTTCGCGTCAAGGCTGGCCGTAACGATCGACGATTTCCTGGAGCGGGAAATCCTTCGGCAACTCTTGGTTTTCTTGCTTGAGCACATCTCGATATCCGTCGACGAGAATCATTAGTTCGGGGCCCAGCGTGCCGTCACCCACCAGCGTCGGATAGCGCTCGAGAATGTCGCGCCAACGGGCGAAACCTTCCTCGTAGGCCTTTCGGGCGGCGGCCAGGTCTTGTTTCGCGACGGCGTCTTCCGCCCGTTCCATCGCCCGTTGGGCCTCGCGCGTTTCAGGATCGTGCTCCATCTGAACGCGGACGAAACGGTGCAGAATAAAATCGTTGGGAACCGTTTGATCGTTCTTGCGGAGCGACTCGGCGTATTTCCGGATCGTTGCCAGGACGGTCGCCGTCGTGAACGGATCGCTTCTTTGTTCAAGACTCGGCAGGTCTTCAATGATCTGCCGCCAGCTTTCCAGGGCCTTGAAGTAGAACGAGCACGCCGTGCCCGGGTCGTCCGCCTTTTCCGCCTCGTCGGCTTTTTTCATGCTCGCGCCGATCTGGTACATCTTCGGGTTGTCCTGGACTTGGGCGCGGATGTAGGGCGCCAGAGCGAAATCGGGTGGAAACAGCTCGTCGCGCTGGTCGAGCGCCTTGCCGTATTCCTCGAGCAACTCCTCCAGGTCGTCGCCGGTCGACGAGTCGGTCATGAGGGTCGGATAGCGCTGCAACACGCTGAACCAATGGGCCGATCCTCGGGCGAATGCGTCGAGCGCTGCCGAAAGATCGCCCTCGGCCAGCGCCTCGCCGCCGCGAAATACCAGTTCGCGGCCCGCGCGCATCTCGTCCATCTGCTCGATTTCAGCCCGATTTTGCCAGTATTCATAGTTGACGATGCCCCGGTAGCTCTTGGTGGTTCGGGCCAGCTCCTCGACCTGGGCAATGTGTTCGAGCAACTTTTTCGCTTTCTCGAGATGCTCGCGCGGAAACCTGCGGTTGCGGACAATTTCTTGCGGCTCGATGTCCAAAAGCGCTGCGGCTTCCTGGGCCAGGGCGAATTGTTCCGAGGTGCGTTCGCGCGGGGGCGTGTTCATTGCCTTGCGCTGCGCGTCGGTCAACTGCGAAAGCCGCTCTTCCTGGAGCTTCTGGTGAATGCCCTGCCCAAGCTTGTTGATCTCGTCAAACCGTTCTTGCCGTTCTCCGACCAGTCGGTCGAGTTGGCCCAGCCGGACGATCAGGCCGGTGGAAGTCGGAATGGCGTATTGGCCGAACTCTTCCCAATCCTTGGCGGCCTGTTGCCAAGCCCGGCGGGCGCGTTCGCCGAAAACCCCTTCCTTCTCGATCGCCGCCCCGTGGTTCATCTGGCACATGCCCGCCTCGGATCGGAAAACGATGGGGTTCATTCCCCGGGTCGACGCCTTTTGGGTGTCGATCAGATCCTCGGCCTTGCGAAACCAGGTCTTGCCGACGAGCCAATTGTCGCGTTCGCTCTTGGGCAGCGCCCCGTTGAAATCATCGTCCTCGCGGAAGAGCCGCCGAAACTGCTTGTGCTCGTCGCTGCGGCCGATCTTTCGGGAAATGAACGAGGCGATGTCGCGCAGCAACCGCGGCTCGCGCTGGTTGTAGGTCGTGCCAAGCTTCAGAAAGTCGATCCCCTTGATGACCCAATGGTATCGTTCGCGATAATCGTCGAATTCAGCCGAGCAGTTGTACGAAAGATTCCAGCCCTGGTGGCGCCAGACGTCGATAAAGTTGGGCTGCAGCTTGATGATCTGGTTCAACGTGGCCGACACGTTGGTCCAGTCCTTTTTCTTTTGATATTCGATGTTCTTGAGCCAGAGCACGTCGACGGCGATGCCGCGCATGCCCAACGTGGCCAACCGCAGCGTTTCACTGGTCGGGTCGATCTTGCCGTAGTAAACCTGTTCGAGCCCGTTCTTCTCGCGCTTTTGCGCCAGCAGCCCGCCGCGGCTTCCCTTCATCGTCTCGGTGTCGACGGTCGAGGGAGCGCCGAGCCAATAGATCGGGAACAAAAGCGCGAAGATCACCACCAGATAAACGGCTTTGCGAATGAACGAACGACGGCGCGGGTTCATCGGGCCACCTCGCGAGTTTTCAGGAAGAAATAGCCGACCACGAATAGGGCGACTGCGAATCCGAGCGCCGTCAATCCCCGCTCGGCGATCCAATTGCCGGGAACGTTAAAACCATACGCCACGTAGCTGGCGCAGTCGTAATCCCCAAACGACGGAAGAAGCTGCGCCACTACCCACAATCCCCGCTGCAACACCGAGTCGACCGTTTGGGCCACCGTGGTGCGGATTCCCTCGGGCAGGTCCGAAACCACGTTGTCCTGGGTCAAAATTCGGATGAGCGACTCGACCGGTCCGCCGCCCCAGGTCTGTCCCAACGCCAACTCGATCATGTAACCCCGGAAAAAGCCGCCGATCAACATGCCCACGGTCGCCAGCATGGCCACCGGCCCGGTCAAAAACGTGCTGAACATCACGCCAAAACCAATGACCAGCACCATCTGCATCCAGATTCCAAAATAGCCTTTGACAAAATTCAACGCGAACGACGCGTCGCGGGCGCGGAGGTACAAGTCGGGTTGGGCAACGCCGAAGTATTGCTCGGGATCGAGGCATTGGAGCCAGACTTCCAACTGCCCGTCGTCGGTCAGGTCGTCGAACAGGTCGTACTGAGCCTTGGCATCCGCGCCGAGCGGTTTGCGGACGTATTTAATCCGCCCGTCGGGGTCCTTTTCCGGTTGGAGCGCGTAGGCGGCCGTCGGCGTGATTTTGCGCGGCAGGCGGTGGACGTCGGTCGAAAATTCGCGCGATTTGAACACCTTGGCCTCGACCGTCAGGCCCGTTTTCGGATTGCGCAAGAGCAACACGCCCGCCACGCCTTGCTCGATGTCGCCCTTGTAGGTGCGAAACACGCCAAGCGTCATTTCCAATTGGAGATTGTCGGAAAACGCCGTGGGCGTGACGCCCTCGAACGACCAGACGCCCGCCGCCAGGCTGCCCCCCTGGATGTAACTGCGATAGGCCCACTCGTCGCCGACGTTCGTTCCCCGCTCGGCCACGTGGCGCTGGCTGTCCATGAAACGGAGCTTGCCGTAGACCGGCACCCGGGCAACCAACATGCCCTCGGGCTGGCCGACTTCGTAGACGGTCTTTTCGCCGTCTTGCCGGCGCGCGACGCGGTGGTAGTGATCCTGCGTCATCTCGAGGAGGCCCTGGCCTTTTCGGTCAATCCGCACGTCGTGGCGGTGGCCGTTAACTCGCGTGCTCTCGCCTCGCAGCGGCACGGCGCCCTGGTCGGCGTCCTGACGCGGATCAACAGCCGCCAGGCTGGCCTGCACGACCTCGTGGCTGTGGGCCAGCCCGCGAACGACGAACACATAGCTAATCGCGCTCATCAGAGCCAGCAAAGTCGTACCCAACACGACAAACCCGAGCATCCGACCGAGCACGATTTCGCTCGGGCGGACCGGTTTGGTCACCACCGTGTGGAGCGTCTTGTTCTTTAAGTCATTCGGCAGGCTCAACGCGCTGAGAAACAGCATCAACAGCAGAACCAGATAGCTGGTGGCCGTCAACACAAAGCTGATGTACAGCCGCAAGGGATGGTCGCTGCTTGGGTCGAGAAACCAGCCGGCGAACAGAAGCAACAGCAAAAATACGATGAAAACCACCACCACGCGACGGCGCAACGAATCCTTGACCGCCAGCCAGGCCAGCGCCCAAACGCGCCGCGGCGACATGCAAAACAAATCGCCCACGGCCGCGGCCAGCACGCGTCCGGTGGCCGCCAGCCCGGCGGCCGGACCATGGCGAATCACCGCCACGAGCGAGCCGAAAAAAAGCCCCGCGACCGCCAGCGACCCCATGACCAACAGCCAGACGAACGGTCCCCAGAGGAGCCATTCGCGAAACGGAAGCAGTTCGGTTTCAAGTACCATGGTCTATGCGGCCCCCTCTTTGCGGACGACGCGCCGGCCCGGATGCGCCTCGCTCTCGGCGATGATGTCGAGGAAGAGTTGCTCGAGGGTCATGGTGGGATTGCCCATCGCGACCAACTCGCCTCCCTCGCGCTGGATGAGCTGGCGAATTTCCTGTTGGGTTTTCTCGCTGAGTCCCCGAGCATGGATTTCGGTGACGTCGCGGACCTTCAGCAGGCTGTCGACCCGGCCCAACTCCTTCAACTCGCCGTCGTAAAGAATCGCGATGCGGTCGCAAACGTCCTCGACGTCGTCGAGCCGATGGCTGCACATAACCACCGTCTTGCCCTGCTCCCGCAGATCGAGAATCATTTGCTTCATGTCGCGGATGCCCAGCGGGTCGAGGCCCGTCGTCGGCTCGTCCAACAGGATCAACTCGGGATCGTTGATCAGTGCCTGTGCCAAGCCGATGCGCCGGGTCATGCCCTTGGAGTACTCGCGAAGCTGGCGTTTCTTGGCTCCCTGGAGTCCCACCAGGTTGATCAACTCGGAGGTGCGCTGGCGGCGCAGGCGGCGCGACATTTTGAACAGCCGGCCGTAGAAATCCAGCGTCTCCTCGGCCGAGAGGAATTTGTAGAGATAGGATTCCTCGGGCAGATAGCCGATCCGTTCGTTTTTCGTCACGTCGGTCGCGTCGCGCCCGAAGCAGAGGACCTGGCCGCTGGTGGGAAACAGCAGGCCGAGGATCAGCTTGATGGTGGTCGTTTTGCCCGACCCATTGGGCCCCAGCAGTCCGAAAATCTCGCCGCGGCGGACTTCCAGGTCGAGCGCCTTGAGGGCGCGGACCTTCTGGCGGCCCCAGAAGTCGCGGTAGACCTTCGTGAGGTTTCTGGTTTCGATAATGACATCATTCGGCATGGAGTTGCCTCGTCAACCTATGGAAGAAGAAGGAGAGGTATACGCTTTACGCCACCGGTCCGCGAACAGTTCGGACGCACGGCGCTGAATTGGCTCTTCCGCCCACCGAAGGGGATGATCCCCTACCGCCGACCACCCAACACGAGGTGAAAACACCACTATAGGCCAGCCCCCTCGTAGTCGCAAGACACCACCCGATTAACAGGTGTGGTCACGGATGATGGCAGTATGCAATGGAAATTTGTGAGGCCCTCCAGTCGTACCGGGCACCGCCAAAATCGTTGCCGCCCCCAGCGGTACGAAACCGGTTTCTTTGGTAAAACACGGTCAGACGAGCAAACAGCGGCCCCCATTTCAAACGTCCCAAATATCTCAATCCCATGTCCCGTCCCTCGCCTCCCGATCCGAGTCCCCGCGACCAGGCCGCGGATTACCTGTTGCATCGGGTCAACTACGAACGGGTCTCGCAAAGCGCCGATTTTACCCAGCGATTCAAGCTGGATCGCATGCGCGAGTTGCTCCACCGCATTGGGTCCCCCGAAAGCGGCATTCCCGTGATTCATGTCGCGGGAACCAAGGGCAAGGGATCGACGGCCGCGATGATCGCCGCCGTGTTGACCGACGCAGGGTATCGCACGGGCCTGTTTACCTCGCCCCACTTCGAGAGGGTCGAGGAACGGTTGATGGTCGATGGCGCGGCTTGCTCGGGCGACGAACTGGTGGGGTTGGTGGAGCGGGTCCGGCCGGCCGTCGAGGCCATGGATCGCCGGGCCGAGCACCACGGCGGGCCCGACGACGATCGGCCAACCTACTTCGAAGTCCTCACGGCAATGGCTCTGGACCATTTTGCCAGGCGGGCGGTCGACGTGGCCGTGCTCGAGGTTGGGCTGGGCGGCCGGCTCGACTCGACCAACGTCGCCCAGACGGTCGTCTCGGTCATCACGAGCATCAGCCTCGACCACACGGCCCAATTGGGCGACACACTCGAGGCCATCGCAGCCGAGAAGGCCGGCATCCTGCGGCCGGGCGTTCCCTTGGTCAGCGGCGTCACACGGCCGGCGCCTCGCGCGGTGATCCGCCAATTGGCCCGGCGAATAGGCGCCCCGATGATCGAGGCGGCCACGGATTTCGAGACAGTTGTCCCTGATTCCCCGACGGCCGACGGCCCGTTCGACTACTATCGGCGCGGCGAGGCCGAATATCGCGGTTTGCGGCTGGCCATGCCGGGCCGCCACCAGACGGCCAACGCGGCCGTCGCATTGGCCGTGATCGACGAACTCCGCAAAATCGGTTGGAACGTGCCGGAGTCGGCCGTCCGGTCGGGACTGGCCCGCGCGGTTTGCCCGGGCCGTGTGGAAATTCTCGATGCGCGGCCGACCGTGGTTTTGGACGTTGCTCACAATCGAGCGTCGGTCGAAGCGCTCGTGGAAGTTTTGGCCGAGCGTTTTGCCGGTCGGCGGAAGTGGGCCCTCTTTGCCGCCGCGGCCGACAAAGACCTTCGCGGGATGCTCGACGTCTTGCTCGGCGCGTTCGACGAAGTCGTTTTCACGCGGTTTCTCGAAAATCCTCGGGCCGCTTCACCCGAGGATCTAGCCCGGCTGGCGGGAGAGCAAACAGGACGGACGTATCCGATTTATCCATCACCGGCTGCGAGTTGGGCGTGGCTTACTAACCGAGTCCAGCCGGACGATCTGATTTGCGTGACCGGTTCTTTCTTCCTGGTCACCGAAATCCGACGGATCCTCAAAATCGAACCGCGACCATAAGGGAGCGGCACGCCGAATTTTGCGGTCAAGATAGACAAGATTTGTTCTTGCGCACATCCAAATATGGAGGGCCACGCTCCGTCGTGGCCGAACCGGTTCGTCACACGCGGCCACGACGGAGCGTGGTCCTCCACCACCTGCCGCCGTAATTCGTTATTACATCCGGGAACCGCATCGTGATTGTGGTTTTGTTGCCGCTTCCTTACGGTCGCGGTTCAGTTTTTTTGTGAACGGTGACAGACGTCTTTTCTTGCCATTTCAATCCTTACCCGAAAACAAACATTATTCAGATAGGTTTTCTGCCGAAAAGATGCTATCCTTGACTAATGCGATTCTCGTTATAGCAATTTCCGCCGAATCCCGCCTGAGTGATGCCCGCCACGAAACCGATGACGATTCCGCCCTTGATCTCGGGCGGGGTCATATTGACCTGCCGTTGCACGAACGCCTGCAAGCATTGCCTGTTTCGTTGCTCTCCTCGTCATGATCGGCACGTCATGACGGAGTCGATGATCGACGCGACGATGGCCGCGTTGGCCAAGGAGCCGGCGTTGCACGGCATTCACTTGACCGGCGGCGAGGCGACGCTCGACTGGAAGCGTCTTCTTTACGCAATTCGCTCCGCGCGGCGCCACGACGTGGCCATCGATTATCTCGAAACCAACGCTTCGTGGTGCGCCGACGAACGAACGGCCCACGAAGGATTCTTGCGGCTGCGCGAGGCGGGGCTTCCCGCCGTGCTAATCAGCGTTTCGCTGATGAGCAACGAATTCATTCCGTTGGCTCGGGTGCAAACGGCCATTCGCGCGGCCACCGAGGTTTTTGACCATCGGGGCGTGACGATTTGGACGCCCGAGGTGTTCCATCGCATGCAGATGTGCCTTGAACCCGACCGGACGCATTCGATCGAAGAATCGTCGAAACGGCTCGGTTTCGACTATCGAGGCGGGGAGCTTTGGCACTGGCACAGCTATTTGATTCCGGCCGGACGCGCGGTCGAACAATTGGCCGAGGGCCTGCCGCGCCACGCGGCCGAAAGTTTCGAGGGGGACGCCTGCCGCCGCACGCTCGAAAACACGATCCATTTTCACATTGACCCGTTCGGCAACCTGTCGACCAGCCACTGCCTGGGCATCTCGGTGGCCAACGTCGGCAATCTACATCCGACGATCGACGCGGACCGCCGCCCAGTCTATTGCCAACTGGCCGAGGGGGGCCCGGTCTGGCTTTGGCGGGGCCTGGCCGACGACTTCGTGCCCGACCCGCGCGGCTACGTCAGCAAGTGCCACCTCTGCCTGGAGCTTCGCAAGCACCTGCACGCGACCGGTCGATACGACGAACTGCGGCCGGACGAGTATTATCGCGAGTAGGCTCAAGACCGAACCGCGACCGCAAGGGAGCGGCCCTCGCGAGAAGTTGGCCCGGCTGCTCCCTCACGGTCGCGGTTCGTAGGAATTCGCGGACTCACGAACCTTTCGTTGGGCACGAAGCCAGTTCTTCCCAAAGCTGCGCGCTGGCCTTGATGCCGCGGTGAAAATCGGCCAGCGAGAATTTTTCGTTGGGGCTGTGGGCGTTGTCGTCGGACTGACCCCAGCCTAAAAGCAGAACGTCGACGCCCAATAACTCGGAAAACAGGACGACGACCGGAATCGAGCCGCCTTCGCGGGTGTAGACCGGCGGGGCGCCGAACGCCTGTTCGACGGCCCGGGCGGCTGCCTGGGTGTAAGGGCTGTCTTCCGACACGAGCACGCCGCGGCCACCGTGGTGAACGGTCAGGTCCATGCGGATGCCCGGCGGGCAAACCTCGGCCAGTTTGCAGCGCAGACCCTCGATGATTTTCGCCGGGTCCTGATTGGGAACCAGGCGGAAGCTCAGTTTCGCACCGGCCGCGCTGGGCAGGACCGTTTTGGCGCCCTCGCCCTGATAGCCGCTCCACATACCGCAGACGTCGTAGGTCGGCCGCGCCCAGAGACGTTCGAGCGTGGTAAAGCCCTCTTCACCAACTAGCGCCGACGCGCCGATGCCGGCCAGATAGGCCGCCTCGTCGAACGGCAGCGACGCGAACTGCTCGCGCTGCTTGTCGGTCAGGGCAACCACGTCGTCATAAAAGCCGGGCACCTGGACGCGGCCGCGATCGTCAATCAGCGCGGCAAGCATCCTGGCCAGCGCGTTGGCCGGGTTGGCCACCGCGCCGCCGAACGAGCCGGAGTGCAAATCGCGATTGGGGCCGGTGAGCAACAGTTCGGCGTAGACAATGCCGCGCAGTCCGCAGGTAATCGCCGGCCGGTCGGGCCCAAACTGACTCGAATCGCTCACGACGACGCAATCGCAGGCCAGACGATCGCGGTGCTTCTCGACGAAATCGGCTACGCCCTGGCCGCCGCATTCCTCCTCGCCCTCAATGAGATATTTCAGGTTGATCGGCAATTGCCCCTCGACGGCCAACCACGCCTCGGCGCTTTTCACGTGGGTAAGCATCTGACCCTTGTCGTCCGATGCGCCCCGGGCGAAAACGTTGCCGTCGCGGACCGCCGGCTCGAACGGGGGCGTGGTCCACAACTCGAGAGGAACCACCGGCTGCACGTCGTAGTGGCCGTAAACGAGCGCCGTCGGGGCGCCCGGCACGCGAGGCGACTCGGCGTAGACCAGCGGGTGGCCGCCGGTCGGGATGATCTCGGCCGGAAATCCAAGCCGCTCGAATTGACCCGCCACCCACCGCGCGGCCCTGGCCACGTCGTCGTGATAGGTCGGATCGGCGCTGATGCTGGCAATCCGCAGTAAATCAAAGAATTCCTCCTCGAAACGGCCCTTGTTCTGGTCCAGATATTCGTTGATATTCGGCATGGGAATTCCTCGGCTGGGAAGAGATGAGCTTCGACGAAACTTCTTTTGTCAACCGCCTCGCTTCAATATAATGGTTTTGCAGTGCCCTGACCATCCCGGCCGAGTTGGGCGGGAAAGGGGCCACGCGCATCCTTGACCGATCACCGTTTATGCCAACCCTCAAAACCCTCACCCTGGGCTGCAAGGTCAATCAGTACGAGACCGAGTTCGTTCGCCAGGCCCTCGCGCGAATCAATTATCGCGAGCCAGCGCCGGGCGAATCGGCCGACCTTTGCGTGGTCAATACGTGCACTGTCACGGCCGAAGCCGATCGCAAGAGCCGAAAGCTCATCCGGCAGATGGCCCGCGAAAATCCCGGCACGCGGATCGTCGTGATGGGCTGCTATGCGACGCGCCGTCCGGAAGAAGCCGCCTCGCTGCCCGCCGTCGTCGAGGTCCTGACGGACAAACGCCGCTTGCCCGAGTGGCTCTCCGGCCTCGGATTGCGAGAGATTCCCTCGGGCATCACGTCGTTCGGCTCTCGTCGCCGGGCCTGCGTCAAAATCCAGGACGGCTGCCGCATGGAATGCGCCTATTGCATCATCCCGCACACCCGGCCCGTCCTGGTCAGCCGGCCAATGGACCACGTAGTCGCGGAAATTCGCGGCCTGGTCGACGCGGGCCACCGCGAGATTGTTCTGACGGGCATCCACCTGGGCCACTACGGCGTCGATTTGTCGGCCACGGGCGACGGCGACACGAATCTGCACCGGCTGCTCCAGCGGCTGGTTGCCATCGAGGGTTCGTTTCGCGTGCGGATTTCGAGCATCGAGGCGTCCGAGGTGACCGACGAACTGCTCGATCTGATGGCCGGTCGTCCCGACCGCGTCTGCCCGCATTTGCACATTTCGATGCAAAGCGGTTCCGACGCCGTGCTGCGGCGCATGCGCCGACGCCAGACCGCGGACGAGTTTCTCGATCGGTGTCGGACGATCCAGCGGCGTTTGGACCGGCCGGGCCTCACGACCGACGTGATTGTCGGTTTTCCGGGCGAGACCGAAGCCGACTTCGAGGCCACGTGCCATGTGGCCCGCAAGGTCGGATTTTCCAAGATCCATGCCTTTCCGTTCAGTCCGCGGCCCGGCACGGCCGCCGCCGA
>JAFGAY010000317.1 GCA_016933425.1 Pirellulales bacterium
CCACCGGCGTTATCCTCGGGTGCTGGTTGGAGTCGGCGAACCGGCCGCCCGTTTCGACCCGCGCCATCGCTGGAATTGGGCCACGCGGCGCGCCGATCGACTGGTTTATCGCACATTGACCGAGTTTCTGGGACCGGGTTCGGAGGGAGGCGACTATCGCTGCCCGGTCGGCACGCTCGAAATCGAACCGCTCCAGCGGCGGCTGTTGATCCGGCTTCAGCCGGGCATTGGTTGGGCCGCCGGCAACGCGACGCTCACCGGCGCGGACGTGGCTCGCCGGCTCCTGGCCATGGCCGAGCCCGACGATACCAACTACGAGCCCGCCTGGAGCGAGTTGTTCGCCGGCGCATCGGTCCGGGACGTGTATCAGGTCGAGGTGGCCATGCGTCGGCCCCACGTGCGTCCCGACGCACTGTTGCAGACGACGCTCGAACCCTATGGCGTTGCCGGCGCCGCTTCGCCGTCCGCCCCGCTCAACGGCCCTTATGTTGTCGACCAGCAAAACCGCGAGGAAACCGTTTTCGTCGCCAATCCCCGTTATTTCGCCGCCGGGCCGACGCAGCCGAAAGAAATCGTCGAACAAGTCGTCCGCGACGACCGCGAGGCCATTCGGGCCCTGCGCGACGGGCAAATCAAGGTGCTCGACCGCCTCTATCCCTGGACGCTCGACGAATTCCGCTCGATGAAGGACGTGGTCGTCGAACCCTACGCCGCGCCGCTGGTCCACTGCCTGCTGCCCAATCGCAAGCGGCCCCTGATGAAGAACAAAGTCTTTCGCCGGGCGCTGATCTATGGGATTCACCGTCGGGCCATTCTCAACCATCTGCTCGGAGGCAAGCCGGTCGAGGGTTGCGCGGTGGTCAGCGGCCCCTTTCCCCAAGGCGTGTCGTACGACGATCCGCTCGGCTACGCTTACGATACGACCATCGAGCCGCGGCCCTACGAGCCCGGGCTGGCCGTGATGCTGACCACTTTCGTGACCGAGTCGCTGGCGACCGCCAAGGAAAAACCGGCGGACGCGCGGGAGCCGAACCAGGACGAAATCAAGCCGGACGCCGAAGGCGAAAAAACGCCGGAAGCGAACGAGCCGAAACCCGCCAAACCGGAAAAGAAAATCCTCGCGCGTCTCACGCTGGCCCATCCGGCCGACGAAATCGCGCAAACCGCCTGCCAGAAGATCAAGGAACAACTTCTGATCGTCGGCATCGAAATAACGCTCCGCGAACTTCCGCCGGGCCCTTGCAACCGGATTCCCGACGATGTCGACCTGCTTTACGCCGAATTGCCCATGTGGGAACCGGTCGTCGACTCGCGCCAATTGCTCGCGGCCGACGGGCCGACGGGCGAGGCCAGCGCGTACATGAACCTGGTGCTCGACCAGCTCCGCAACGCGACCGACTGGCAGCAGGTGCGGCCCATCCTGCGCCAGATCCACCGCATCGCGTATAACGACGTCGCCGTTATTCCGCTGTGGCAGTTGGTCGACCACTTCGCCTATCACACGAGCCTTCAGGGCGTCGGCAGCCGGCCCGTTTCACTTTACGACAACGTCGAACAGTGGGAGCTGATCGTGCCGGCCGGTTCCGACGATGGAGCGTCGACCGGGCCGCCCACCGACTCGCGTCGTTCGTTTGGTCCTCGCCCGAGCCATCGTTTGCTTACCCAAATTTCGCCAGAAACCGAATGACCCCCTCACCCAGCACCAATCCGAGCCGCGTCCGAAAGCAAGCGTTGACGGAACGTCGCGAACCGCCGCCGCTCCCTCGTGGTCGCGGTTCGGAAAATTTTGCGTCGCCGGGCAAGCCGGCCGCGGCGCCTGGGTTGAGCCGTGTTTTGCCGGTCGTTCTGGCCGTGGCGCTGGTTTTCCTCGCGGCGGCCGGTCGCGCTCCGGCGCAATCGGTATGGGAACTCACGCCCTATCGCATCCAGTTGATCACGGCCCTTTCGCCCACGGCGACGCTCAACCCGGCGCTGGCCGCCGAGTTGAGCGAGGGTATTATGAATCGCGTGGATACGGTGATCGGCGTTCGTTGGGAAGTGGTTCCCGTCGAACCGAGCCCCCGGCTGCGCCACCGGATGCTCGACGAGTTGGCGTCGGTCCAATTCGAGGACCTGCCCGAGGACGCCGGCAAGTGCGACAAGGTGTTTCTCGTGGCGGTTGTGCCGAGCGCGTCAGGCTACGAGGTGGTTGCGCGCGAGGTGGACGTTCGCACGCACGTGTTCAGTCCAATCGTCAAACGGCTGGTCTGGCAGACGGCCAAGCTCCGCGACACGGTGTTCGAGGCGATGCTCGACGTATTCACACCGCTGGCCCAGGTGGCCAAGACGGCGCGCAACGAGGTTACGCTGCGGCTCCGCGCCGGGGGGTTGCCGATTCGCGACCCGTCGGTGGTCGACGTGCGGCCGGGCGACGTTTTTCAGCCGATCATGCGCTACAGCGACCGCCAGGGCGAATTCCGCAAGGCCATGGTTGTTCCGTGGACGTTTCTCCTGGTCGACCAGTGCGACGCCGAGGGTTTTCGCGCGACGCTCCACTCGGCCATGCTCAGCCCCATGAGCGGCCGCCGCCGGGGCCGGGTCGAGGCGCTGGCGCTGGCCGTTCGGCCGTCGGGCGAATCGACCCGAGTCGTGCTGCGCGGGCGCGTCGAACCAAAACCGCTTCTGGCCGGCTACCAGATTTACGATCAGAAGATCGGGTCAAAAAAGACGAAGCTGGTGGGTCGAACCGACGCCGACGGCCGCATCGACATCGGTCCCGGCGAACATGCCATGCGCCTTTTGGTGGTCAAAAGCGGCAAGGTGCTTCTGGCCCGGCTGCCGGTCGTGCCGGGGCTCGTGCCCGAAATGACGGCCGAAATCCGCAACGACGACCAGCGGCTCGAAGCCGAGGGTTTCATCACCGCCATGCAGTTGAACCTGATCGACCTGGTCACGCGGCAAAAAATCCTCATCCGCCGCGCCCGCGACGACATCGAGTCGGGCGATCTAGAATCGGCGGCCAAGGTCGTCGAGGAACTTCAAACCATGCCGACCGAGGAAACGCTCATGCGCGAGTTGAACAACCAGCAAGAGCGCATCGTGGTCGAGGATAAGTGGACCCGAAAAAAGGTCGACGAGCTTTTCGACGAAACACGCAAGCTGCTCAAGAAGCACCTGGTTTCCGAGCCCATCAAGGAACTCGCCCGCGACGTCGCCGCCGCCCAACGCCAGCCGCGCGACGCGACAACGTCGGCCGAATAGGCCGCGAGAATGAACCGCCGTCAAGCGGCCGAAGCACCACCAAAATAGTTGTCAGGCACGGGGGTGGCTGACCTACGGGCTATTTTTCCCTGAAGACGTGCATCTTGCACGCCTCGCAGTCGAAACGGAG
>JAFGAY010000318.1 GCA_016933425.1 Pirellulales bacterium
CCAAACCCCCCTGGTGTTGGCCGTCGAACTAGGGTAAACTAATAGGTCTGCGCGGTGGCCGACATAGGCGCCCGCCTGCCCGCCTTTCGGAACACACCCTCCGGCCATTCAGCAATGGCCCAGGCACCCGATAGGATGCCCCGGCTTTTTGGAAACCAAGTGGGAGTGGGCCGGGTTCGTTTTACGCGCAACCCATTTGCCCCTTTCCCCGCGCCATAGCGGCTCCCTTTTTATACGGCGGATCCTGACCGTGATTTCAACCGACAAACACTGGCATGAGACGTTCTCCATGGATTTGGAACACATTCGCAACATCGGCATTTCTGCCCACATCGACTCGGGCAAGACGACGCTCAGCGAGCGCATTTTGTACTACGCTGGTCGCATCCACCGTCTTCGGGAAGTCCGCGGCGAGGGCGCGACGATGGACCACATGGACCTCGAACGGGAGCGCGGCATCACGATCACCAGCGCCGCGACGAGCGTCGACTGGGGCGAGGCCAAGATCAACCTGATCGACACGCCCGGCCACGTCGATTTCACGGTCGAGGTCGAGCGGAGCCTCCGTGTTTTGGACGGGGCTGTGCTCGTTCTGTGCGCCGTCGGCGGCGTCCAGGCCCAATCGATCACGGTCGACCGCCAAATGCGGCGTTACGGCGTGCCGAGAATAGCGTTCATCAACAAGATGGACCGGACCGGAGCCAATCCGCACAAAGTGGTCAAGGAACTGCGAGAGAAGCTCGATTGCGACGCGGTCTTGCTCCAGTTGCCCATCGGCGCCGGGGCCGAGTTCGAGGGCGTGATCGACCTGATCGCTCGAAAGGCCCTCTATTTCGACGGTCCCCAGGGTCAGAACGTGCGCGTCGAAAAGATTCCGGCCGAGTTGGCCGACAAAGCGCATCGCGGGCGCAATCACCTGCTCGAGTCGCTGGCCATGTACAGCGATGAGTTGATGGAAATGCTGCTGGCCGAGCAAGAGGTGCCCGTCGAGCTGATTCACGAAGTGATCCACGCCGCCACGTGCCAGCGGCTGCTGACGCCCGTTTTGTTAGGCAGCGCCTATCGGAACAAAGGCGTGCAGCCGTTGCTGGACGCGGTGGTCGAGTATTTGCCTTCGCCGCTAGAGGCGGAAATCTCCGCGATGAAAGCCGACAACCCGAAGGAACGCGTTCCCTTGACGCCCGATCCCGAACGGCCGCTGGTCGCCATGGCGTTCAAAATCGTCGAGGATTCCTACGGGCCGCTTACGTTCGTGCGCGTTTATCAGGGGCGAATCGTCAAGGGCGGCGCGTATTTCAATCAGCGCACCGGCGGCAAGGACCGCTTCAGCCGGATTGTGCGGATGCACGCCGATCAGCGCGAAGACGTCGACGAGGCGGTTGCGGGCGACATCGTGGCCGTTTTGGGAATCGACTGCGCCAGCGGCGACACCTACGCGGCGATGCCCCGCTTTTGCACGCTTCAGCCGATTCACGTGCCCGAGCCGGTTATCAAAATGGCCGTTCGGCCCGCCGCGCGCGACGGCGCCGACCGGCTGGCCAAGGCGCTCTACCGTTTTCGCCGCGAGGATCCCACGCTTCGGATCAACACCGACGAGGAGACGGGCGAAACGCTGATGGCCGGAATGGGTGAATTGCACCTCGAAATCTACGTCGAGCGGATTCGCCGCGAGTACGGCGTCGAAGTCGACGTCGATCGGCCCAAGGTCAACTACCGCGAGGCGCCGACCCAGCCGGCCGAGTTCGACATTCGCCACAAGAAGCAGACGGGCGGGGCAGGGCAGTTCGCCCACATCATCGGCAAAATGCGCCCCCTGACCGACGAGGACGAAGAACAGGGCTTCCTGTTCGAGGACAACGTGACGGGCGGACGGATTCCCCGGCAGTATATCCCGTCGGTCGAAAAAGGGCTGCGCAAAATGCTCGACAAGGGCCCGTTGGCCGGATACCCGATCGTCGGACTGCACGTGAGCCTCGACGACGGATCGTATCACGACGTCGACAGTTCGGACCTGGCGTTTCAAACGGTCGCCATGACGGCCATGCGCGAGGTGCTCCCCCGGACGCGGCCCGTCCTGCTCGAACCGGTCATGAAAATCGAGATCGAATGCCCGCAGCAGTTCCAGGGCTCGGTTGTGGCCGATCTGACGTGCCGCCGCGGCCTGGTGACGGGCACGCGCGTCGACGGCCCCACGGCCTTGATCGAGGGCGAAGTCCCCCTGGCCGGCACGTTCGGTTATGCGACCGATCTGCGCAGCCTGACCCAAGGCCAAGGCACCTTCACCATGGAATTCTCCAGCTACAAACGACTGCCGGCCAATCTCGAACGCGAGGTGATCGCCGAGCGCAAAAAATCACCGTGTGGAAACACGGCGTGAGAAGAGGAACGGTCGGGCAGCGGCGGCGCGCGGGGGAGGCGCAAGGCTCTTTAACGGCTCGGCCTTTTCTACTTCTTGCTTCCCACTTCTTCCTTCGGCCGTTTTTCGGTTTCCCGGGCCTGTTTGTTCTTGTCGGTCGAAAGGACCTGGCGGAGCAAGGCCGAGTAGTCGTCGTATTTCACGTCGCAGGGCGGGCCGGCGGCGTATTGGAAGACGGAGTTTTGGATTTTTTTGGGAAGCGAAATGAGCGTTGACGAAACCGTGCCGAACTCCTCGCCCAGCACGACCACGCCGCGGCGGCCGGAGCCGTCGGATGGGCGGGCGAACGCGCGGCTGGCCATGGCCAGGAACGTGACGGCCGACTCGATCTTCTGAAGCGTCAACTGCCGGCGGATGAACTCCTGTCGCTCGTCGTAAGGATCGTCGACGTTGCCGTTGGTCAGCACGTGCAGGCCCGGGGCCAGCTCTTGGGCCTCGACCCGATCGCCACCAAGGACGACCGCCGCGTAATGAGCGTCGGCGCAGAGATAGTTCACGCCCGCGTAGTTGCCCGATACGAGTTCGGCGACCGCGTGTTGGACGGCCCGGCGGGCGCTGGTCATTCCTAAAAGTTCGCGGCAGAGCAGCCCGCGCGAACGGGGTTCGGGAGGAGGATTGGACCTCGTGCGATTGGCCGCGACGACGAGCAGCCCATGCTGGTTCACGCCGAGCCACGTCCCGCCCGCCTTGCGGTCGATGCCGCAGATCGAGCGGGGTTTGCCCGACTGAATCTTGGGAGCTTGGGTAGGCCGATCAAATCGTTCCTCGCGATTGTGCGCCACCAAAATGGGGGCACCGCGAACCGTCTTATACTGGATGGCCAGAATGCACATAAACCTCGCTCTTGGGCACTCACCCTGTAAACGTCTTTTCCCTGCCGCGCATCGTCCGCCACACTCGACCGGAAAATGATCGGTGAGCGTAGTCATTCAGTGTAACGATTCCGTTTAGCAAATTGCACCCCCACGTTGGTGGGTATTTCTTGGCAACTCGAATCAATTCCGGGGGGCATGATACCCCACCATGAAAGCGGCCGAAAAGAGCGCCAAACGGGCTTGAGATGCATCGACGAAAGGCGTAGGCTTCTAGTTTCCATTATTTCGGCCGACGGAGAGGGACCTTGATCGCCTCGGGCCGTTTTTCACCGCACTAACGAGACACCATGAGCAGCGAGCATACGGCAGCCCCCACCGAGCGCGAAGTCCAAACACGGCAATCACGAACGGGACGCCTTTTGGGCGTCCAGGTCATTGGCATCGGCAGCAGCGTTCCCGAAAAAATCGTCCGCAACGAGGACCTCGCCTCGTTGGGACACGACGCCGATTGGATTGTCCAGCGAAGCGGCATTCTCGAGCGCCGCCACGCCGCCCCGAACACGGCCACCAGCGACATGGCCGCCGAGGCGGCAAGGCGATGCCTCGAAGACGCTCGGGTTTCGCCCGAGGATGTCGACCTGCTGGTGCTGGGAACGTTCACGCCCGACCTCCTGATGCCGTCGAGCGCCTGTTTGGTTCAAGAGAAACTGGATTTGCGAGCGCCGGCCTTCGATCTGCACGCGGCATGCGCCAGTTTCGTTTACGCATTGTGGACCGGCATGCAGTTTGTCGCCACCGGGTGCAGCCGCCGGGTGTTGGTCGTCGGCGCCGACTGCAACAGCCGCGTGACCAACCCGGTCGACAAGAAAACCTATCCGCTTTTTGGCGACGGGGCCGGCGCGGTGCTGTTGGCGCCCGGCGGGGCAGACCAGGGCGCGCTGGCCTACGCGATCGGATCGGATGGGAGCGGCGCCGACCTGCTCTGGCGACCGATGGGCGGCACGCGACAACCCTACGCGGCGGCCGGCGCGGCCGAGGGACTCCACTTCATGGCCATGGAAGGTCGCCCCATCTTCAAATGGGCTGTCCGCATGTTGGGCGAAACGGTCAACCAGGTGCTCGACGATGCCGGGGTGACCATGGACCAGGTTTCGCTGGTCGTTTTCCACCAGGCCAATCTGCGAATCATCGCGTCGGCCGCCAAGACACTGCGGATCGGCGAGGATCGCGTGTTCAACAACCTCGACCGTTACGGCAATACCTCAAGCGCCAGCATTCCCCTGGCTCTCGACGAAGCCTACCGCCAAGGCCGCCTGGCCCGGGGCGATCTGGTGCTGCTGAGCGGTTTTGGCGCGGGCCTGACCTGGGGCACGATGCTTCTGCGATGGTGAGGCCGCCGGGCTTTTTCTTCTTTCATCACGAAAACACGAAGACCACGCAAAAAGGGACTCCCGAGTTTTTCGTGTCTGGGCGGTTTTTTTCAAGACGACTCACGCGCCGCCGAGCTGAGCTCGGCCCAGCGGGGCGTAGAGGGGGCCGTCGGGAGTCAATTGGCTGGAGAAGAGCACAATTTCGCGGACCGCGGTCGTGCCGGCCGCGCGGTTCGCCTCGGCCTTGAGCAATTCACCCAGCCGTTGGACTTCCGGCCCGGGGCGCCGCAGGCGGCCGAGGGTCAGGTGGGCCTGGAATCGCCGCCCTTCGCGCCGGAAGCCTAACTTCTGCAGCCGCTTCTCGACGCCCTCGACCAGGGCGAGGATCGGCCGGTCGTCGCCCGACGCGCCGAGCCAAATGGTCCTCGGCCGCCCGACGCTGGGAAACGCCCCGGCGCCGGCCATTTCGAGCCCGAACGGTTCGACCTCGCGGGCCGCTTTTTCCATGGCCTCGCAAATCCTCGCCGTATCGGTCAGGGCGACGTCGCCGAGAAATTTCAACGTCAGGTGGAGGTTCTCCGGCGCGACCCATTTCACATCGGCCCCGGCCGTGCGAAGCCGCTCGATCAGTTCGCCCGCCGCGCGGCGAACCTCGTTGCCCGCCTCAACGGCAATAAACGCGCGGATGGTCTGGCTCATGGCGAACTCTCGATGGGATGGAAGCAGGTTTTACCGCGAAGAACGCAAAGGAAGCGAAGGTTATCCGCGGTCGCGGGCCGTGAGCGAGGATAGTCGATGCGTTGCCGGGCGTCAAGAATGGGCGCGATGGGCAGTGCAGTAACGGAGAATGGCGGTATTCGGTGGAGGGCCACGCTCCGTCGTGGCCGAGACGGCTCCTTGGGAGTCGCGCCAAAATAAACTAACGATTTTTCGAGGAACACTAATTCACGCTAATTGAAGCGAATCAGCAGGGATTAGCGAGAATCAGTGTTCCTTTTTCTCTTTGATAGTTTTTGATTTCAATCAACTTGCTGTGACGCGACTCCTTACGCGCGGCCACGACGGAGCGTGGCCCTCCATGTAACAAATCCGTATCCCCCGTGGTGAGAAAAATCCATCCTCAAAAACTCAGCATCCTCTGATACTCCTCCATACGCCGATCGATGTCGGCGCGTTCGATTTGGCGGAGGCGGTCTAGGCTGAAGGCTTCCACCGTGAA
>JAFGAY010000319.1 GCA_016933425.1 Pirellulales bacterium
ATAATGACCCGTTCTGCCAACGTATCTGGCCCATTTACCGGCCTCCCGTTGGTCGGCCTCGGTTCATTCGCCGTGCAAAAGTCAATAATAACGGAGTTTCCCCGTTGCGTCTCTTCCCCATGAAGGGCCACGCTCCGTCGTGGCCGTAAACAGCTTCTCGCCGACTATCGCTTCCAGCTCACCATGCCGTAGAAGCCCGAGGGAACCTCGGTTACGGTGGAAAAAGCGTCGGTGAACTCAAGATGATGGTTGTCCAGCAAGTTCTGGCCGACCAGGGCGAATTCCAGGTTGTTGGAAGGCTCCCAAGCCAACCGAACGTCCATGACGAGATAGTTAGGCACGCCCACCGCCAGGCTGTCGACGTAGCGCCAGATCATATCGAGCGTCGTGCGATGCGAAAGATCCCAGGCGGAATGGATGAAACACTGGTTGCGGGGATTGCTGCCCGGCAAGACGTAGAAAGGCAGGGCGTTGGGGCCGTAATCGACGTCTTCGACCAAGAAGCTGTAGGCGCCGCGCAGCCGCCAACGAGAATTGACGTCGTAAGTGACAACCAATTCATAGCCGTAGCAGTCGCCGATGCCGATGTTCGACACGATTTCGGGCGGGGGCAACGCGGGGTAGAGCCCAATCAGATTGTCGTAACGGTTGAAAAAGACCGAGAGATCCCAGTAAAGCTTGTCGGTCGGTTGTCTCCTGATGCCCAGTTCATAAGCCAGCAGGTCCTCGGACCGCACGGCTCGGCTGCCTTGCACGAAACCTCCCACGAGAAGGAAGTCGCGATCGGCGACCGAGGGCGTCCGAACCGCCCGGCTGACGGCTCCCCAGATGGAAGTCCGATCGTCGGGCGTCCAGAGAAGCCGAATGGAAGGCTGGTACTCGAAATTGGTGAAATTGTTGTGCTCAAGCCTGACGCCCGCCGTTAAGTACCACAGGTCCGGGCGGAGTTCGAGCGTGTCTTGGACAAAATAGCTGATAATGTCGAACGAACAGGTCGGGGGAACAATGGTGAACGTGCTTCCTTGCACATCCACCATGATGTCATAATTGCGATAGCCGAAGCCGCATACCACGTCGTGGCGCGATCCGAGCTTCGTATGATACTGGGAGTCGAAGTCGAACGTGCTTTGATTTATTCGTTGCGGCGCCGCCTGGGTGGCCGACCGGTAGAGGTTGTCATAGTAGAGCTGGATGGACCAGTCGGTCTCGTCGTTCAGCTTTCGAGTCCAGCGGCCGAGAAAATCGGTTGTCCGAATGGTTTCGGGTTCCAGCACGTAGCCGATGAACGTTTGTTGACGGAGCGTCTCGTTTCCTCCCAGGAAATCACCCTGCAAGGTTAGCGTGTCGCAACAACTGGGCGTCCAATCCATGCGGAAACCTCCCTGGCACAGTTGCATGGAGTCCCACGCGCCCTCGGGGAGCGTCGTATAGCCGGGGGCGTCGTCCAGTTGCATGCCATAGACGCGCCAATGGAGGTCGCCCTGGCGGCCGCCGGCGCGTATTGAGTTGAACGACCGATGCTCGTCGCCGCCGCCCGACTCGACGTAAAGGCCCTGGGTCCCGGCGGCTTCCTTGGTGACGATGTTGATCACGCCGTTCACGGCGTTGGCTCCCCAAACCGTCGCGCCGGGCCCGCGAATCACTTCGATTCGCTCGACGTCGTTAAGAAACACTTGCTCCTGGTCCCAAAAAACTCCGCCGAAGCTGGGAGTGTAAACCGCGCGACCGTCAATCTGCACGAGCAACTTGTTTGCGTATCGGGCATTGAAGCCCCGAATGGAAATTGCCCACGTGGTCTTCGTGACTTGCGCCACCTCGACACCAGGCGCCAAACGCAAAACCTCGGGAAGATTTCGCGCGCCGCTGCGGCGGATCATCTCATTGGTAATGATGTAGACGGCCGCCGGCGTTCGCGCGACGGTGCTTTCGGTCCGCGAGACCGTCGAGACCTCCATCCCCATCGCCGGCGAAGTAACCTGCGTGCGGCTGATGTCCGTGAGACTCTGTTCCAGAAAGCCCAAATCGTCGTTTTTTTCCTTTTTCCCCTCGACGGCGCCCTCTGCCTGGGCATCGGCTTCGCGGGCTTCGCCGGACAACTCCGGAGCGATCGGGTCGGGGCCCAACTGGTAAAGATCGCCCGGCGGCTGAGCCATTACCACTGGCGTTAGCGCGCCGCAGCACAAGGCAAGCGTCAAAAAAGCCGCCCACCAGGCTCTAGCAATCCATCGAGTGCTCATGGCGCATTTTTTCCTGATGGTAAGAAGGTAACTGATCAAGCCGCCTTACTGCATGGCCGGGTGGTCGAACCCGCTATTGACGCCCGCGCCGCCAAGGTTCGCGTGCCAGCGGCAGTTTGCCCTCCGCTGTCGTTCTATCCACAAGAGACGGACAAATTGCCCATGGCGCTAATGCGATCGTTGGCAATGCAGGGCTCACTGGATGGCCGATAAAATCACGCCCCCCATGATGGGATCTTCACCATTATCAGAATTCAAAGGTTCGGCGCGCGAGTGTATCTCTCGATAATCCTGAATCACCTTTTCGGTTCCCAGGCTTGCTCATTATTCAACCAATCTCACCAGCCGATACAAATTAAACGTGCTGCAAGTTTTGATAAATCAAAAAGAAGTGTCAGCGGGCACGAAAGAAACCGGTTACCTAGAGAACGAGGCCATTGTGCCCATGGGATTCCCGGTTTTGGCAAACCAAAACCGTCTTCGGGGATTTTGGCCTACGGATATCCTGATGGATTGCGCGGGCCGCGGTCGGGATAAGGAATCGGGCGCCGCGCCCTGCCGCCTTCTATGACCGCTCGATTCGCGCTCCGAGCCCCGCCAGCTTCAAGTCCAATCGCTGATAGCCGCGGTCGAGATGGCGCGCCGCGCGGACCGTGGTTGCTCCCTCGGCCGCCAGTCCGGCAAGAACCAGCGCGGCGCTGGCCCGAAGATCGCGGGCCGTGACCACCGCGCCGCTCAATCGCGCGATGCCGCGAATTACGGCGCCGCCGTCGTGCTGGTCGATCCGCGCGCCGAGCCGGACCAGCTCGGCCACGTGCGCCATGCGCGACGGAAACACCGTGTCGCGCACGGCGCTGGTTCCCTCGGCGGTTGATAACAGGGCCATCCACTGGGCCTGCACGTCGGTCGGAACGCTGGGATAGGGTTCGGCCGTCACGTCCACTGCCCGGGGACGGCCCTCGGCGCGAACCGTCACGGCGTCGGCCCCGGCGTCCACGCGGCAACCGGTTTGCCGCAGAAGATCCAGAATGGCCGTCAAGTGGTCGGGCACGATGCCGCCGACGCGGACTTGGCCGCCGGTAATCGCCCCGGCCAGCAGGAGCGTGGCCGCCTCGATCCGGTCGGGAATGACGCGGCACGTCGCCCCGGCCAATTGCTCGACGCCGTCGACGCGGATGGTCGGCGTGCCAAGCCCTTCGATTTTGGCGCCCATGGCGATCAACAAATTGCCCAGTTCGACGATCTCGGGTTCGACGGCCGCGTGCTCGATGGTCGTTTGTCCCTCGGCCAGCACGGCCGCGCTGAGCACATTGGCCGTGCCGGTTACCGTTGGGCCGTAAGGTCCGGCCAGATCGATCGTCGTCCCATGGAGCCGGTCTGCCCGGGCAACGACATAACCATGGCGCAGCGCGATCCGCGCTCCCAGTGCTCGCAATCCCGCCAGATGCAGGTCGACCGGCCGTTGGCCGATCGCGCACCCGCCGGGCAGCGACACGACCGCCTCGCCTCGCCGTGCCACCAGCGGCCCGAGCACGCAGAAGCTGGCCCGCATCCGGCGCACCAGCTTGTAGCGGGCATGAACCGGCCGGCGATCGATCACCCGCATTTGAAGCGTATCGTCTTCGTCCCAGAGGACCTCGACGCCCAGTTCTCGCAGCACTTGGGCCATGCGGTCGACGTCGGCCAACTGAGGCGCCCCGGCCAAGACCACCGGCCCCTCGGCCAGCAGGACGGCCGCCATCATCGGCAGCGCGGCGTTTTTCGATCCCGAGGCGCGAACCTCGCCCTCAAGCCGCGTGGGGCCGGTAATGCGAAGGCAGTGGGCCATGGATCGTTCGGCTTGAAACGAGGATTAACGAGGATTGCGGAATCCAACATGCTGGCCGGGGAATCGCCGGATGCCATGTTATAGCAGGTCGGGCGTGGATTTCGCCAGCCGGGATTCGCCGCGGGCACCCTGCGTTTTTTCGTGGTAACTTTGTAAACAGCCTTGTTCACGCATTGCGTTGGGTATTCCCGTTTCCAGTCCATTCTTTCGCGGAAGGAAGGAAGTTTCCATGTTTCGCCCCGTTTCCTTGCGGTTTGTCGTGGTTTTGGCGATGGTATTGTGTTTCCCCGCGGCGGCCTTGGCACAGGCCGAGGAAGACTCGCGGTTGGATTTGAAACTCGACGTGACCGGCGTTGAGCAACTCAATCCAACGCAACCCGGCGCGCCCAGCGCCACGTTCACGGCCGTCATCACGATGACCAACAAGGGCGACGAGGTCGTGGGTGTCTCGCGCACCGACTTCACGTTCTTTTTGTTTGATGCGAGCGACCGGCCCGTCTTCATGCTCTCCTGGGACCGGCCGGACGGACCGGACATGATGCCTTTGGAACCGAACGAATCGGCAACGTATGAAATTCCGTGTCGGGTCACCTACTACGCGCCCAAGGCGGGAAAGCCGTATCGGTTGGTCGTCGTCGGCCACGAAAACGCGGCTCTCAAGACGTTTCGATTCGACCGATGAAGATTTTTGGTCGATAGATTTCAGGCCGTTTATTAATGCGCGGGAGCGCTGCTCTAGAAATAGGGGACTGGCTCTGCCACCTTCAGGTTGTTTTTTTGTGTAAACAAACTTTCGGGCGACGGCGCCTGTCCCCTTTACCGCGGGATCAACATTTCTGTAGCTGCTTCCAGTAGCCAAGGTCTTCGCGACGAAAACTTGCCACCCAGAAATCTACCAGTGGTACATGCCTCCGATGGTTGGTCCATGCATAAGCATCTGACCTGAAGAGTCGATCTTTCTCGCCATGGTTAACCCAATGGTATGGTCGAACTGCTCCGTGGCGAGAGTTAGGCCTGATAAGAGGATTGCTTCATAGCCCGCTTGCACTTCCATCCGTTTCGTAATTACCCAGTGGAACGAAAGCCCGACCTCCAAGATCGAGGCTAAATTTCCATTGGTGATGTCGCCGGTATTGACGGGCAAATCATATCCCGTGCCTAAGTCGGAATTGATGAGTTGGCTTTCTTGGCTTGAGAAGTTGAACAGCAGCGCGCCCTTGGCCCAAAGCCCCAACGCAGTTCGTGGGCTAATTTGCCAGGCAAGGTCCCCGCCCATCTGCAGGCCGACGAGCGTGTTTTTGGTGGATATAAGGTACTCGCCGACCTCGCCGGCCGACGCGTTATAGGACGTGAATGAGAAGTCTTCGTGCAGTGTCGCAATGCGTAGGCCGACAAGAGAACGTCCCGCGCTGCTCAACCAAGGTTGAAAATGTCTTTGAAGATTCAATTCGACGTTGTGCAACCCGCTACGATATTCAATGCTTTGGGTTCCGGCATTGCGGAATGTGTCGAGAGACGCCCAACCGGCTCCAGCGTCACCAAAGAATGTTGCTATGAGATTGGATTCAAGACCACCGTAGGGGTTGTTATCCGTATAGGATGCCTGGTCGGCCCATCGGTTTAGGATTCCGAAGTAAGAAAACTCCACGCTCGTGTTGCCCGAGGCGGATCGTCGTCCGATGAGCAATCGCATTCCAGGTTCAAAATCAAATGAGAGATTGTCCGTACCCAATACAACGTTGTCAGGCGCGGCGTATTGATCAGCTGAAAAATGATCGGTTCGAGGGCGGTTTCGACGCAGAGACAAATACGTGGCGTCGAAATACCAGCATTTTGACGGATCCTGCGAATACCATTCTCTCGGCATGTCGTAATCGCGGACAAAGAATCCGGCGCTCTTGACGTTCGATTGCGAAGGGAATGATATCTCCATGCTGGAACTAATGAACCGTTCATCGGAAGAGGCTTGAAGTGAGGCGGTTTGTTGAGCGGCCAATGGCAAGGACTGAACAAACAGGGTAACAAAGAGAAAAAAGTGGCATGGTAGTGATCGCATAAGTCAGGTTGTCTTTCTTGGTTGCCACTGCCCCGGTTGTAACTTTTCGGATGGATTGTAACGATATTTGCCCTTCCAGAGACGGATTTCCAGTTGTTTGGGTTAGGGAAACACTGACGGCCGAAAGAGATCGGGTGGTTAGCAAACCACCCCCAACGAAGAAATGTACAAGGGTTGTACCAAATACGCATTGGCATTCGAGAAATCGCCTTCTTGGCGTGGGGATCAGCGTTCTTTTCGCCGAACGGTGGATCCGCGGCAGCGAGACGTTGCCTGGTTGGCAAAACGTGTTCCTAAGTCGCTTTCTTCGGCTTGGGAATGCCGCGGACGTCGGTGGCGCGCTTGTGCCGCCGACGTTGGCCGCGGTGGTCTCGGGTGGCGTGGTCGATCTCGGCTTCGTCGAGTGGCTTGCCGATTTGTTTGCGCATCTGGACGATCCGGTCGCGCAGCGCCGCGGCCCGCTCGAATTCCAGCGCCTCGGCGGCGGCGAGCATTTCGGCTTCGAGTTCGTCGAGATATTCCTCGGTGATGTATTGCGACCGGTTCTCGCGGCCCACCGCCGCGTTGGCCCGCTGGTGGGCGGCCGCCTCGGCTTCGATGCCCGCGCGAATTTCCTTGCGGATGGTTTCGGGCGTGATGCCGTGTTTTGTGTTGTACTCTTGTTGCATTTTTCGCCGCCGGCGCGTTTCGTCGATCGCCCGCCGCATCGACTCGGTCACCGTGTCGGCGTAGAGAATGACCCGGGCGTCGACGTTTCGGGCCGAGCGGCCGATCGTCTGGACCAGCGAGGTTTCGCTCCGCAGGAAGCCTTCCTTGTCGGCGTCGAGAATGGCCACCAGCGAGACCTCGGGCAGGTCGAGTCCCTCGCGCAGCAGGTTCACGCCCACTAGCACGTCGAAATGCCCTTCGCGCAGATCGCGCAGCAGCTCGACCCGCTCGAAGGCGTCCAACTCGCTATGCAGCCATTTGCATCGCACGTTTTGCTTGCTGAAATAAGCGGAAAGGTCCTCGGCCAGGCGTTTGGTGAGCGTCGTGACCAGCACCCGCTGCCCGGCCGCCGCGCGGCGCCGGATTTGTTCGAGCAGGTGGGGCACCTGGTTGCGCGCGGGGGCCACTTCGATTTCGGGGTCCAACAATCCGGTCGGCCGGATCACCTGCTCGACCATGGGGCCTTCGCGGTGCTCGAGTTCGTAAGGTCCCGGAGTGGCCGACACGTAAACCACCTGGCCGATCCGCTTTTCCCATTCCTCGAAACGCAACGGTCGGTTGTCCAGCGCGCTGGGCAGCCGGAATCCATGCTCGACGAGCGTTACCTTGCGGTTGTGGTCGCCGAAGAACATGCCGCGAACCTGCGGCACGGTAACGTGCGACTCGTCGACGAACAAAAGAAAATCCTCGGGAAAAAAGCTGAACAGCGTATCCGGCGCCGAGCCCGGCGGCCTGCCCGAGAGCGGCCGGCTGTAGTTTTCGATGCCCGGACAGTAGCCGACCTGCTCGATCATCTCGAGGTCGAAGCGGGTTCGCGCGCTGAGCCGCTGGGCTTCGAGCAGCTTGCCCTGCGAGCGGAACTCGTCGAGCCGCGCGGACAGCTCCGCGCGGATTTCCTTCACGGCGCTTTCGATGCGTTCCTCGGGCAGGACGAAGTGCTTGCACGGATAGATGAACAATTGCTCGCGCCGTTCGATCACCTCGCCGGTGGTTGGGTTGATGAGCGAAAGCTGCTCGATCTCGTCGCCCCAAAACTCGATGCGCAGGCCGAACTCCTCGTAGGACGGATACACCTCGACCGAGTCGCCGCGCACCCGAAACTTGCCCCGCTCGAAAGCAACGTCGTTCCGCTCGTATTGAATGTCGACCAGCTTGGCGAGCACCTGGTCGCGGTCGGCCACGTCGCCCACCGTCAGCCCGACCATCATCTCGCGATAATCCTCGGGCGAGCCCAACCCATAGATGCACGAGACGCTGGCTACGATGATGACGTCGCGCCGGCTCACCAGCGCGCTGGTCGCCGCCAGGCGCAGCCGGTCGATTTGCTCATTGATCGAGGCGTCTTTCTCGATGTAAATGTCGCGCTGGGGAATATACGCCTCGGGCTGATAGTAGTCGTAATAGCTGACGAAGTAGTGGACCGCGTTGTGGGGAAAAAAATCCTTGAACTCGCTGTAAAGCTGGGCGGCGAGCGTTTTGTTGTGCGACATGACCAGCGTCGGCCGTCCGAGGGCCTGGATGACGTTGGCCATGGTGAACGTCTTGCCCGAGCCGGTTACGCCCATCAAAACCTGGTGGCGCCGGCCCTTGCGCAAGCCCTCGACGAGCTTTTCGATGGCCTGCGGCTGATCGCCGGCCGGCTGAAAGGGACTGACCAGGTTGAACACGCCGCAACTCCTTATGCTGTTTCAACGCAAAGACACAACGGGAATTGTAGACCGGGCCTCGCCGATGGTGAATAGTCTTTCAATCCTTTTCCTTTACGGGAACCGTTCCTCTTGGTTTACTGTGTGCGTTGCCGGTGTCGACATCGTCGTCATCCAGGGGCAATAAATATGGCCGCAGTCGTTCGAGCGTCCGTGGGCCGACGCCCTGGACACGACGCAGGTCGTCGAACGTCTGAAACGGGCCGTCGCGCTCGCGCGATTCGACGATGCGCCGCGCCAACGTCTCGCCGATGCGGGGGAGTTGGGCCAGTTCGGGCCAGCCGGCCCGATTGACGTCGACCAGAAACTCGGCCTGGCGGGGCTCGGCCCGCTCGATGTCGATCAACTCGCCACGGAATCCGCCGTGCGACCACCACCAGACGACCATTCCCGCCAATCCCAATAGCACGAGCAACGCCACACCCCATTGGTCGGCTCGCCGCAGCCACAAGGGGTTTGGCTTGTCGGAGGATTCGGCGGTTTCTATTGTGTTCTGCTCGGTTGCCATGGCTCGTTCATTATGTCTGATCTCCACCGCTTCGGCCAGTATCGCCGGGGCAGGGCAGGGCGGCGTGGAAAAGGGCATACCACCACAATGGATTTCGAAACATGTTTTCAAAAAAGGGCTTTCGAGCGACTACAACAACCGCTATTCTGGGGATGCCGGACGCAATCGCGAAGCAAAAACGCAAATGCGGCAATAACGCTATTCCTGACCGGACGAGGTCGACATGGCCATTCCCCCATTCCATCAACATGCCTGGGACGATCGGCTCGAAGCCGATTGGCGGGCACTGCTCCGACTGGCCGCCGAGGAAGACTTGGGCACGATGGGCGACCTGACTACCCGGGCACTGGTCGGCGACGACGTCCCCGGTCGCGCGGCGGTGGTGGCGCGGCAGCCGGGCATTCTTGTCGGCGCCCCGGCGGCCCGAATCACGCTCGAATTCTTCGATCCCCGATTGGAGTGGATCGCCCGGGTCGAAGACGGACAGCCGGTCGCGGCGGGCCAAACGGTTGCCCACGTCGAGGGTCCCGCCGCCGGGCTGCTCACGGCCGAGCGGACCATGCTCAACGTGATTTCGCGTCTGTCGGGCATCGCGACGCTCACGTCGCGCTGGGTCGACGCCGTTCGGGGAGCCAAGGCCCAAATTTACGACACGCGAAAAACCACGCCCGGCTGGCGGCGGCTCGAAAAATACGCCGTCCGGTGCGGCGGCGGACGAAACCACCGCTCGGGCCTCCACGACGCCATCCTCATCAAGGACAATCATCTCGCGCTGACCGGCGAGTCGTCGTGGGACTCGGCCGGTCAAGCATGTCCGGCGGCGCGAGAGCCGGCCGAGGCCGTCTGCCGCGCTCGCCGGTTCGTCGAGATCCACGTGCCCGCGGCGCTCCGCGCGGGAATCGTCGTCGAAATCGAAGTCGACGCGCTCGATCAGCTCGAGGCGGTTCTTCCCTCGCGGCCCGACCTGGTTCTGCTCGACAATATGACGCCCGACGGGCTGCGCCGCGCGGTGGCGATGCGCGACCGGCTCGCGCCCGGCGTGGAGTTGGAAGCCTCGGGCGGCATAACCCTGGCAAGCGTCCCCGCCGTGGCCGCCAGCGGCGTCGAGCGAATCAGCGTCGGCGCGCTGACCCATTCGGCGGTCTGGCTCGATTTCGGGCTCGACGAATTTTGAAAACCAAGCCGCGTGGGGTGGCACGTCCTTATCCCCGGCGTGTTGCTTTCGGGCATCACCGCGTGTTGCCCGGCGACCTCATCCGACATTTCCGCCGGGCGATTGCGCGAGCCGGATCGTGTCGCTCTTGCCGTGGTTAACGACCGCCTTGGTTCTAACTTCGCGCTTCGGCTCCGGCAAGCCCTCACGGCCGTTTGACATGTTGACCACGCGGACTATAGTTCAAGTGTACCCGCGCCCTGGGGAGGGACGCGGGTCAGTGGACGCAGCGGGGATAGCTGGGAGCTACGAGGGGACCTCGCTGCGTCTTTTTTTTGCTGACAAGAATAAAAAGGGGACAGATCCTATTTGCCCCAACGGCCTGAGGGACGCCGCGCCCAAGTCGGATCCGTCCCCTTTTTTGTTGCCAGGGAATGGTTCGCGCCATGGTCGGGCTTGGTCGAAAAACACATCGCGCCGGTTGTTCGGGCCACCACGTCGCGCCGCGACGTCGGACCGGATTTTCACTCACCGAAGCGCTCGTCTCCCTGACCATCACGGCCGTCGCCGGGGCTGCGATCGTTTTCAGCGTGAATAGCAACCTTCAATTGACCGATCACACCCAACGCCGCGTGATCGCCCAGGGAATGGCGCGCCAATTGATGGACGAAGTTCTCGGCACGCGATACATGGCGCTCGACTCGACGCCTTACCAAACGGTGTTCACGCCGTCCTCCTGGGAATTGGAAACCGGCACGCGAGAGCGTTTCGACGACATCGACGACTATCACGGCACATTGAGCGAACCGCCCGTCGATGAATACGGTATCCTGCTGGGGACTGGAAACGGCGAGGGCGGCCAGCGAAACCCGGCCTTCTGGGCGCCGATCGGCTATCTGTCCCGATGGCAACAGCAGATCACCGTCTCGTATGCTAGCTCCTTGGATCTCAACCAATCGCTCTCGGGCAACCAGACCAGCGATTTTCGGGCCGTCGAAGTGCGCATCGTCTATAACGATTCCGAACGCGGACCAATCGAATTGGCCAAAATACGCCGCATTGTGTCCTATGTTCCATCCGTACCCTAATCTGACGGTCGACCTGCGCCGCCGGCCCATGCGAGTGCCGCGGGCATCTTGCCCGTGCCGCCCAAGCGCCGGTCAGGCGACGGTGGCGCCCCGCCCCGCCCAAGCGGTTCTCCCAACCGGGCGCGCGGGCCTGACGCTGGTCGAACTGCTGGTGGCCGCCGCCATCATGGCGATCGTCGTCGCCGCGCTGGCCTTCTTGGCCAAGGCCGTGTACATGGGGGCCGATTACAGCACGGGCCACGGCGAAGCGATCCAGCACGCGCGGGTCACGCTCGAACGCATTACCCGCATGGCCAATGAAGCGACCACGAGCCCCGAGTTTCCCGGCATGCTCGTTTTGGCCGCCCAAGAGGACGACGACCGATATCCCGATACGCTCATTGTCTGGCATCCGGCCGCGACGGCGTTCGATCCGGACGGTCTGCCGCGGTTCAAGGAACTGGTCATTTTTTGCCCGAAAGTCGGCCGGCCCAACGAACTGATCGAGCTGACTGCGCCGGGCGACACGCGAACCGTTCCCGAATACACCGATCTGAACGAGTGGGCGGAGGAAATCGAAGCCCTGCGCAACTCGAGCACGACCCGGCAAACCGTTCTGACCGATCTGGTCCGGACGGCGCTGGCCGTCGGCGGCGGAACGGCCACCCGGCGTCCTTGCGTGCGGTTCGACCTCCGGCTGCGTCCCTCGGCCGCCGACCTGGCCCAATTCAAGGCGGGCGACGTCGAGTGGAAAGAGCTTCCCTGGGTGCAAAACATTTTCAGCGAGTCGCTCGGCCTGCGCCAGGTCTGGCTGCGGATCGAGCTGCAATTGATGCCCGGCCATCCGCCCGCCGAAAGCAGCGGCGTCGTGGCCAGGGCCATTCCCTTCTTCGATTCGGCCAGCATTTATTACACCTTGAGAAACGAAGACTAACGGGTCAACCACCGTCATGAAACCCTTGACCGACAATTCGATTTCGCGTGTCGGCCGCCGCGCGGCGCGGCGCCGCGGCATGTCGCTGTTGGTCGTCATCCTGTTGGTGTCGGTCGCCACGGTCGTTTCCTATGCCGTGTTGCGCAGCCAGAGCACCGCCTCGCGCATCCAGGCGAATGCCGATCTCCGCGCCTCGGCGCGCGAAGCCGCCGCCAGCGGGCTCACCTACGGCCTTCGACAAATGCACAACGCCGAGTGGCAAGGCGTCGACACGTCCGAAACCCGAACCCTCGGACCCACCGAGCGGTTCACCGTTTCGTTCGCCGCGGGCGATAAGTCGCTCAAGCCCGGCCAGGCCGACTACGGCGATTATCCCTATCGGGTCACCGTCGAGTCGACCGGCTACGCCAAGGATCCGGCCGACGCGAACCGCACGGCCAGCTACACGATTCGCGCCGTGGTCCGGTTGATTCCCCGGGCCCTTTCAACGTGGCCCGACTTCGCCGACGACACCGAGCCCTTCTGGCCGGTCGACTGGAAGAAGATGGAAGGCTACGCCTTCTACCAAACGAAACAAGAAGACGTGAACCTGGATCTGCCGTGCCAGTTGCGGGGCACGGTGCGGTTCCAGGCCAAGGTGTACGTGGGCGATCATTACCTCGCGTTCAGCACGAGTAATTATAATCCTTGGCGTTCCTATCTCACGGGTTTAAAGCAAATGTACTCGAGCGGTTTGCCCGACTATCGCCCGCTCAACGAAACGGTCCACGCTCCCCTGTCGTCCTTCGATTCACTTTATAAAATCTATTTTTACACCTATCTTCGCTCGGCGTTAGGTTTCTCTTTCACCGAAAAATCGCCCGACGAAACGGCCTCCGATTGGGTCAAACCCGACGACCTGGAAACCTATCAAATCTATCCCGGCGGGCCGGTTTATGATATTCCCGCTCTCGGCGGAATTCCGCCGGGCACCTCGCTCCAACCGAATCCGATCACGAATCCCTTGGGTCTTTTTCAGCAATCGGGCGGTTGCGCGTTGGAAGGCAACGTAGCGGTTCGCGGCACGCTCTTTTGCGACGGCGAGATCAAATTCCTGGGCACCGCGCAATTCACGTCGGTCGACATGCCGCCGTTGCACGGCTCGGACGAACCTGTCCGGATGCCGGTCCTCTCGGCCGACAAATTGACCGTTGAGTCGACGTCGGCCACGACCATCGAGGGCTTGGTCGCCGTGTTCGACACGCTCGAAATCAAGAAGAGCCCGACCACCCTCCCGTTCAACCTGACCGGCCGACTTGTCACGAAGAAACTCTATATCCGTGAACGCGAGCCCTGGGAATTAGCCGACTGGACAGACCTCTACAACCAATGGAGAACCGAAACGTCGGGGAGCGTCCCCTTCCCGTCGTGGCTCCAACAGCCGCCGCGCGGCTACAATCCGGCGCCCCAGATCACGATCGGACCGGACAGCACGCCCGTCCAGTACGATTGGAACGACTGGGACAATCCCATCTACGTCCCCCACGACGACGATGTTACCGACGAGTCGTCGCAACCCGGCCTGCGCTGGGAAATGCTACAGTGGAGGGAGAACCCTTAGACAAGAAGGGATTGGGGATTGGGGCACTGTGGGCCGGGTCGCGACCCGGCGGTAACGTCCCCGCCGTGTCCGGTTGGGCCGCTGTTTGACGTGCTTCCTCGCCGGCAATGCCCCTTTTTCGCCTTGACTCCCGCTTGTGGTCTCGGTTACACCCTCACCGGGCCGCCTGGCCGGGGAATTGCCCATCTGGGGTTGTGTTCCCGGAGTTCCGTGTCGAGGAATGAAACTTCTGTCACGACAATAGATTACTAATCAAGGAGTGTATGTCATGAAGTATCGCCTATTGGGTGCCGTTTTACTTGCCGCCGGGGTAATGGTGGGGAGCGTGCTAAACTTCCAAGGGACCACGGCCGCCGCGCCGCCCAACCCCAATGTACCCCCGTTCGCCAGCCCTTCGGCGAACCGGAACGAGATGATCAACGAGTTGAGAGTGATCACGCAGGAGCTCCGAAAACAGAACGATCTGCTTACCGAGCAGAACAATCTGCTGAAAAGTGGAAAACTCCAGGTCGTGGTCATGCTCGATCAAAAAACCAACTAGTGGCGCGCCACGATTGAATATAGGGATTTGGTGCCATGTCCACGCTTGCGTGGACATGTGTTGCGTGGACATGCGGAAAACCTCGAAGAACATACCCATGCAAGCGTGGGCATGGCACCCAGCCATCCCATTGCATGGCACCTATCTATACCATTGCCATTGTTCAACGACCGAGCCATGTCGCCGAACACCACCGAGTCATTTCGATCGACTATGCCACTGCGTTCGCGGTGCGCCCGCTCTGGCGGATTCACGTTGCTTGAGCTCTTGATGGTCATTGCCGTCGTGGCGATCGTGACCGCCGCGTTGGTTCCCTGGGCCGAATCGACCGCCCACGACACCATGGTTGCGGCGGCGCAGACCGTGGCCACCGACATGGCCTACGCGCGCTCGCTGGCTATCGCCAACAATAGCAGTTACAAGGTCCATTTCGATTCGGGCCAGAACCGCTACATTCTCGAGCATTCAGGCACGAATGAAGCGCTCGACACGCTGCCCCGATCGGTTTTCAGCAATCCGGGCGACCCGCCGAACCAGCACATTGTTGAACTGGCTGCGTTGCCGGGAGTTGGCGAGTCGGTGCGATTGGCCGGCGTTTTTCGCGCCGGCGCCACGCCCGCGCCGATCAACGAAATTGAATTCGGTTCGCTGGGTGAAACGACCGAGACGGACCACTCGGTGGTTTTGTTGACCATCGGATCCGGTTCCGGACGTCGTCATGCCCTGATTTTGGTCAATCCGATCACGGGCCTGGCCACGGTTCACCCGTATTCGCAAAATCTGCCTTCGGACCTGTCGCCCGAAACGGCCGGCGCGATCGCGAACACCCTTGATGAGCCCGAGTGAAACGTCATGGTCGGATGGACAAAACGACAAGGTGCTGGTCCCATTGGGGTGGACCTGGGTAGCCGTTCGATCAAGCTGGTCCAGCTTTCGGTTGACCGGACGCGAGTCCGCGACGCGGTGTGTTGGGACCTTCCCCTGGTCGCCGCGTCCGACCCGGCGTCGCGCGAGCGTCAGATGGTCGACATGCTCACCCAGGCCCGTGAAGGCCGCGATTTTCGGGGCCGCGACGCCGTCTTCTGCCTGAACACGGCCGATCTGTTCATCCAGAACATGCGCGTTCCGCAGACATCGGGCGACCAGCTTCGCCAGGTTGTCGAGAAAGAGGCGGCGGGCCGCGTGCCGTTCGAGGCGGACCAGACGGAAATGCGATTTTTCGAGGCCGACACGGTTCGCCAGGGCGACGCTTACCGGCGTGAAGTGATTGTCCTGGCTTGCCGGCAGCCGTCGGTCCAGGCCATTCTCGACGTTGCCGAAGCCACGGGCCTGAATCCCGTGGCGATCGACGCCGCGCCGGCCGCGCTGCTGCGGTGCTACGCGGCCCAGTTCCGGCGCAGCTCCGACGAGGAGGTGTGCGCGATGTTCATCAGCATCGGGGCGTCGTGCACGACGTTGGTCATTGCCCGAGGCGAAAATCCCCAGTTCATCAAGCAGATTGATTTCGGCGGTCGGCAGATGGACGAGGCCGTCGCGCGGGATTTACGAATGAAACTCACCGACGCGGCGGCTTTGCGGCGTCACCACGGCGACCGGCGCGCTGACCGCCGCGATCCCGAGGTCGCCCGGAGCATCGCCGACGCCACGCGCCCGCTTTTGGAAATCCTGGCCAACGATCTGGCCATGTGCATGCGGTACTACAGCGTGACGTTCCGCGGCCAGACGCTCGCCCGGGCCGTCCTTGGCGGCGGCGAGGCGTCGGCTGGGCTGGCCGAGTGGCTTTCGACGCGGCTCGATTTGAGTTGCGAGTTGGCCGACCCCACGCGCCCGTTTCGCCAGTCGTCGCTTTCCGGCCGTGCCGCGCAGTGGGACGTCGCGGTTGGCCTGGCCCTGCGCGAGGTGGAATGACATTCCGTTTGATTGCGCCCATGAAAGACATCGACTTTCTACCCGCCGGTTACCGTCAACAGCACGCCAGGCAGAACGTGCGCGTGTGGCGCGTGGTCGTCGTCGTCGGTTTCCTGGCGATGCTCGGGGCGGCCTCGTTGGCGCAGTACTACCGGTTGTGCCGCGCGCGGGGTCGGTTGGCGGATCTCGAATCGCAGCACATGGTCGCCCAGAACCAGAACGCGCAATTGAATCGCCTCCAATCGGATTTGAAGGAAGCGGAAAGCGACGCCGAACTATACACTTACCTTCGGCATCCGTGGCCCCGAACCCAGGTTCTCGCCGCCTTGCTAGCCCCGCTGCCCGACTCGATTACCCTAGATGCCTTGGAAATCAAGGTTGACGCGCGATCGCGGCGATTGTCGTTGGGGCGGCGGCGCGAAAGCGCCCCAAGGAACGACCAGGCTCAGCCAAGTCTGCCGGCCGAGCGCGATCTGGCCGTGTTCCGCGATCAGTTGGACACCGCGCCGGTAATCGTTGTGTTGTCGGGCCACACGACCGATTCGGCCTCGGTGCACCAATATCTGGCCGAACTAGGACGCGCCAGCCTGTTTGCCAAAGTCGAACTCGATTCGCTCGAAAGCGTTGCCCCGGCCAACAAGGATTTGCACGAAGGCGCCATGGCGTTTAAGGCGGTCGCGGTGCTTCGCCCCGGCTACGGCCAGCCCGGCGGACCCACCGGCTCGATCAATCTGGCCCGACGAGCCGAGGGAGACCACACGCCATGAGAAAAATTCCTCGTCGCAACAGCCTGATCGTGACCATTCCCCTGGCGGCCGCCGCGGCTGCTTGGGTTGTCATCCTGTTTCTTCCCATCCAAAGAGCGATCGGACGCCTCCAGGACGAAGCCCAGCAAATGGAGGATTATTGCCACCGGTCCGAATTGCTCTTGCCGGCGCTCCAACGGATGGGCCGCGATTTGGCCGGGGTGCGGCAGCGGATCGGCTATTGGGAGGAAACGTCTCCCGCGCCGGACGAATTGACCTCGCTGCTCGGCGAGATCACCGCCGCCGCGCGGGAAGCGGGCGTTCGGACGACCCGATTCGACCCCCAGCCCGTGGTTATGCACGATCGCATTGCCGAAATGCCCGTGTCGATCGGAGTGACCGGCTCGTTTGTTCGCGTGTTCACTCTCCTCAGCAAACTGGAGTCCATGTCGCCGACCATTTGGGTGGACCGATTGGAAATTGAGAAAATAGGAAAAGCCAGGGGGTCTGTGTTGTGTGAAATAGATTTCGCTGTCTTTATGGATAATCCAGAGAATTCCGATCAGGCAAACGATTTGGGTGGCCGATAACGGAGAAGACGGACCGACGTGTGCCAATGCGCATGTGGCCGTGGCAAAAAAGTGAAACTAGATAATTTAATTCGCCGACTACGCCGCGAAATCGCTGTCAGCCCCAAGAAGGCTGCTATTCTGGGCCTCTTGCTGCTCGTGGCGATCTGGTACTGGTTTCCCTTGGTGTGGGGTTGGCTTGTGCCCGAATCGACCCCCACGGCCGCGGAGCCGGCGCCCAAAACCGTGTCGGCCCAAGTCAAGGACGAAGGGCCAGCCGCCCTCGGGAGCGATTCCAAGGAAACCAAAACGCATTCATGGAAACAAATTGCCCAATGGATCGAAAGCGATCCGCGAACCGTCGCCCTGAGCGATCCACAAGGCCGGACCGATCCGTTTGATCCTGTCCGGCAGCCGATCGAGGAGGGAACCCAACAAGAAAAAGTCAACGCCCTTGCCGCGGCCGTGCCGCATGACGCCGATCCGGCGGGCCTCGGGCTGGTGGTTTCGAGCACGGTGGTCGGACCGCGAGGCCAGGCGGCCTTGGCCTTGATCAATGGCCGGACCTATCGCCCGGGCGAGACCGTTCGGCTCGAACACGACGGCCAGGCGATTGATTTCCAACTCGTCGAAATTCGGGCCGATGGCGTCACGTTGCAAAGAAACAATCGACAATACGACATGCGTTTGCCCGAACCCACTCCCTCGGGCCGTTTGGAGATGAGCGTTTTGCCGCGCGAGTAAAACACGGTTCATCGCAGCTTACAACTCATCGCAATTCACAACTTCTTGGCGTCACGGAAGACCCATGAGAAGCTATCGCCGTTTGACCATGCTGGGCGTGTTCGGGGCCGTGGGCGTCGGTCTGGCGATAGGCGTCGGCACTTCGATGACGCCTGCCCCGTCGACCGACGTCGCGACGGCAGCGCCGCCCGCGGTGTCGCGAACGCTTGCCAAGCAAGCCGCCGCGTCGGATTATTCGCGGCCGAGTCCGATTCGAGTCCTTCCGGCGCCCAAGCGTCCGGCATCGGAGAACATTGCCTTGCCGGCGGAGCGCGTCGACGCGCGAACAGGGTCCCTCGTCGCGCAATCCTACCCGGCCCTGGCCCAGCAGCACGAGGATTCCTCGCCGAAACCGGCCACGTCGGAGGCCTTGCTCAAGGCATTTTTGGGGCAGACGAAGACTCCTGATGCGGCCGAGCCAGCCCCGCCGGCGTTGCCGTCGCCCGAGCAGGCAATGCCGCCCGAGCCGAAATTGCCTTTGAATCCGCCGCCGGCGGCCGTGCCGGGAGCGGCGCCGGGTCGCAACTCGATCCATCGTTGCGGCGGCGCGCTGGGCGATCGTTTCGCCATCAACATTCTCGACGCCGACATCCGCGAGGTCCTCGATTTGCTCAGCAAGGAGGGGTCGCTCAATATCCTGGCGAGCCCCAAGGTGCAGGGAAAGGTCTCGGCGACCCTGAACAACGTCGACCTGGAAAGCGCGCTGGACGCGATTCTCAAGTCGACCGGCTACGTCGCCAAGCGCGAGGGGCGATTCCTTTTCGTGGGCAAACCGGACGATTTCACGCAAATGGCGCGGACCACCGACGAAATCAAGACGCGGATTTATCACCCCAGCTACGTCACTTCCGCCGAACTCAAAAACTTGATCGAGCCGATTTTGACGTCGGGCGTGGGCATCATCAGCGTGACGACCGAGGCGAAAAGCGGCATTCCGGCCAACATGACCGACCTGGGCGGCGACAATTACGCCGGCGGCGACGCGCTGCTGGTGCGCGACTACGAGGCCGTGCTCCGCGAGGTCGACCAACTCGTGGCCGAGGTCGACCTGCGCCCCCTGCAAGTCCACATCGAGGCCATGATCCTCAGCGTGAAACTCAACGACCAAAACAAGTTCGGCGTTGATTTTCAAGTGCTCCGGCAGTTCCACAATCTTAAATTCGGGTGGGGCAGCGTGCCGACCGCCCTGAGCGAGGTGAAATTCGACGGCGGCCTGAAATTCGGATTCCTCGACTCGTCGCTCGGCTCGTTCATCAACGCCCTGGAAAGCGTCGGCGACACAAACGTCATCGCCACGCCGCGACTCATGGTTGTTAACAAGCACGCGGCCGAAATCCAGATCGGCAAGTCCGAGGGCTACGTCAACACGACCCAAACCGAGACGGCCGCCACCCAAACCGTCGAATTCCTCGAGTTGGGCACCCTGTTGCGCATCCGCCCGTTCATCTCGAACGACGGAATGATCCGCATGGAGGTCCACCCGGAAATCTCCGACGGCGAGGTCAACGTCGAGCAGGGATTCACGCTCCCGAAAAAACAGATTACCCAGGTCACGACGAACATTTTGATCCGCGACGGTTGCACGGCCGTGATCGGAGGGCTCCTCCAGGACGAACAGAGAAACGACCGGAAACAAATCCCGCTCTTGGGAAGCATGCCGATCGTGGGCATTGCCTTCCGCGACACGGACGAACACCTCGCTCGGCACGAATTGATCATCCTCATTACGCCTCGCGTGGTTTGGGAACGGGAAGCCTATCGCGAGGGCGTCACACAGAATTGCGAATTCCAGCGCCGCCAGGCCGTCTACGCCGAAAAGATGTCGTCCATCGGCAAACGATCGCTTGCGCGAAAGTACTTCCGCCGCGCCCAGGCGGCCTGGGCCGAGGGCGACCGGCGCAAGGCGCTGCGCATGGCCGAGTTGGCCGTTCATTTCGATCCGCTCAACCGCCAGGCCATCGAGTTGCGCAGCGACATATGGCTGGGCAAGTCGTTCCAATCGCCCTACGCCGTCGAGCCCATCGCCGTGCCGCCCGGCGCCGGGTCGCTCGACGGTCCGCAAGTGGCGCCCTGGGTTCTCCAACGGCTAGGCAACACGGCCCAACCCGGCGTGCCGGGCCCGATGGACTTGCAGCCCACGCCCGGCGACCCCATGGCCAACCAGGTCAATAGTCAACCGGATTCGTCGGTTCCGCTTCCGAACCAGCCCGAATTGAATTTGGATCCGCCGGAGGGAATCACCGTGCTCCCCACGCCCCCGCCGGAAGAGCAAAAGGGGAAGTGACCATGGCGCGGGACTATCGGATTGGCTGGGCAAGCCGTCTCATGCTCATCGGAGTAGCCTTGTCGGCGGGCTGCCGGTCGGTGCCGCTTCCCAAGCTGCCCGGCGGCGACATCGCCGCCGAGAAACGCGATCGCGACACCGTGGCCATCGAACAATTCGAGACAAATCGCAACTTCGCCGAGTTTCAGGCGGCTCGGATCGCCTATGAACGCGGCGATTTTCGCAATAGCCGGGCGGGGCTCGAGTCGCTCCTGCGGCGCGTTCCCCGGCATCGCGACGCCCGGCTCTTGTTGGCCGTCGTGCTTTCCGACCAGGGAGAGCACGCCGAAGCGCTTGCCCAGGCACAAACGACCGTCGACGATTTTCCCAATGATCCCGACGCCCACCGCGCGCTGGGCCACTTGCTGGAAGAACGGAACCAGCATGAAGACGCTTGGGCCCATTTCGATCGGGCCGAAAAACTGGCCGCTCAAACCAATACGGCCCTGGCCGACGGATCCCTTCTTGCCGGAACCGCCCCGGCGAAGGGCATGGAAACCTCGCCCGGGACTTCCTCAGGGCAAGATGTCTCGCGAGCCGACCTCGACCCGGCGTCCTCCGTCGTTGCCGCATCGGGCATTGAGGCGAAGGACGCGGGCGGTTTGGCTCCTCCGACCCGGCAAAAATCCACAATGGTCATGCTTGACGGTTGTGCCGATAGGAACGATGGAGTCAACGGCGGCGGTTGTCCCCCGGCTGGCCCCGACGCGGCTGGGTTGGTCCGACAAGGCGAAGAAGCCTTGGCCGCGGGCGATTTGGAACGGGCGTTGGTCGGTTTCCGCCAGGCGGTTGGGCTGGAGCCAAACAATCCGCATATTCCCACCTTGGCCGCTGTTGCCGCGTTGCGACAGAACCGTCCCGAGGTGGCCGTGACGGTCGCCCAGGAGTCGCGAGGACGCTTTCCTTGCTGGACGCCCCTCCTGCGAACCCTAGGCACCGCTTACTACCGCCAAGGGGACTATCTCTCTTCCCAACTTGTGCTACGGCAAGCACTTTCGTTGGACAAGTCGGATGCGCTGGCCTACTTTTTATTGGGGTGCACGCACGACAAACTCGGGCAATCCGGCGACGCCGAGGTATGTTTCGCCGAGGCGCGACGGATCGACCCAAGTTTGGCGGGTCAGGCTCCAAGCCGCTCGCACGACTCGCTTCGGTGAGTGCCCATGTTCCTCACGCTTGGCGTGAGGAATGCGCTCCATCACCGGGCCCCACGCGTTCCACGCGAGGATCGCTCGCTGTCGACCTCCTTGCGCGGCGCATGACGAGCGCGCGTGATACCCCAGGGCAAGACCGACGTCGCCATCTTGCGCGAACAAGGTGGATGAGGAAGAATGTTTTCGCTGAACGATGGCGCGGCGATTCCCAGCGTGGCCAAGCGGGCCGAGACTAACGACGTAAACCAGAGAATCCCGATGAGCTTTGTGAAAGGCTGCAACTTGCTGGCCGGATTGGCTTTGGCGCTCTCGGGCGGCCTGATGCTGGCGTGCCTCGTCGGACTGCAGGGCGGCCGGCAATCCTTGTTTATGCAATGGACCGGGCTGGTCGTGGGCATGGCGGTCGCCGCCGGGGCTGCGTTTGTCTTGGTGTGGCCCGACCAGAGGAACCTCAAGGATGCCCACCGTTATTTCGACCGGCTCAGCCACATTGCCATGACGGAGTTTTCCTCCGAGGTCATCGGCGCCCGGCTGATTCCCCTCCCCAAACGTCATCCCTTGGCCGAGGTGGCCGAGCGGCTGACCACTCTCATCGGCGACGTTTCGGCCGAAATCCAGGAACTCGAACACGCCCGCAGCGCGGCCGAAATTCGCGCTCGCCGCGCTACGGAAGAACGCGATCGCATCAAGTCGATTTTGTGCAGCCTCGAAGAGCCCATCCTGGCCATCGATCGTTTTGACGAGGTGATCCTGGCCAATCCGAGCGCCGAATCGTTGCTCGACTTCCATGTCGAATCGGCCGAACACCGCGCGCTTGCCCAACTGGTTCGCTGCGAAAACCTGGTCAATCTGCTCACGACGGCCGCGCGCCGCAAAAATGCTGAAACCTGCAATGATGAAATCGCCCTGGGCAATGCGACCGGCGACGCCGCCTGGTATCGCGTCACCGCGTCCAAACTGGCCGCCGAAACGGCGGGCGACGCGGAAGACGCGGCCGAGCCGGCCGGCGCGGTGGCGGTTCTGCGCGACATCGGACAGACGAAAGCTCTCCAGCGCCGCAATGCCGATTTCGTCTCGTCGGTAAGCCACGAAATGAAAACGCCCTTGGCGGGGATCAAGGCCTACGTCGAACTCTTGGCCGACGGCGAAGCCGAAGACGAGGCGACGCGAGGGGAGTTTCTCCGGATCATCGCCAGCCAGGCCGACCGGCTCCAGCGGCTGGTCGAAAACCTGTTGAACTTGGCGCGGATGGAAGCCGGCGTCGTCAAGGTCGAGAAAAAACCAAGACCCCTGAACGAAATCCTCGACGAAGCGCTCAGCATCGTTCGCCCGGCCGCCGAGGCCAAGCAAATCACCCTGGTCGCCGACCTGAGCCGGATGTATCTCGGATTGCTGGCCGACCGCGACATGCTCTTGCAGGCGGCCATCAACCTGCTGTCCAACGCCATCAAGTACACCCATGAAGGCGGCCGAGTCATCCTGCGAAGCCGCATGCTCGACACCAACGTCTGCTTCGAGGTCGAGGACACCGGCGTCGGACTGTCCGAGGAAGACGTCAAACACGTTTTCGAAAAGTTTTATCGCGTTAAAAAAGACCAGGGAATGGCCCCGGGCACCGGACTGGGGTTGTCGCTGGCCAAGCACGTCGTCGAGGACGTCCATGGCGGAACGCTCACCGTGCGAAGTGTACAGGGCCAGGGAACCACGTTCACCGTCACCATTCCCGGAAGCGGGCAAATGTCCTGAAATCACACGCACAATCCCAACCCAGATCATTCCGAACCGCGCCCGTAAGGAAGCGGCCTAAACATAAAACCACGAACCACGAAACCACAACCCCGGATCAAGAAGCCCTCCCATGACCAAGAAAGTTCTTTTGTGCGACGACGAAATTCCGATCCTCCGCGCCGCGGAGTTCAAGATTAAGAAAGCCGGCTACGACGTTCGCATCGCCACCGACGGCGAGGAAGCGTGGGACGCGATCCAGGAGGATTGTCCCGACATCCTGGTGACGGACTACCAAATGCCGCGTCTGGACGGCCTTGGACTCGTGGTCCGGCTTCGCGAGAACGAGCGAACCCGCGATCTGCCGGTACTCATGTTGACGGCCAAAGGCTTCGAGCTGCACGGCGACGAGCTGGCGCAACGGTTGAACATCCGCGAACTGATTCCCAAACCCTTCAGCCCGCGGATGCTGCTGGAAACCATCGAAAACGTGTTGCATGAGGAGCGAGTATGCTGAATCTTCCCAGCGAAATATTTGGCAATGTGGTTGTCGTTCATACTCCCGAGGAACTGGCCGGCGACACGGCCTCGCAGTTCTTGACATACCTTTCGACACTCGAGCGGAAGAACGTGGTGCTCGACGTCGACAGCACCGAGAACTTCGACAGCGACGGCTTGACCGCCTTGCTCGACGGTCAGGACGCCTTGCAGCAGCAGGACGGCCAGCTCAAAATCGCCGCCACTAACGCGACGAATCGCAAGATTTTCGAGATTACGCGAATCGACCAGCACATCGACGTTTTTCAAAGCGTCATCGACGCGGTGAAGAGTTTTCAATAGGGATTTGGGGAACGGACGAAACCGCCATGAGTAATGCCAGCGCCATCATGTCGCGCCGCCTCGGCGATCTACTGGTCGCTGAGGCCTACCTCACTGAGGAGCAACTCCAGGTAGCCCTGCGCGAACAGAAAAAGGGGGGACGCAACAAACTGCTCGGCGAGGTGCTCGTCGAACTCGAATATTGCACCGAGGACCAAATCGTCGAATGCCTCGCCAAGGAATACGCCGTCCCCTACGCCAAGCTCGACGCGCGCATGTGCGATCCCAAGGTGGTCGAAGTCTTGCCGCGCGAGTATATCGAAAACAATCTGGTCATGCCGCTTTTCGTCGTCCGCGGCACGTTGATCGTTGCCGTCTCCGAACCCTCGAACCTCTTTCTGATCGACGAACTCCGTGGATTGACCAACCTCGACGTGGCCATTGTCGCCTCGACGCCGCGCGACATCCGGCGGATGATCACGGCACTCCCCAATTCCAAGGTCTTTGTGATCGACGACATTATTGAGGACTCGGAATCGGCCGATGTCATGCTGATTGAGGAGGCGATCGAGGATATCGGCGACGTCGAGGAAATCGCCGGCCAGTCGCCCGTCATCCGGCTGGTCAACTACCTCATTTTCAATGCCGTCCGCGAGGGCGCCAGCGACATCCACATCGAACCGGCCGAGCGCTGCCTCCGCGTGCGCTATCGGATCGACGGCCGGCTGCACAAATCGCTTGAAGTGCCGCAGCACCTCCTTTCGGCCGTCAACAGCCGCGTGAAAATCATGGCCTCGATGGACATCAGCGAGCGGCGATTGCCCCAGGACGGGCGCGTTCACGTCCTGCTCGAAGGACGCAAGATCGACCTGCGCGTCAGCACCTTCCCGACGACCCGGGGCGAGAAAACGGTTATCCGCGTGCTCGACACGCGAAGCGTTTCCCTGAATCTCGAGGACCTGGGTTTTGCCGAGGACGTGCTGACCGAATTTCGCCGGCAGATCCAAGCCCCCAACGGCATCGTGCTGGTCACCGGACCGACCGGGAGCGGCAAGTCGACCACGCTCTACGCCGCGTTGAACGCCATCAGCACGATGGAAAACAACGTCTGCACGGTCGAGGACCCGATCGAATACCACTTGCCCTTGATCAACCAGTTTCAGGTTCAAAGCAAGATTGGGTTGACGTTTTCCAAGGCGCTTCGGACCCTGTTGCGTCAGGACCCCGACATCATCATGGTCGGTGAAATACGCGACGAGGAAACCGCGCGGACGGCCATCCAGGCGGCGTTGACCGGCCACCTGGTCTTCAGCACGCTCCACACGAACGACGCCTGCTCGGCCGTCATCCGGCTGGTCAACATGGGCATTGAACCCTACCTGATCGGCGCGGCCCTCAACATGGTTCTTGCCCAACGGCTCGTTCGTCGCGTTTGCCACAAATGCCGCGAGGTTTACGAGCCGGCGAAGAGCATCCGCCACGCGCTGGAGCAAATGGATTGCAGCCTCGAACAGTTTTACCGCGGCGTCGGCTGCAAAAACTGCCGCAACACGGGCTTCAAGGGCCGCATCGCCGTCCACGAAATTCTGGTGGTTACTGACGAGCTGCGCGACGTCATCTCGAACGGCCCAACGACCGGTAACATTAAAAAAGTCGCCAAGCAGGAAGGCATGATCACGCTGCGCCACGACGGATTCCGGAAAGTCCGCGAGGGCATCACCACCATCGAGGAAGTCTTCCAGATCGCCGGCGATCTACGATAACGCAAGTCAGAAAAGGGGACCGACGCCCTTCGTGCAATGCACCCGAAGGGCCGGGCAACTATAAGACGCCAACCTCTTTTTCAGAACCAAGGATCGTGTGCATGACCTACGACTACCGCGTCCGCGACCCGATGGGCCAGACCCTCGAGGGAACCCTCGAAGCGGCCAGCCTCGAAGACGCCTCGCAGCAATTGCGCCGCGACGGCTTCGAGGTTCTCAACGTCGCCGTCCACGCCGAAGAGCCGCTCTGGACCCGGCGCGTTACCAAGAGCGAGATCATATACACCACCAGTCAGTTGTCGATCATGGTTGACACGGGCATCACGCTTTCAACCGCGTTGGCCGGCATCATCGCCCAGGAAGAGAACCCCACGCTCCGCAAAATTCTCATGGATCTTCAGGAATCGGTCGAGGCCGGCGGCGACTTTTCCTCGGCGCTGGCCAAGCACCCCAAGCAGTTCAACCAGACCTACGTTTCGCTGGTCCGCGCGGCCGAGGCGACGGGAAGTCTCGGGGAAATGCTCGAACGCATCGCCGGCTATCTGCGCAAGGAAGTCGAGACCCGGGGACGAGTCCGCGCGGCCATGGCCTATCCCACCGTCATGATGGTCGCGGCGGTGGGCGTGACCATCTTTCTGCTGACGTACATTATGCCCAAGTTCATTCCCTTGTTCGAGTCCCGGGGAGCCTCGCTGCCCGGCCCGACCAAAATCCTGATGGGCGTCTCCACCGCGTTGTTGGGTTACTGGTATCTCTGGGTTTTATTGCTGGTCGTCCTGGTCGTCGCATGGATTGTCGGCCGTCGCACCGAGCAAGGTCGCGCCGCCTGGGATTGGGCTAAAATTCATTGTCCCCTACTGGGAAAAACCTACCGCAAGGTCGTCATCAGCCGGAGCATTCGCACCCTGGCCACCATGATCTCCGCCGGCGTGCCCGTCGTCGAATCGATCGAACTGTCGGGTGAAGTGGCCGGCAACATCCACTACAAAAAAATGTGGGACCATGTTCTCGACCAGGTCACCGCCGGTCAGCGGATCCACGACGCCCTGGCCGGCAATCCGCTCATGCCCCACGTCCTCGTCCAAATGATTGCCTCCGGCGAGGAGACCGGAAAGCTCGACTATGTGCTTGAGCGGGTCAGCAACTACTACGACCAGGAGGTTGAGGCCTCGCTCAAAACCACCACGAGCCTGATCGAGCCCATCATGATCGCCGTGATGGGCGTGGTCGTCGGCGGCATTGGCATGGCCCTGATGCTCCCCATCTTCAGCCTCAGCCGGCATCCGACCTAGTGTTTCCTCTTATTGATGTTTGAGTGGATAATGACCCGTTCTGCCAATGTATCTGGCCCATTTACCGGCCTCCCGTTGGTCGGCCTCGGTTTATTGGCCGTGTAAAAGCCAATAAAAGTTTGTGCCGTCCATGGCGGACGGGACGGAGCGCGTCCCTCCAAGTGGAGGGCCACGCTCCGTCGTGGCCGTCAC
>JAFGAY010000049.1 GCA_016933425.1 Pirellulales bacterium
AGGTCGTCCATTTTTTTACCGCGAAGGGCGCGGAGATCACGAAGGGAATTTGACCACGAAAGACACAAAATACGCGAAATATCGGCGCGTTGCTCGTTTCCCCCCTTGTTTTTCGTGCCTTTTGTGTCTTTCGTGGTCTTAATATCAAACCCAATCGTACCTCTTCCCGCCGGCCGAAACAAGATGTTGGCGGGCGCCTTTGGATTGTGTATAATTCATGGAGCCTAGCGCCGCATCGAATGGCTTGGTTTCGGCGCATCGATTCATGGCAAGCGAAAAATTGCGTCGCCGGATCGCCTTCGAGGCGGCACGGCTGATGTATGCTCGTGACGAAAGCGAGTACTATCGGGCCAAGCTCAAGGCGGCCCGGCGCGTGGCCGGCGGCGAGGTCAAGCCGCGCGATCTACCCAGCAATCGCGAAATCCGCGATGAAATCCTGGCTCTGGCCCGGCTTCATGAGGGCCGGCGGCAGCACGAAAACCTCTGGCGCATGCGCGTTGCCGCGCTGCGCGTGATGCGGATACTGCGAGCCTTCCGTCCTCGGCTCATCGGCAGCACATGGACTGGCCACGTTCGGGCCGGCTCCGACATCGACCTACACGTTTTTTCCGACAGTGTCGAAGGGGTGTGCGGCGCGCTCGAAGCTGAGGGAATCACTCACGACGTCGAGCGAAAACGCGTCCGCAAACAAGGCGAAGAGCGCGTTTTCACGCACGTGCATTTCCACGACGAATTCCCCTTCGAGCTGACCATCTACCCGGCCGGCAAAGCCCATTACGTTTTTAAAAGCTCGATCACCGGCAAGGCGATTGAGCGGGCGAGCATCGCCGAGCTCGAACAACGGCTCGCCGAGGAACGCCCCGACGTGCCGCTCGACCATGTTGTGCTCGAAGCGGAAAACCGGTTCGACCGGTTCCAGGTCTACGAGTCGCTGCTGCTGCCGCTGGAGCAGGTCAAGGAGAGCCGCGAGCACCATCCCGAGGGCGACGTGCTCTACCACAGCCTCCAGGTGTTCGATCTGGCCCGGGACGAGTTGCCCCACGACGAGGAATTCTTGCTGGCCGCCCTGTTGCACGACGTGGGCAAGGCGATCGACCGTCGCGACCACACGGCCGCCGGGCTCGAAGCCCTGGAAGGCTTCATCACCGAACGGACGGCCTGGCTCATCCAACACCACATGGAGGGCCACTTGTTGATCGAAGGCCGCCTCGGCGCCCGCGCCCGGCACCGGCTGGAAGCCTCGCCCGATTTCGAGGAGCTGAAGCTGTTGGCCGAGTGTGACGACGCCGGTCGCCAACGCGGCGTCGCGGCGCCCGACGTGGACGAAGCGATCGAGTATCTCCGTGAACTAGCCCGGATGACCGGAGGTTGAAATACCAATCTGGAAACACGAAATGAAGAAGCGAGTCAATGCTCGTCATCATAACCGCGAACGAAAGCCCGCGGTTGCTTCATACTATGCACTTCTTATTTTTGTTTCAGCACTTCCTTCATCACCCGGTCGGTAATCGCCTGGATGAGGGCTTCCTGCTCGGCTGTGGTCGCGTGGCCGTTGGACGAGGGCGCGGCGGGCGAGGGGCCGCTGCCGACGGTCGCGCCGGTATAGTGCGGCGGGGTAAACGCCTGTTGCTCGACGCCGCATGATTTCCAACTGTCGCGAAATACGTCGTTGGCGCAGATGTCGCAGTTCCGCATCTCGTGACGCGGATCCTTCATGCCCCACTGTTTCTTCATTTCGAGCAGTTCGCGGGTCTCGGGTTCGGTCAGGTAGTTGACCCGACCAAGCCCTCGGGCCAGGAGCAACATGTGGCAATAGGCGTCGAGCACCTCGGTCCACCAGTAGGCCCGTTCGACCGTGTCGCCCCAGCTCACCGTGCCGTGATTGGCCAGCACGACAACGTTGGCCTTTTGAACGAAGGGGAGGATCGTGTCGGCGAAATTCTGGCTGCTGGGCGTGTCGTAGCGGGCAATGGGCACCTCGCCGAGAAACACCTCGACCTCGGGCAGGATGCACTGCGGAATCGGTTCCCGCGCGATGCCAAAAGCGGTTGCGTGGGGCGGGTGGCAATGGACGACCGATTTGACCTCGGGTCGATCCTTCATGATGGCCAAGTGAAGCAGAATTTCGCTGGTTCGCTTGCGGCGGCCCGAAAGCTGGTTCCCGTCCATGTCGACGACGCACAGGTCCTCGGGCTTCATGAAACCTTTTGAAATGAGCGTCGGCGTGCAGACCACTTCTTTTTCGCTCACCCGATAGCTGATATTGCCGTCGTTGCCCGCGGCGAAGCCTTTTTTGTAGATGCGGTCGCCGATGTCGCAGATTTCTTGCTTGATTTTGTGCAGGTTGGTCATGATTGGGCTCGGTTCGTTTTAAGTTCTTTCTTTGGAACCACGGATGAACACGGATGAACACGGACGAGGAAGTGGAAGGTGGGGTGTCGGAGCGTCGCCTTGATGGTTGCTCTCGATTGCCTTCACTAGTCCATCAGTATCCATCTGTGTCTATCTGTGTCCATCTGTGGTTTCTATCGGTTCAACGTGGATGGCGTCGAGGATCGCCGCGGCATAGGCGTCGAGTGGTTTGCGGTCGGGGTAGAACGGCATGGCGGCCTCGCGGCCCTCGCTCACCGCGACGTAGCAATCAACGTCGGCCCCCAGTTCGTCGTAGACGGTCAATTCGTCGGCCCGCCCAGGGCCGTCGCCGAGCAAATCGTCGAGCGTCAAGGGCACGACCAGCTTGAACCGTCCGCCGGCCAGGCTCGGATGTCGCCGGTTGAGCGTTACAGTGCCAATGACCTTGCCGATTCGCATGTTTCGTTGGTTTCTTTTATCTCGCGTATCATTGCCGGGTCGCGACCCGGCCTACGTAATGTCGCCGGAGCATAATCCGGCCCACGGTTGATTATCCCAGTCGCGGCTGGAGCACCTTGGGGCACGGCCATGGGCCGGACCGGCCGAAAGCACTGATCGTTTGTTTCAACGGGAAGATGCCCTTGCCTCGCGGGTCGATCACGAGCACGTTGGCCCCCACGGCGCGGGCCGATTCCGCCGCGGCGCCCGGATCGGCGGCGCCGATGGCGCGAACCCCCGGCAGCCGGTTGGCCAGGCACAACGCGGCGGCCGCGTCCCGCGTGAGGACCACGCCAAGCGTCGCGCCGTCGCGGACCCGAGCGGCTAGCAAGTCGGCCACGCTGATCAAGCAGTCGGACGTTTGTATTTCGACGGCAAGTCCTTCGCCACTCAAAGCTCCGGCCAGCGCGGCCGCGTCGTACGTGGTCCGCGCCGCGATAAGCATGATTTTCGCCGCCGTCGTCGCGGCGGGGCCGTCGATCGCGCCGTGAATCACCGTAATGTTGCGGTCGGCCAGCGCGTCGCGCACGGCCGGTGTGATAATCGCGCCGGGCCGGACGACCAGCCGGCGAATGCGGCCCAGCCGGTCGCCGATTTCGGTCAGACTCACCACGCGAGAGCAAACAACCAATTCGTCGCCGTCCGTGCGCGCCGCGGAGGATTCGGCCGCCGCCGTCGTTGGGGCCGATTTCGTCTCCATACGATCGGCCGCCGGCGCCTCGCCCGACGGACACGCGCAACCGCGTTGCCGTTCGATCTCGGCGATCACCTCGAGCACGATTTGTTGAATGTCAATCGTCATGGATGCGGTTCTTTACGTTCCGTAGGTCAGGCTGTGCCTGACAATGTGTGTGTCGGTAG
>JAFGAY010000320.1 GCA_016933425.1 Pirellulales bacterium
TCCATGTGGAGAGACGCGCTCCGTCGCGTCCGCCATATCCGGCACAAACTTCTCGAAAGAAGTGCTCCGTTTGTCACCCTCTTTTTCCGAGCAGCATGCCCACGCTCATCAACAAACCAAGAACCATCGCAAAAGCATGCGGCTCGGGCACGGTCGTGGCGACGGTTTCGGCGGTCGACGTCCAGTTGGCCGCCAGAATCGAAGCATCGGCCGCATTGACCACGCCGTCGCCGTTGAAGTCGCCGTCGCCCCACGAGGCGCCGGACGTTCCCCAATGAGCCGCCAGAATCGAGGCGTCGTCCTGGTCGACGCGGCCGTCGCCGGTGGCGTCGCCCGGGAGTGTGCCGGTTAGAGGCAGGAACAGGTCGCCCCACGATGCACCCATGCGGATCTCGTCGAACAACACGGCGGCGTTCGCGCCCACATTGGTCGTGCTGAATACGAGCGTATCGACCAGGCGATTCGGGTCGGTCGAGGGCAGCAACCAGCATGCGGCGTCAAAACCCAGCGACGCGGCCGCCTCGCTCCAGGTGTCGGATGGATCGAACCACACCATGACGTTGTCGGTCGAATTGCCGGTGTAGTCCACGTCCACGCGCGCGACGAAAAGATGGGTGCCCGCCGTCACGTTGTCACCAACGACATTGGTGACGATCGGATTGCCAGAGGCTTCGTCGCGATAGCGCACCACCGCATCCACGCCGCCCGCCCCGTCGCCCCGGAATCCCCACTGAATGCCGATGGTCCAAGAAACGCTTGGGTCGCCCTCCTCGGCGTTCAACAGGCCCGTCAGGGCAAGGGAGGTGGAACTGGTCGAAAAATTTCCGTCAAAACTCATTAGTCCGGCCATGTAGAACACCGTGTCCTCGGTGGTGACGTCGCTGGCGTCGAACGCGCGCAGGACGTTCTCCTTGCCCGAGATCGCCGTGGACGACTGGAACCGCACAGCTCCGTCTCGCGTGTCCATGTCTGAGTAGGCGAGGCCCGTCGAAACCACCTGATAACATTCCGGGTGGGCGCCCTGCCCTTGGACCCAGTTGCCCAGGAATGGCTCGACGGTGGGCGAGGAACCGTTGACCAACGCCCCGACCGCGTACTGGCCCTTCGCCGGATCCGCCGGGCTGCCCGTCAGAAAAGCCTCTTCGAGCGTGGGGTCGCGAAAGCCGGTCGGCCGAAAACTCAGGTAAACCAACAGATCCTGGAGCGTCACGGCCTGTGACGAGGAGTACTGGTTGTTGAGCCGAAATGTATTGGAACCCTGGTTCACCAGCGACAGAGGGACCATGTAGTCCAGATAGCCGTTGGCGAGCGCGCCCCCAGTCAACAGCGTGTTGTTCAGCCACGTTCGGAAGTTGTCGGGGCTTGTCAAATTCGCGACTTGCAGGCGAAGTTTCACGCGGGCCTCCGACGACGAGTAGCCTGAAAGATCGTCGCCAATCGTCAACGGAATGTCTTGATACTGGCCGCGAGCAATCGTCATCGTGTGGTCGGGCGTAACGACCGTTCGATTCAGATAGCTCATCCCATTGACGATCGCGCCGGGCATATAACTGAAGCCGCGCGCGTCCGTCGTGTAAACCTTATTGACACCCGCCAATGTCGCTTGATCGCCCGCCATGTCCCACAAGGGACTGTGATCGTCGAAGAAGTTGAACATGTAGATGCCGTCGACGCCTTCAGCCCAGGCGGCGCTGGCCCGGCCCATATAGGATTCATAGGAGTCGCGGATCACGCCCGCGGCGCCGCTCATGCGGCTTTCGGCCAAGCAGGCATAGACGGGCACATCGTACTGATGGCCCAGGGCGACCGACGCACTCCAATCCTCGGCCTGGTAGTAGTCGCTGACGGCCATCGTGTCGACAAGGCCTTCCTGGAGCCATTGGGGCACGTCCAGCCCGATGCCACTGCAAATGCCCATCGAATCCGGGATGCGCACGGAGACCAAAATCGGGCGGCCTCGCTGCATCCCCACCTGTTCGGTCATCGTTCGGATGTCTCGCATAAGCTGGGTCATCTGGCCACGATCCGTGTCGGTGGCCGTCCCGCCCTCGGTGTGCGAGCGAAAGAAATACGGATGGCGGCAGAAGTCGAGTTCCACGCCGTCGACGTCGTAGTTTTGGCAAACCTCTTGGACATAAGCCAATGCCAGATTGCGGACCTCGGCCACGCCATAGTCGATGGCCGACCAGGCGCCATAGGCCGGGGGATCGTTGATCGTGCCCATCAGCCAGTCGGGATGGTCCACCTTGAGCTGCGGAAAGGCGTACAGATACGACTCGCCGCTGGCGTCGTGCGTGTCGTTCATCCGCATCGACCAGACAAACTCCATGTTGTTGGCGTGGGCGAAGTTGTTCATCACCTCGACGGTATCGGTGCCCTGGTTGATGAGATCCTGCGTCATGTTGTTGAAGTATCGCCCGCCCGTGCTCGTGAAAATCTCACCGACCTGGGTATTGTGGGTGAACAGCCCGAAGCCGGAACTGCGCGACACGTAGTAGAGCGAATCGGCCTGCGTGCCGGCGATTCCCGAAGTTTGCACGTCGAGCAACCCTTGGGGCGTGTGATCGTAGGTGTCGATTACGTCGCCGCCGTCGTTGTTGTAAATTAAATTCCGCTGTTGGTGCTTGGCCGCCTCGCGCAGCGTCCGGAGTTCCTCAAGGGTCAGGATATCGTCCCCGAGTAATGCCGTTGGGAGGATGCAGACCAGTGCCGCCAGGGCCAAGGCGGCGGCTCCGAGGCGGGCCACCCAACGGGACATTCTGTAGGCCTTCTCCATGGATGGCTCTCTTTCCATCGGATGCTTTGATTCGGGAGAA
>JAFGAY010000321.1 GCA_016933425.1 Pirellulales bacterium
GCTGGTGATACAGGTTCTGGGCTCCGACGCCCAGGAGATTTCGATCGACGGCCGAGACAACCACGTCGATATAGCAGCTTGGCGGGCAGACGGCCACGTCGACTTGTTTATGGTCGGCCCAGTCGCCCAAGCGGCGGCTCAATTCCGAGGCCAGCGCCACCGACGTCTGGCGGTCGAGATTCATCTTCCAGTTGCCGGCAATAAACGGACGTCGCACGGTGTTACTCCCTCAACGTGAATGGCCGCTGGAAAAAAGCGGATGCGTATTTGGACGCCGCGCAATCGCGGCGGCTAACGACTGGCTTCCAGGTGAAACCCTGTATTATGGTCCCTTGGCCCGGGAACACAAGGCCACCACCCGCTTGGGTGGATAGGGCTACTCCGTTTTTTTAGCTGTGGGTCGCGGGGCTGCCGGGAAGGAACCCAGGGTTTTGATGCGGACGGCCTTTCGGGCCAAAGCGGCGGTCGCCCGGCGGATGGTCAGGTCGTTTTCGTGGCCTTCCATCTCGACGAAGAACAAGTATGCACGGTCGGTGCCGGGAATCGGAAAAGACTCGATCCACGTCAGGTTGACCCGGCTTCGCTTGAAGATATTCAGTGCCTCGGCCAGGGCGCCGGCTCGATTTTCGAGCTGAAACATAATGGCCGTCTTGTCGTTGCCCGTTCGCTGGGCTGGTTCCTTGCCGATAACGGCGAATCGGGTGACGTTGCTGGCGTTGTCCTCGATTTGCTGGGCGAGCACGTCGAGACCGTAGCGGATTCCGGCCTGGAGACTGGCGATGGCGGCGGCTCCCGGTTTTTCGGCGGCCAATTCGGCGGCCGTCGACGTGCTGGTCACCTCGACGGCCCTAGCCCCGGGCAGGTGCTTGGCAAGCCAATTGCGGCACTGGGAAATCGCCTGAGGCTTGCTGTAGACCTCGCGGACTTCGCCCCGGGAACATTTGGCCAGAAGCGCGTGATGGATGGGCAATTCGACTTCGCCGCAAATCCGCGCCGGCAAGCGAGTGAACATGTCGAGCGTGTCGGCCACACGGCCGTCGGTGGAGTTTTCGATGGGAACAAGCCCGACGTCGGCGTGCCCGCGGTCGACTTCCTCGAACACGGCGGCGATGGTTCCCACGGGAACCAGCTCGACCGTCTGTCCAAAATGTTGGATGGCCGCCAGATGACTGTAGCTGTATTGCGGCCCGAGGTGGGCCACGCGGCGCGGCCGGAGCAGATGGCGACATCCGCTGAGTATCTCGCGAAACACGGCGACGACGGTCAAATCATCCAGGGGACCGCGGTTGTGACGTTTGACCCAGGCGGGGTTTTCCTGGAAATCCCTTTCGACCAGACGTGAACCTTCCATGGATGCCGGGTTGCCGGCGATCTGCCGCACCAGTTTGGCGCGATCATTGACGGCGTCGAGAATGGCGGCGTCGATTTTGCACAGTTGTTTGTGGAGTTTGGCCGTTTCGGATGCGCGGCCCGGCAGTCGTGAGCCGACGGGAGCCGTCTTCTTGGTGCTCTTTTTTGCCATATATCCCCCGATGTCGTCCTGTTGGGGTCATTGGAACCATGTGTTCCGGCGCCAATGGAAAAATACCACACCCCCTCTTCCCATGAAGCTCTTTTTCATGGCCCTGGAGCGTGCCCGAAATTGGCCCTGGAAGACATGTACTCTTGTAGCGGTTGAGCCCAGCGTCTGTCAACGCTCAGGGTACCGCGACGCAAATATCCCCTCTATAGCGTGGATTCATGTCAAAATGGCAGGCAACCTTTGAGATTTGTCGTAACCTGAAACTCGGCTGCCCCCGCATAAAACGCACAAACAATTATGTGTCATATATTTAGGGAGAGTCACCGCGTCCTGGCCGGATCGGCACGGGCTTTGCAATCCCCCTTAAGGACAAGGACCGCGTTGTCACGGCTCGCATTTGTCGTGGGGCGTCGGTCGTTGAAAAAGACATGAACCGGTTCTCGTCGCCATCCCACGAGGAAACGCCGGGAGCTTACGCGGACATCGCATTCGGAGAAAGGAACACAAACCATGGCACGTGAAGGCGAAAAAATCATCGGGATCGACTTGGGCACCACGAATTCCGTCGTGGCCGTCATGGAAGGGGGGGACGCCAAGGTCATTGCCAACGCCGAGGGCAACCGGCTGACGCCTAGCGTCGTCGCCTTCACCGATAAGGGCGAAACGCTGGTCGGCGAACCAGCCCGACGCCAGGCCATTACCAACCCCAAGCGGACCATCTATTCCATCAAGCGATTCATGGGCCGGCGGCACAGCGAGGTGAGCGTCGAAGAGAAAATGGTTCCCTTCGAGATCACCGGTGGGCCCGAGGACTACCTCAAGGTCAAGGTGAGCGATCGGGATTACACGCCGCCGGAAATTTCGGCCCTGATTCTCCGCAAGCTCAAGGAAGCGGCCGAGGCCTATTTGGGCCACAAGGTGAACAAGGCGGTCATCACCGTCCCGGCCTATTTTAACGATGCCCAACGCCAGGCCACCAAGGACGCCGGCCAGATCGCCGGGCTGGAAGTGGCGCGAATCATCAACGAGCCAACGGCCGCCTCGCTGGCCTATGGGCTCGACAAGAAGGAAGCCCAAAAAATCATCGTTTTCGACCTGGGCGGCGGGACGTTCGACGTATCGCTTTTGGACGTGGGCCGCGGCGTGTTTCAGGTAATCAGCACGAGCGGCGATACTCACCTGGGCGGCGACGACTTCGACGAGCGGCTCGTGAATTACGTCGCCGACGAGTTCAAAAAGGAGCAGGGGATCGACCTACGCAAGGACAACATGGCCCTCCAACGGCTCGAAGAGGCTTGCGAAAAGGCCAAACGCGAACTCAGCTCGTCGCAACAAACCGACATCAACCTGCCGTTCATCACGGCCGACGCCAACGGGCCGAAGCACTTGCAGATGAACATTACCCGGGCCAAATTCGAGCAACTGGTCGACAGCCTCATCGAGCGCTGTCGCGGCCCGGTGAACACCGTTCTCGACGAAGCCAAGCGGAAAAATTCGAGCTTCAAGCTCAGCGACATCGACGAGGTGGTGCTGGTCGGCGGCTCGACTCGGATTCCCAAGGTCCAGGAGTTGGTCAAAACCATGTTTGGCAAGGAGCCGAACAAGAGCGTCAATCCGGACGAGGTCGTCGCCGTCGGCGCGGCCATTCAAGGCGGAGTGCTCACCGGCCACGTCCAGGACATGGTGCTGGTCGACGTCACGCCGCTGTCGCTGGGCATCGAGACGCTCGGCGGCATCATGACCAAGCTGGTCGAACGGAACACCAACATCCCGGTCGAGCGGAAGCAGGTCTTCAGCACGGCCGACGACAACCAGACGGCCGTCACCGTGAAGGTCTACCAGGGCGAGCGAGAAATGGCGGCCGACAACCGCCTGCTCGGCCAGTTCAACCTGGAAGGCATTCCGCCGGCGCCGCGCGGGATTCCGCAGATCGAGGTCTGCTTCGACATCGACGCCAACGGCATCCTCAATGTCTCGGCCAAGGACCTCGGCACCGCCAAGGAGCAGAAGGTCCGCATCGAGCAGTCGGCCGGACTGTCGGAGGACGAGATCGACAAAATGAAAAAAGACGCCGAATCGCACGCCGGCGAGGACAAAAAGAAACGCCAATTGGCCGAGCTGCGCAACCAGGCCGAATCGATGTGCTTCCAACTCGAAAAACTCGTGAAGGAGCACGCCGACAAGCTCAAGGACGCCGACAAGGAAGCCGTCAACAAAGCCATGGAACGGACCCGCGAAGCGGCCAA
>JAFGAY010000322.1 GCA_016933425.1 Pirellulales bacterium
CCACGCCCACCCCCGTGATCACGATTTCCCGCTCGTTCGTCATCGTGGGCGTCCGCCGTGGCATCAAAGATCGCGTTTAAGAAAAACCACCATGGCCGATGGTGCGCGAACCGTCGGCCGCGCGCTTGGATTTATTTCGATGAGCCCTTGCCCTTGTCCCTGCCACGACGGCCGCGTCCTCCGCGAGGCCGCGGCGAGCCTTCGCTTGGCCCTCGTTTCGCTCGACTCTCCAGGTTGATTCCAATCACAATCCCAACCGCTTCCTCCCAGCTCGGAATTCCCCGATGTGCGAAGCCGGCCGCTTTCCGAGACGCTCCGTCCTCATCCTCCTCGTCTTCTTCCTCCGAAAGTCTTCTGCCGGACCCGCGCTTCCGCGTTTCTCTCGCCGTTTCGTCCAAGTCGTCCTCATCGCGTTTTTTGGTCGCGTCGTCCGACGTCTTGCCGGCGCCGGTCGACCGGCGCCGACCGCCTCGGCCGCGGCGTTTGCGTCTTGAAGCCTTGCCGCCGGATTCGGCATCGCGTTCGCCCTCGTCGGCGGGCTCCTTGTCGGCCGCCTCGGCAATCTCGGGATAGACCGACTCCATTTCGGCTTCCTCATCCATTTCCTCGCGAACCGCGGGCTCGGCGGCGGATTTTGATTCGCGGCCCCGTCGACGTCGCTTTTTGCGCTTTCTGGGCAACTTGGCCTCGGCAGCCTCGGTCCCTTCGTCTTCGCCGCGAGGAACTGCCGCGCGCGGCGCCGAGGGCGACGAGACCGGAAAAACCACTTCATCCAACGTTTCCAACTCCCGCCCATGGTCCAACCACTCAGGCGGTTCGACGGCCGCGTTGGGTTCTTCGGGCGCCGTCGCCGTGGGCCGGGTCGCCTTCGCGGCGCTTTCTTCCGACGCGGCTTCGGGAGTCTCCGGAACCTCCACGCCCAACTGTTCCGCCAGCTCCATCCAATTGGCACGCGACCGTGGCGGACGCGCCGACCGATGAGGCCGCTCGGGCTTGGTTGCGGAAGTCGATTTGGAATCCTCAGCGACCGGGCCGGCCGGTTCGACCGTGGGAGGCGGCTCGGTGGCCTCCGGTTCAGGGGGCGTCTCGGCCCCGATTTCCGACGCCAATAACCGCCAGTGGTTCGATTTGTCTTGGTTCGACATGTTTCTTCAACAAGTTCGAGGAAAATGACTTAGGTCGATTTGGAGAGGAGCCGCGCTCACTCGGCCAGCCGTAACACCACAGTATATGCCCTTATCGGCCACCTGGAAAGCCACGCGAGTTGGGTAAACCATGGCGACCGTTGTCGCACTATGTTTTTCAGGAGGATCTTGCGCCCCGGTGATTCGTCCGTGCCGGAGACGAAACCAAAACCTGGGAACCTGGTTAATACGGGTTGAACCGCACTTCACGGCCGTCTTTGTCCCAGCATTCGATGACCAAATGCTCCGGTGAAACTCCTTTTACGCCAAGAATTTGCACAACCATCTGGCCCTCGTCCTCGAGTCGGGCCAGCTCGCGGCGCTTGCGATTGCTCAGATAATTGGCCACCTCGTCGATCACGGCCACTGAAACCTTCGAGATGTCGGGATTCTGGCCGGCCAGCATCAGGTAACGAACCACTTCGATGGCCATGCTCTCCGGCGTCTTCACGACGCCCGACCCACGGCAGGCCGGACAATCGGCATAGGCGTTGCGTTTCAGGCCCGGCCGGATGCGTTGTCGGGTCATTTCGATCAAACCGAAAGGGCTCGTGCGGAGGATTTTGGTTCGCGCGCGGTCGCGTTTCACGGCGTCGCGCAGCGCCCGCTCGACGCCCCGGCGATGGCGTTCCTGGCGCATGTCGATGAAGTCGTTGACGATCACGCCGCCCAGATCGCGGAGCCGGATTTGCCGGGCGATTTCCTTGGCCGCCGCGATGTTGATCTGGAACGCGGTCTCCTCGGCCGAGTCCTCGGTGCGGAACGTTCCGCTGTTGACGTCGATGGCGACGAGCGCTTCGGCCTGGTCGATCACGATCGATCCACCCTGGCGCAGCGGCACGGTTCGCCGTTGAATCTTGGTGATTTCCTCGTCGAGCCGATAGCGGTGGAACAGCGGCTCCTTGCCCTCGTAGAGTTGCAGCCGGTGGACGTAGCGCGGCATGACCAACTGGAGAAATTCGCGTGCCCTTTCATAGGCCGACTTTTCGTCGATGTAGATCGTGTCGACGTCGTTGCTGAAGATGTCGCGGATGGTCCGAATGATCATGTCGCTTTCTTCGTAGATGTCGGTCGGTCCCTCCGACTTGCGGATCCGGCGGACGATGACTTTCCACAATCGCAGCAAGTAGGCCAGGTCGCGCGAGAGTTCCTTCTTGGTCCGGTCGATGCCGGCCGTGCGGACGATGAAACCCAGCCCGCGAGGCGGCTCGAGCTCGAGCATGACGTCGCGGAGCTTGACGCGGACGGCCTCGTCCTCGATCTTTCGGGAAACGCCCACGCGGCCCAGCGCCGGCATCAGCACGAGATAGCGTCCCGGGATGCTGATGTAGGTGGAGAGGGTCGGGCCCTTCGTGCCGATGCCTTCCTTCGTGACTTGGACGAGGACCTGGTCGCCTCGGCGGAGGATGTCCTGAATGGGCGGTTTGACGCGGGGTCGGGCGGCGGGGCGGCGACGGCCACGGTCTTGACCGCCGGGTCGGCCGTTGCCGTTTTTCTCCCGCTCGAAAGCCTGCTTGGGATCGAAGCCGCCCTGGCGGAAGTATTGCGGCTCGATGTCGCTGACGTGGAGAAAGCCGTTGCGGCCCACGCCGAAATCGACAAAAGCCGCCTGGATGCTCGGCTCCAGATTGATGACCACGCCTTTGTAGATGTTGCCGACGTAGTTGTTTTGCGCGGTTCGCTCGACGTAGAGTTCCTCGAGGACGCCGTCCTCAACAATCGCGATCCGGCACTCTTCCGGCTGCGCGACGTTGATAAGCATTTCTTGTTTCATGTGCTCGCTTTCTTGCTCGGCAAGTTCGGCGAGTACGTCTTAGTTGTTAGTGGTTGCCGGAAAAACCGCCGTGGAAGGAAAGTCGTCAAGACGCGATCTCGACCCTCGTTCGCCGGAGCCGCGAACCGCCGGCCTCGAGGTCGTTCAACCCCAAGACCTCGAGCACGTCGCGGGGGCCGGGGGCCGCTCCTTGTTGCGTCACACGCAAGGTCATCGATAAAATTCCTTCGGTCAACGTCAGTGCTTCCAGAAACTCGTGCAGTTCGATCGGCTTGGAACGGCCGGGACGCTGGATCGGACACGAATCGGCGGCCAAAATCGCGGCGACGCGACGAGCGGTTTCTGGTTGCCGCTCGGCCGGCACGACGATCTGACAAGTCGCTCGCGCGACCCGGGCCTTGTTGCCCTTGATCCCCGGCGGCAGAATCTCGACGTGGTGAAAAGCGAGACCCGGCACGGCGTGGTCGGTCAATCGGCCCAGCAGTTGCTCGGCGGAGACCTCGGCGGCCAGCTCGATTTCCAGAATTTCGTCGAGACCCTCGATTCCCACGGCCAGTGCGGCGGGGAAACTCATCCGCGGTTTGGGATGAAACCCTTGGCTCATTCCCAAGGGCAACTCGGCGCGGCGAAAAAGCCGCTCCATCGCTCGGACCAGGTCCCGATGTCCTATCAGTCGCAAATCTCCCTGCTTGCTAAAACGAATACGTACTCGCTGTCGAACCGTGGGTTCCGCGCGTTGTGGAGCGGGTGGTTGCATGGTGACGGCCCGGGAACAATCCAGGCATGGCCGGATGACTCGCGGATGGACGTCCTGCCGCAATCCTCTCCCGCGATTGTCGCGGCGGCACCTTGGGTTCGCTTCCCCGGCGCTGCCGTTGCAGCCGGGGACCTTCATCTGGTTCTCGGAACGAGCCTTGAAATGCTTCGCCTTTTCTTTGGGAAGGCAGGCCGGAGGTGGGGGCCGGATCACAATCGCCCGAAAAACTCCCTCGCCTTAAACCTCTTCCCCATGAAAAGGAAACTTTTTCCCACATTCCAAAACACGCTCTTTGGCGCGGCCGCGTGCGACGAGCACGCGACTCGCGCCGACAAATTGGCTTCAAATCGTCGGCGCCGGCTACTGGCCCAACTCGGGCACGCGCCGGCGGAGTTCCTCCTTCAGATAGCTTCGGATGTCGCGGGCATTTTCCATGCCGCGCACGCGCTGGGCTACCGCGCGACACTCCTCCATCGTGACGCTGCGGCACACCTTCTTGATCTCGGGAATCGCCGCGGGAGTGACGCTGAAGTGCTTCAATCCCATGCCCAGCAACAACATCGTATAAACGGGATTTCCGCTCATTTGACCGCAAAGATCGACCGGAATCGACTTCTTGCGGCCGATTTCCAGGGCCATGTCGATGAGCCGCAACACCGCGGGATCCGAGGCATTGTACAGCCCAACCACGTCCTTGTTGCTGCGGTCGACCGCCAGGGTATATTGAATGAGATCGTTGGTCCCGATGCTCAAAAATTCAACTTCATCGGCGAAATGATCGAGCATCAGCACCGCGGCGGGCACCTCGACCATCATGCCGACGGACATTTCCCGATTGAATTTGACGCCCCGCTCGTCGAGGTCCTCCATCATGTCGGCCAGCACCATTTTGGCCTGGCGGAGTTCGAGCAGCGTCGACACGAGCGGGAACATGATCCTGACGTTGCCGAAGACGCTCGCGCGAAGAATCGCGCGAAGCTGCGTGCGAAACATCGGCAGGTTGCGCAGCGCCAAACGAATGCTCCGCAGCCCCAGGAAGGGATTCTTTTCGTCTTCCGGGGCGGGCAGGTGGCTGACTTTGTCGGCGCCCATGTCGAAGGTGCGAATCGTGACCGGCCGCTGGCCCATCGTCGTGGCCACGCGGCGGTAAGCCTCGTAATGAACCTCCTCGTCCGGCTCGCTTTCGGCTCCCAGGTAAAGAAATTCCGTTCGATACAACCCGATGCCGTCGGCCCCGCGTCGCATGCAGTGGTCGACCTCGTAGGGAAATTCGATGTTGCCGAAAAGCTCGACCCGCTCGCCGTCGGTCGTCTCGGCCGGCAAATCGCGCAGGCCTTCGAGCCGGGTCGCCAACGAACGATTCTGCTCAACCTCGTGGCGGTATCGGGCAATCGTCTCCTCGTCGGGATGCAGGATCACCAATCCCTTGTACCCGTCGATGATCACCAGATCGCCGCCGGAAACTTCGGTGAGAAATGGGCCGGTGCCGACGACGGCCGGAATTTCGAGGGCCTCGGCCACGATCGCCGTGTGGCTGCCGAGTCCGCCGATCTCGGTGACGAACCCGAGACAAAACTCGCGGCTCAAATTGGCCGTTTCGCTCGGCGTGAGGTTGTGGGCCAGGACCAGGGCCGGCGAGGCGAGCTGCGCGAACTCCTCGCGGCGGCGGCCCAGCAAATGCCGCAAGAGCCGTTTCTCGATGTCGAAAATGTCCGTGGCGCGTTGGGCCAGATAGTTGCTCTCGAGCCGCTGAAAAACCTGGGCGTAACGGCGCAGGGCGCGGCAGACCGCGTACTCGGGCGTGTAGTGCCGCTGGCGGATCATGTCCTCGAGCTCGCCGCGGAGTTGCGAGTCGTCGAGCATGAGAAGGTGTGCTTCGAAAATGGCGCCGTATTTCTTGCCGAGTTCTTCGGAAACGGCGTCGCGGTTGCGCTCGATCTCCTTCTTGGCGGCGTCGATGGCCTTGTCGAGTCGTTCCAATTCGCTGTCGACCGCGTCGCGCGCGAGAAACCGCCGCGGGATGCGAAATCCTTCGTTGTCGACCACCAGCGCTTCGCCGATGGCGACCCCCGGACTCACGGCGATGCCTTGCAGTTCCTGCATGATGTTTCTATCCCCCCTTGCCCCGCTCTTCGCCCGAGGGCGCCTGGCTCGCGTCGTCGTGGCAGCGGTGGGACGTTTCCTCGAAGTGGGCGGCCAACATGCCGGCCAGCGCGTCGACGGCCTCGGCGGCGTCCTGCCCGACCGCTTTCAACACGAGCACTTCGCCCTGGCCCGCGCCCAACGAAAGCCATTGAAGCGGCGTGCTCTTGGCGTCGACCACGTGGTTTCCCTTGGCCACGGAAATAGTCGAGTCGAACCGTTGGGCCAAACTTCCCAGCAACGTGGCGGCGCGCAGATGGACCCCTTCATAGTTAGTCACGGTTACGGTTCGAGTTGCTTCGTTTTCCGCCATGGGGTCGTCGCCCGCCGATCTTGGGAGAGGCCGTTTCGTTTATTCTCTTGGGAAGCTCGTGCAAAACGGGGACAAGCACCTCGCTGCCGGCGTCTTCCGGGTTATTCCGTCGATCAGCGCGCGGCCGGCAGAAAAAAACCGAGAGGTCAAGCGGCCTCGCGAGGGGATGCCCGACGCGTCAAGCTCCGAATTGGTTATTGTCCGCTTCGTCGAGCAGTTGCCGGATGTCGTCGGCGCTTTTCGAACGCTTCAAGAACCTGCAGAACGTGTCGTCTCGCAATTGTCGCGAGATGTTTTCGAGCGCTCGCAGGTGATCGCCGGGCCGATCCGGGGGGGAAATCAGCAAGAAGAGCAACTGGACTTTTTCCCCGTCGAGGCTATGGAAATCAACCCCTTCGCGGCTGATGGCCACGGTGCCAACAAGCTGATCGACGCTCGGGTGTTTGGTGTGCGGGACGGCCACGCCGCGGCCGATGCCCGTGCTGCCCAACTCCTCCCGTTTCAAGATGGCTTTGACGATGCTTTCTTGTTCGTCCGGCTTGATTTTGCCGGCGTCCAACAGCGTCTGGACCATTTCGCGGATGACCCCTTCTTTATCGTCGGCGGTCAGATCCGCCCGAATTGCCTCACGACAAATAAAATCGGCGAACTTCATTCAACCGTTCTCCTTTCTTCACTCCTCGTCGATGCGTCATCTCTCGATGGATTCCAGCGGCGTGATTGCGCCACCGGGCGCGTCACGAGTCCACTAAATCCGGATTGCTCGGGGCGGCCGATTGCCGATGGCCCGATCCACGATGACGATCTTGAATTTTCTCTTTGTGCTTGCGAATCTGTTGCTCGAGCTTATGAAGCACGGCGTCCATGGCCGCCATCAGGTCTTCGGCCTGCTCTCGGGCAACGAAATCGCTGATGTGCTCCGCCGACACGCGAACGTCGACGACCGGCGTCTCGCGGTGCTCCAGGTCGGCGGTCACCTCGATCGCCGTGATGCGTTCGTAAAAACGGGTAAGTTTTTCCGCTTTCTCTTGGATTTTCGCTTGGGTTGCGTCACTCAGAGTCCCGTGCCGGGCTGAAATCTTGATCTGCACGGTGTCAGCTCCTTCGGTAGGTTGTTCCAGGGGGACGGCTGCTTCACCTTGGAAATGAAGCCAATCATTCTAGCGAAGCCAGCCGGGATGGGCAAACGCAAATTCAGCGACCCCCGATCAAGGGCATACCCCTCCGCTTCAGTCTAGCTTTTTATCCTCGCGACGTAAGGGGGATTATACGGGGGGAAACCATGACCCTCGGAAATACGACTCCAATAACGCTGCCCGGGCACGCCATGACCCTCGGACATGTCCCGATTGGAAAGTGGCGCCGGATCGGATGGCATGGATCACAACCCAAATTTCAGGCCAAAACAACCCATCCATGCGGTTTCCTATTGATCCGAGGAACCAGCCGGCGGGGAGGAATCAGCGGCCGGTTGTGCGGATTCTTCGTCGCTGGGGCCATTTTCTGGGCCCCCGCGCGGTCGCGATCGCCGACCACGCGCCGCCTTGAACCGTATTTCACCGTCTTCGAGTCGCTTTTCCCAAGCGTTGACGGCCTTCTGACGCTTCGTCGGCGGATCGTCCGGACGATAGTAAAGTCCCAGCGCCGTGATTTTGTTGAGCGTCCAAAAACTCACGACGCGCATTGCCAAGGTATCGCTGGCAAGCGATTTGACCAGCTCCACGTCTTGGCCTTCGGTCAATTGTGCGGGCGTATAACCCCATAAAATGCGATAGAGTTTGGGCCCGTCGCTCCCATAAGCGCGTGCCAGGGCGGCGCGGATCTGACTCGCAACGTCGGGACCTCGAGCCAGCGCATCGCGGAGTTCCTCGATCTGGTCGGTCCAATTCCAGAGGGGTTTCTGCTCGGCCCGATTCAACCCGTCCACCAAGGGGCCAAACTCTCCGGTATAACCCAAGGATCGATAGGCCAAACGCCTCACTTCGATCCGTCGATGGTCGAGAAGTTCCTTCAGGCCCAGGGTCACCGGCCGACCAACCGGAACCGCTTCTTCCAGGGCTTTAGCCGCCGAACGATCGAGGCTGGCGACCGTGTCCGAAACAATCCACTTCGGAAACGCCTCGACGTCCTCGACGGGTTCGACGCCGGCGGGACTCAGCGTCAATTGCGACTGGATTTTCAACTCGATAGGAGCCGCCCCGTCCCCCGATTCCCAGACCAGCCGCCCGCTGAGTACGTGAAGAATCACGACTTGCTCCACCGGGTCCTTCTCGGGATTCGAACCCGCGACCAGGGCGCGGGTCATCTCGACGGCGACCCTTGATTCCGGGTCGACGAATACGAGCGTGCCCGAGCGATCACCCAAGTCCAACCGCAGCCGAGCCTCGGGTTTACCCACCGTGTTGACGACCATGCGTCCATATTTCAACGCAACGCGGGGCACGTCTTCCCCTTCAACCGTTTCCAGGCCGATTTGGGTGCCGTCGCGGAGCTGAATCATCAGCCCGGCGGTCGTGGCAACCAAGGGACGAAACGCGGGAAGCGACAGCAAATGGCTGCCCGATACGAGAATCCCTTGAGCCGGCGTGCGATCCCAAGCGCGGGACTCGGGATTCCATTGGAGCAACAGTTGCCGTTCGGCCGCGTCGGACACGAAGCGGCCCACGTGCTGCGGCGCTTCGGCGTCGGGTTCGGCCCGGCCGGCGTCGGGCGGTCCGGTTAAATGCGGTAATTTACTCGGTTCGGCCGGCTGTGCGGCGCCGGGCGCGTCGACGGCCGCCGGAGCGGTCCGACCGCCTTCGGCCCCGCCCGGCTCGGCCGGTACCGGCTGCGCGGAGGGAATCGCGTCGGGCTGAGCACCCGGATCGGCCGGGATCGCCGACTCCATGCCCTCGGCAGCAGCCGGCGGCAATGGCGCGACTTCGTTCACCCCGGGCGGCTGATTCAGAGCGGGGGGTACATCGCCGGTCGGTTCGGCCGCCGCGCCCGGCTCGCGCAGCGTCGGTACCGGTGTCGTTGGCGCGACCATTGGCTCCGCGTCGAGCTGCTCTTGTGCTTCCGGCGGAGGTTCCACTACCGCCGGCTCGGCCGAACCAGGCTCCTCGGATTCGCCGGGCACGGCCGTCGAGGTCGCCGGTTGACCGGTAGGCGTATCCTCCTGGGCGATCGTTTTTCCGCTGCCGCCCAACCAACCGGCGTGACGCGCCACCATCACGCCGATGGCGATCATGCCAACCAATACCACGGCAGCCGTGATCCACGGAAAAGGACGACGCCGGCCGTACGGCTCGCGGAGATAGTCGGGAACTACGGGCCGCGGCCGCCGAGGCGTTGGGGGCGGCGCTGCGCCCGTGCGGCCGTCGCCGCCGGCCTCCTCGGACGCTTGGGCTTCCATCGCTTCAAGCTCGGCCGCCACCTGGGGCAATGCGTACATATGCTCGCGGCTGGTCGGGTCGACCTCGGCCGGCTCGCCCAATACCAAGGCAAGTATCTGATGACACGAAGCCACCTCGGCCAGGTGCATGTCCGATTCCAGGCATATCCGCTCAAAATCGGGCACCCGATCGTCAGGCAATATATGATCCAAGTACTCGGCCACCGTGTTCGGGTCGGGGCCCGTGCGGGTCTCTTCGACCTGTGGCGCCTCGAGCCGCAGACGCCGCATCACGTCGCGAATCCGGTGCATCAGGGCCGAGGCCACCTCGCTTTCCTGGATGCGATGGCTAATGTCCTCGGCGTCCTCCGGCTCGAGAATGTCGTCCAGATAAGCCAGCAGCGTGCGAAGCGTCAGCCGCATGAGATCACCCTTGTGTTTGTCGCGTGTTTGACTATTCGTAAAGCCGTTTGAAGTACCTGGCGACCAGGCTCGACGGCTAAATAGTTTCTGTTGCGGAAAGGGCCGGTCGGCGGGATTGTCGCCTTTCGCTCCGCGAAAGTAGCGTGGAATAGTCGCTGCTTTCG
>JAFGAY010000050.1 GCA_016933425.1 Pirellulales bacterium
GATGGGGTCGAGGCCAACCCGCCGATGCCCCAGACTCAGGTGTCGGGACTCCATTGGGTCGGCGATCTGGCCGTCTCGTGCACCGTCGAGGCGCGCGAGGCCAAGGGCCAGCTAGTTCTCGAACTGGTCGAAGGCGGCCGGCGGATGCAGTGCCGCGTCGATCTGGCCGACGGCCAGGCCCGACTATCTATCTCCGGCGACGCATTCCAACGGACCGGCGCAACCCCGATCACTCGGCCGGGAACCTACGAAATCCTGTTCGCCAACGTCGACGATCAGCTCCGCCTTTGGATCGACGGCCGCCTCGTTCAATTTGACGGACCGACGACCTACGGACCGTTCGACAACACGATTCCCACCCAGGCCGATCTCGAACCGGTCGGCATCGCCGCCGTCGGGGCCGACGTGGGCGTCAGCCACGTGCAAGTGCTCCGCGACCTGTACTACATCGCCGTCGAAAGCACCGACGGCTTTCGCGGGGGATTGTGCGACTATCGTACGCCGGGCGTCTACTTGGGCGTCACTTGCACGCCCGAGTCGGTCGCCGCGTTCCTCTCGGACCCGAGCCGGTGGCAGGAAGCGTTCTCCGAACGGTCGATGCGAGCCGTCGAGTTTCCCCTGGGCGACGACCAATTCTTGATGCTCGGCGACAACAGCGCGCAGAGCAAAGACAGCCGTCTCTGGGGATATCCCGAGTACTACGTCGACCGCGAGTTGCTGGTCGGCAAGGCCATGTTCATCTACTGGCCCCATTCGTGGGACGAGGTGTCCATTTTCGGCAAGACCATTCCGTTTCCTTTCTTCCCCAATTTCAAACGAATGGAATTCGTGCGATAGCTCCCTGAATCCACAATCCCCAAATCCCCAAGCCTCCCATGCTGGAAGTCGAAGGACTGGTTAAAATCTACGGCGGTCGCCGGGTCGTCGACGGCGTCGACTTCAATGTCGGGCGCGGCGAGATCGTCGGGCTGCTCGGACCCAACGGCGCCGGCAAGACGACCTCCTTCCGCATGACGTGCGGTATGATCGAACCGAACGCGGGCAAGGTAATGCTGGGCGGGAAGGACGTCACGCGCTGGCCCATGTATCGCCGCGCAGCCGAGGGCCACATGGGCTATCTGGCACAGGAATCGAGTGTGTTTCGCAAGCTGTCGGTCGAGAAAAACCTGCTGGGCGTGATGGAAATGCTCGGCCAGCTCGATCGAAAGGCGCGGCGCGCCCGGTGCAATGAACTGCTCGAACAATTCGACATCAAGAGACTTCGCAAGAACATCGCCATGTCGCTATCGGGCGGCGAACGCCGGCGATTGGAAATTGCCCGAGCGCTCGTTTCCAATCCCCGGATCATCATGCTCGACGAGCCGTTCACGGGAATCGACCCGGTCACGATCGTCAGCATCCAGAAGATCGTCCGTCGCTTGCGCGACCAGGGCATCGCTATCCTGATAACCGACCATCAGGTCCGCGAGACGCTTCAGATCACGGACCGCGCCTATCTCATTCGCAACGGCAAGGTGTTTTGTTCGGGCACGCCGGAGCAAGTCCTGGCCAATCCCGAGGCTCGCAAATTCTATTTCGGCGAGGATATGGACCTCGGCCGCGGCGGCCCCCACCATCGCTCCGAGCCCGCGGCGCCCGAACATTCTCCCCAAGCGATTCGCCGGGTATAAGAACGCGTTCCGGCCGGTTACGGAGTTTACTCTTTGTCTTCCGGCGGCGGGAGATAATGCTTGCCGGCTTCTTTTTTCAGCACTTCCTCAAGCTCCTGGGGACCCAGGGGCTTGACCTTCAACATGCCCATTGCATGGCGACGCTGGCGCTCGTTGGGGTTCAGGGCATCGATCAATTGCGTGGAAACGTCGATCTTTTCGCAGTCGGCGTACTTGGCCAGCGCCTTCTTGTCCCATTTCGACACAAGAACCGTTACGCCCGTTTCCTTCTTGACTTGTTCAACCGCTTCGGGCGTCTGCCGCAAAATGTTGTCGACCGGCCAGGTGCCGAAACCCTGACGGTGGGTCAACATTCGGGCCTCCCAGATCGCGCGGTCGGCCTTTTTGATTTTTTCGGGCTCGCCGTCCTTCTTGGCCTTGGCCAGGGCTTCGTCGAGCCGGCGGAAGCCGGCCTCGAACCGCTCGCTCCCACAAAAGGCCACCATCACGCATCTCGAATCATATGTGCCCACCCGAACTGGGACCTGGCCGGGCTTCTCGGCCGGCGGATCGGCGGCGTGGGTCGCCGGGGCCATCGCGAGGCCGATCAAACCAACGAGCGAGAACAACCAACCAACGACATTTCTTTTCATGGTTTGCTCCTTGGAAACCAAAAGACCACCAAAATCCGAACCGCGACCGTAAGGGAGCGGACTGACAAGCTCGAAAGAATTGCCGCTCCCTGACGGTCGCGGTTCGGTTGGACAGGGGCCGCCATGATAGGTGCGAGAAAAATCGCCGGATATCACACGCCAAGCCGCCGTCCGAAACCCTCCGTTCGGGGGTATGTCGATGCAGTCTGATAGGTCAGGCCAGACCCTCCTCACCTGAGTATACCCACTTCCAAAGCCCCCATTTACCCAAATAACGTGGTGTCGCAACCGATTCGTTTTGACTTCAAACGGGCGTTTCATATAATTGTTTTAAACAGGTGTTTGAAACACGCGAACATCGTGGGGGAATGCCCATGTCCTCGGATGATACCCGCGGGCGGATTTTGAATGCGGCCGGCGAGGTTTTCGCGGAGCGAGGTTTTCGCGCCGCGACGATCCGCGACATCTGCCACCGCGCCGAAGTGAACCTGGCCAGCGTGAACTATTATTTCGGCGACAAGGAACGGCTCTACGTCGAGGCCGTTCGGATGGCGCACCCCGGCGGGCCCGACGGCGTTTCCGTGGAATCGTTTCCCGAGGGCGCAACACCGGAGCAGAAGCTCCGCGTGTTCATTCGCGAGTTGCTCAAGCGATTGTTTCGGGCCGAAAGCCACGCATGGAAAATGCGGCTTCTCCAACGGGAAATTCTTGAACCGACGCCGTTCTGCACCGACCTGATGCGGACGTACTTTCGGGCCAAGTTTGCCCAGTTGACGTCGATTCTCGACGAGGTGCTTCCGCCCGAGATGCCCGAGCCACGGCGTCATATGATCGCTTTTAGCATCGTGGGGCAGTGTGTTTATTTTCGGGCTGCGTCTCGGGTTATCGGGATGGTGCTCGACGAATCGGAGCAGCGCGACTATCACACCGTGGATACGTTGACCGACCACGTGTCGGGATTGGTGCTGGCGGCGTTGGGCTTGGCGCCGCCGCTGGGCCAGGCGACCGACGACGATTCCCAGGCACTTCGCGGTGAACGCGAGCCGAAGCTCGCTTTCCACAAAAAGGCTCGTGACGAACTTAAAACCGTGCAAGAATGACGGCGTTCCCGGAACAAACTTTTTGCGCATCGGAATAAGACGGGATAATAAAGCAATGGAAGACGAAGGCAGCATTCTGGCAAAAATCATGAGAGTCGTGACGACGCTGATCATCCTGACCGTGGGCGTCGGCGGACTCGCGGTAATGATGGTGATGGGTAAGCCCGCGCCGCCGACCGCCAAACCCGAAGCGATCGGAGCCCCGCTGGTTGCGACGGCGCGGGTAGCGGAGCAGCGCGATCATCTGGACATTAGCGTCGACGGGGTGGTGGTGCCCTTCCGCGAGATCGCCGTGGCGGCCGAGGTCGGAGGGCAGATTCTTCAGAAGGCCGACGTTTGCGAGGCGGGAAAATACGTTCGGAAGGGAACTCTGCTCATCAAAATTGATCCCCGCGATTATGAGTATGAGGCACGGCGGCTCGAAAAAGAGCTTGAGCAGGCAGTGGTTAAACTTCGGGAACTCGACGTCGAGGAGAAAAACGCCACGGAGTTGATCTCGCTCGCCCAGGACAGTCTCGCGCTTCAGAAAAAGGAAGTCACGCGGCTGGAGCAGCTCGCCAAGCAGGGAAAGAATTACGTTACCGAGTCGGCGATTGACGGGGAGCGCCGCAATGAGTTGACCGCCCGCAACGCCCTGGTCACCTTGGAAAACCAGCTTCGGACGCTCCAAGCGCGGCGCGACGGGTTGACGGCCGCCA
>JAFGAY010000051.1 GCA_016933425.1 Pirellulales bacterium
AAAGACGTCTCTGTGATATGCCATTAACGCATAACACGGGCCTTTCGGATTCCTCTTGGCGGAATCCTCTGGACTTTGGTATAGTCCGCCCTCATTCATATTGGGGGATGTTTCAATATCGCGTTCGGCGCGAAAGGATAGAGGCCACATGCGCTGGGATTACGCCCGTCGACGATGGCTTTTTATTAACCTGCCCGGCCTGGCGGTCGTGGCAAGCTTGAATTTGCTCATTTTAACCGGGTGCAGCGGGTTTGGCCGGCCGAGTCCCGCCTGGATGGCACCGCCTTGGGGCAAGAAGCCGGTGGCCGTTGACCAGAAGTCCGGTACCCAAGATCGTCACCCGGGCATCAAAGCTCCCTGTCAGCGAATGGCCGATCTCCGCGCGTTGGCTAAGCGGGCGTCGTCACTTCCGGTCGAGGAACAAGAAAAAACGGCCCAAGCTCTTGCCGACGAGTTTCGGGGTGAAGAGGACCCCCTGATTCGGGCAGAAATGGTTCGGGCCATGAAGAAACTTCCCAGCCCCGAGGCGTCGGCCGCCCTTCGCCAGGCCATGGAGGACAGCTCGATCGACGTACGGATTGCCGCGTGTCAGGCCTGGGGTGAACGCACCGGTCCCGAGGCGGTCGAATTGCTCGGCCAACGAATCGGAAGCGACACGAACATCGACGTCCGACTCGCCGCGGCACGCGCCTTGGGTGAAACGAATGACCAGAAGGCCGTCGACAAGCTGGCCTTGGCCCTCGACGACGCCGATCCCGCCTTGCAATATCGCGCGGTTCTCTCGCTTCAGAAGATCACGGGCAAGCAACTCGATAACGACGTGAATCAATGGCGTCAGTACGTCAAAGGGGAAACCCCCACGCCCACCCCGCCGACGTCGGTGGCCGAACGTTTCCGCCGACTGTTCTGATTTTTATCGGCCGGCAAACCAATGGTTGTCGGGGCGTCCCTCTGTTGCCGTTGCCTTGAGGCGGTCGATACCTTAATATGGGTTATCATTGGCCCTCTCATGGTTGCCGAGCATGATTCCGCTTCGTTTGACCGACCAATTCAAGGCTCTTCTAGGCCGCGCCGTCGAAATCGGCCGCGAGGTCAAAGCCGACTCCCTTCTCCTGCTGGTCGAGGGACCGGCCGATTGGCCTAAGTTCAAAAGTCTCCTGGGCGATCAGAATATCATCGTCGCCGCCGACACGGCCGCCTATCTCGAAGGAGCCGCTGAAGCCGACCTTGCGACCGTTTTGCTCGACATGCCCGAAAGCCCTGTCGTTGAACAACTTACGCAAGCCCTGCTCGAAGCGGTCGCCGACGACCTTCTGTCGCCCGGCTCGCGCGTCGTTGCCATCTACAGCGGATTTCAAGTCGAGGTCATCGACTCTATCAGCGTCATCAACCTGGGCGAGCATCTCGACCGGTTGACCGGACAGGATCTGCGGCAGTTGGAGACCCGGGTCCCTCTGGATACGCTGAAGATCGTGGTCGACCTGGCGGTCGAAATCGGACGCGACGGGCGCGAGGGCCACTCGATCGGAACGCTGTTTGTCGTCGGCGATTCACGGAATGTCCTTGCCCAATGCCGACCGGCAGGCTTCGACCCGGTCCGCGGCTATAACCGGAAAGAACGCAACCTGGACGATCCCCGGGTGCGGGAAGGAATCAAGGAAATCGCCCAGTTGGATGGGGCTATCATCGTGGCGGCCGACAACACGGTCGAGGGGGCTTGCCGGCTGATCGACGCCCCGGCGACCAATCTGACCTTGTCCAAAGGGCTTGGCGCCCGCCATTGGGCAGCCGCGGCAATCACTCGCGTGACCAAGGCGGTAGCCGTCACCGTGAGCCAGTCGAGCGGCACGGTCCGCCTGTTCCAAAACGGCGAAGTCATGTTGCGAATCGAGCCTACCCGGCGCCGCCCGATGGTCTGGCGCGAATTCGAGTACGATCCACCCGCCTCGGCCGATGGGTAAGGGATCTCTCTCTCCAAAACCCCGCCCAAATCCGAACCGCGACCGTAAGGGAGCGGCCCAACGGATCGCACAAGCAGCCGCAGCAGCACGCCGCCGCTGGTGAATCCCAGGCTGCTGGAACGACGGCTCATCCCTGTTCGGGCGGCGCGAGCAGAAGGTCGACGTGGAACCGCTGATGGGGCTGATCGGCGCGGACCACGCCGGTTGGGCGAATCCGCAAAACGCTTCGGATGTCCCCTTTCTGATCGGGGGCTTCGTAGACGAACAGGCCGCTGTCGTTGGCCTGGCGGCGGTGGAAGCCGTATCGGCCGACCAGCAAACGCACCAACCTCGTCGCGTCGCCCGTCGTGCCGTTGAATGTGATCTGACGGACCCGCTGCTCGGGCCCGAAATAGTAGGTTAGCGCGCCGGCCAAATCGTCGCGGGCCGTTCCGGTGACCAACGGCACGCGATAACCCTGCAATTGAAGCTGGGACATGCCGGTCGATACCCGGGCCCAGCGCGACATGACCCAGCCGGTCGTCACGTCGAATCGAAACACCTCGCCGAAATCACGGATTTGAGTTCCTTCCAGCGGCGGTATGGACGGCGTGGTCGGCGGGGTTTCGGGAGCGGCGACCGGAGCGGCTTTGTTCTTCATGTTGCCGACCAGCGAAGCGACCGTCTTTTTGGCGCCTGCCAGAATGTCGGACGCCGAAAAAAACAACATCGGCAAAAAGATGGCCGCCGCAAACACGGCTGTCCGAAAAATCAGCTTGAACATGATCACGCACTCCTTCCGCCAAAAAACAAGAGCCTCTATTCCTGAAAATCGGCACGCGGATCAAGCTCGTTTGTCCTTCGCCGCCGCCGCCGTTGCAGCTTACGCAAGAGTCGCAAGCCGAGCGGAAGGATCGTTACAAACGGCGCGGGTGGACAAGCACGCGGGCCAGATTAAAATTCGGCGCCATTTTTGGCGGTCGACCTTGTAGGCCGGATCGTGACTCCGCCCACGTTAACTCCCCCCCGATAGCCGGGCTGTCCTCTGTTTCCCAAAACCCTGGTGTCCGACGCCGTGCTGTTCGACTATTCGCGCTACGCCGATCTGCGCAACGACGACGTCGCGCTGCCCGAGAACCGCTACCGCTATTTCAAGGTTCTCATCGAGGAAGTAACCCAACAGGAGCAGTCGCCCTACACGGAACTGACCCGCCAATATCGCGGCGGCCAAGAGCCGTTGCAGCGGACCGAACGGACGGCAAGCCGGCGGCGTCCCTTGCGGATCGACCGGATCGCGTGCTACGAAAACGTCGTCGCGACGCTTGCCCAACAAGCCAAGCCGGCGGCGTACCCGGTCCAATTCGACCCAAGCAAAGACATAACCGAGAACCCGAAAGCCAAGCAGACAATTCTCGAAGTGCGCTCGCGGCGCGAGCCGTTGACCAGATTCACCTTGGCCGCGGCCGACAAGAATTTCAGCCGCGCCGTCTCGGTGCGCGTGCCGGTCGAGCGGGGCGTCGCGACCGATTGGATCGAGATTGGCCGGGCCACGATTTCGACGATCCGTTTTCACGGTTTTCAGCGCGATTCGCTCGCGGTCGACTTTGCCGAGCAACGATCGCCGCGCTATCGGATCGTCATCGACAACCGCGACAATCCGCCGTTGGCGATCGAAAGTGTCACGGCCGAGGGAAACACGTATCAAGCGGTTTTCTTCGCCCAGCCCGACGGCGTTTACCGGGCATATTACGGCGCCGAGTCGGCCGCCGCGCCCGACTACGACGTCAGTCCGTTGACGGCGACGCTCGCCGAGGGCTACCGACCGCTGGCGGCGACGCTTGGCCCTCAAGTCGCCAATCCGGCCTTGGGCACGGCGCCGGCCCCTTGGCTGCGCAAGGCGTTGGCCAGTCCCTGGCTCCTCGGCGGCGCGATCGGCCTGATGGTTGTTGTCCTGGCACTGATCCTCTTTCGCGCCGGCCGGCGCATCGAAGACCTGTCCGACGACGCCCCATCCGAACCCTAATGCCGACTTCTCGCCACAGTTAATCTTGTCAGGCACGGGGGTGCCGACCTACGTCTGGTTTTTTACCTTTTCGCGGGCGCAAATAATTGGAACTCGCTTAACGTTGGCCCATTGGTCGCTTCAGTAATGTTGAGCCGAACCCTTTGGGCGGTGACGGGCTTGAAGGAGACCTCGAGCCCGGAGGCGCTGACCGAGCCTCCCTTGTGGCCCACTTTCCATTGGCCTTCGTCGAAGTATTCGATTTGGAAGGCTCGGATTCGGGCGAATTCGGGAGGAACCGGCGTCACCAAAACGGCCCGATCGAAAGTCATGGCCAGACCCAGGTCCACTTCGAACCATGCGGAGGTTGCGCCTTCCGGGGCCGCCCAACGCGTACCGTAGTCGTCGTCGACCGCCGAGGTCGCGGCGTAGCGAGGGTCGTTCTCGTACACCCGCGAGGCGGCCACTTTCTTCCCCAGCGTGATCGACGCCGGGAATTTGTCGGGATGATCGATGGCCCGCTTCAGATTGACGAGCGCTTCAACCTGATCGTCGGGCACGCGGCCCGACCGGTCGGGACCAACGTCCAACAAGAGATTGGCACCTCGCTCGACCGAGTTGCGATAAAGCAGGTGGAGCGCCGAGGGAGGTTTTGGCACGTCGCCGGGAATGTAAAACCAGTGTTTGCCGACCACTTCGCACACTTCCATCGGTTGGTAATAGGTTTTCCCGTCGAACTTCTTCACCGGATCGTGACCCGAGGGCGGTGGAATGGTAACCTCGCCGTTGATCAGATCGCTTGGCCAACAGCCCGCGCGAATCGCTTCAGAGCCGTCGTGGTATCCGTTGTTCATGAGCACCAGGCACGCCGGGCTGTGGCGTTTGATCAGATCGTACAACTCACGGCGCTGCGCGGCGGTCAGATACCAGGGGATGTCGATCCATTGCTCGCGAATGCCCGGATAGCGCGTGTGGAGTTCGGCCATGTGGCCCTTGACGAGGTCGAAATACTCGGGCCCGGCTCCATCGGTCTTTTGCTCTGCTCGGGCCTGGTTGTGCCGATCCCAAATACAATAATAGATGCCCGGCTGAACGTCGTATTTCTTACAGGCCTTCATGAACGCGGCCACGACGTCGGTCGGATTGGACGAAGTGGCGACGTCGTAATCGTACTCCTTGCCTTTCCAAGAAACCTTCGAGTCCCAGAGACAGTGGCCCGACACGTGTTTGGCGGTAAGCACGGCGTACTTCATTCCCGCGTCGCGGGCCGCGCAAATCCACTGATCGACGTCCAGAGCGGTCGGGGCGTAGGTCGTCGAGGGTTTTTCGCCCGGGTCGAACTCGTCGGCGGTGAAGGTGCTCATGCCGAAGTGAATGAACATGCCGTAGTTGAGCGATTCCCATTCGGCCAACTCGGGCGTTCGCTCGGCGGCCGGTTCGGCGGCGAAAACGGGCGTGGGCCAAGCGGCGGCAATTGCAATCGGCAGGACAAGGAAATAGATGCCTCTGGTCCACGTGCCGCGCGCTGCGTTCCTGACTCCTTGCATGGTTGTCTCTCCCTTGGGGGTTTTGGGGATGAAGAACCCATCCGAAAAAACCCCTTCCCCCTTGAAAAGGGTCTGAGCCAGGGAAATCAATCCCCATTTTCGGATAGGCTCAATGGCAACCAATACGAAGAAGAGTATCGCAAGCCGCTATTCGCCTGTCAACGCAGTTCTTGAATTTATTGATCTTTGCTTGGATAATGACCCGTTCCGTCAACGTATCCGGCCCATTTACCGGCCTCCCGTTAGTCGGCCTCGGTTCATTGG
>JAFGAY010000323.1 GCA_016933425.1 Pirellulales bacterium
AAGATGCGGCCGTCCCGGGGCCCCATTTCAGGCGGAAAAAATTCCAAGAAAAATCCTCCGGCCCTCCAACTGATCAACTTGGGCTAAGTAACCGAGGTCAATTTGGCGGGCACATCAGGGTCAAAAAGAAATTTTAAGATTCTCGGCAAACGGGGCATTTCTGGCGAGAGTCGACCAGCAGATTCCACCAGAAAAGGTGGGTTTTTCCTGTTCGATTTTGCTACATCTGTTCAATTCTGCTGTAGCAAAATAAAACAGGCGAGTTGGGGATTGATCGGCAAGAGATCCCCAACTCGCCTTCTTCTTTCGGAAGCCGTTGCTTCCGACCCGTCGGGATGCCTTCTTCTCAGGTTCCGGACTCGCTCTGTTCCACTCTTAAGACACCGAAACTAGGAGACCGCGACGGTACTTCAAGGATGTTCCGCACACTCCTTCCGCTGACCGGCCCCAAGTAACAGGAATTTTGGCCTCTTCTCTGTTCCGGTTCGGCGACCCGACTTGGGCCGCCGAACCGTCTGGGGGGGGTGAGTGCTGTGCCATCGGCACGCGAGAGCCTATAAGAGCAAAAGGCGTGCCAATCAACGCGGCGGATGCTTTCTCGCAACGTCGCCGGTGCCCAAACTTGCCGGCTAGGCACTCTGACGCAGGGGGGCAAACTGAATCTTGTGCAACCGACCGTAGAGTTCGCATCGGGCGAGCAGTTGCTCGTGGCTCCCCACGTCGAGGATGCGGCCCGCGTCCATAACCACGATTCGGTCGGCCAGGGCTAGTGTGGCCAGTCGATGGGTGATGAGCACGGCCGTGCGGTCGCGGATAAACGTCTCAAGTACTTGCTGAATGAGACGTTCGCTCTCCAAGTCAACCTGGCTGGTCGCCTCGTCGAGGATGAGGATGGCCGGGTCGTGGAGAATGGCCCGGGCCAGGGCGATCCGCTGGCGTTGGCCCCCGCTCAGCCGGCTGCCGCTGGTGCCGACGACGGTCTGATAACCGTTGGGCAACCGCGACTCGATGAACGAGTGGGCGTGGGCCGCTTTGGCCGCGCGGATCACGTCGGCCTCGGTGGCCCGAGGCGAACCGTAGCGGATATTATTCAACACGGTGTCGTCAAAAAGCAACGTTTCCTGCGACACGAGGCCGATCTGGCGGCGCAGGTCGCGGAGCCGGACGTCGGGCAGCCGGATGCCGTCCAGACGGATTTCCCCCGAGGTGGGGTCAGCGAATCGGGGGATCAGATTGGCCAGTGTGCTCTTGCCGCAGCCGTTGGGACCGACGAGGGCTATCGTCTCGCCGGCTCGGATCGACAGGCCGATGTCGCGCAGCACGGGCTCGCCCGTCTGATAGGCAAAATCGACGTGGTCGAAGACCAGATCACGGTGGTGGCGGGGCAGGGGTTTCGGTCGCTGGGGATCGCGAATTTGCGGCTCGCGGTCGAGCATGGCGTAGATCCGGTCGCTGGCCGCCGCAGCGCGTTGTAATCGGGAAAAAATGTCGGACAGTTTGCGGAGCGGGTCGGCCATGCCGGCCAGCGCGCCGTAGAACGTCAATACCAACTCGAGACTCAACGGCCGGTCGCTCATGCGAATGCCCAGCAGGTAGGGCTGTTTCGACAGAACCAGATACGCGCCGGCCAACAGCGCCAGGCAAATGGTCAGCACGCCCATGATTTCGGTCATGGGATTGGACAGCGAGTCGTAGCGGGCGATTTTCATGGCCCGGCGATAGTATTGTTTGCTGCTCAGGTGGAATCGCCAGCGTTCGTGGCGTTCGGTGGTGAAGGCCTTAACGACCTTGATCGTGCGGAAGGTTTCTTCGAGTCGGTTGTAGAGTTGGGCCATTTCCTCCATGGCGCGGCGGTTGGCCCGTTTGAGCATTTTTGCCAGCCAGTTGATTGCCAGCGCGGCCAGCGGGGCGATGACCAGCGAGAGGATCAGCAACCGCCAGCAAATTGCCGCGGCGACCACCAGGCAGGCGATCGCCTTGAGCGGTTCGCGAACGAGCTTGCCGAACAGGGCGACCAGCCCCGAGGCCAGGCTGTCCATGTCGTAGGTGAACCGGCTCATCAGATCGCTGGTTCCCTCGTTGTCGAACGTGGCCAGGTCCATGCGGAGCGTGCGGCGATAGAACAACTTGCGCAGATCGAACTCGGCCAACTGGGCTAGCCGGGCCACGAGGATCGAATTGCCGATGATGAACAAGTCCTTGACGGCCGTGCCCAGCAAAAGCACGCCGACAAACAGCACGACGGTGGCCCAGGCCGTTTTGGGCAAATAACGCTTGATGTAGGGCCGAATGAGTTTGTAACGCTCGATGGCGCGTCGTTCGGCCGCGATCGAGTCTTTCGAAGCGGCCGTTTCGTAGTGAATCGCCTGTTGTCGCTCGGGCGAGGCGTGGGCCAACTCGGCATCGAGCGAGTCGATCTTGGCTGTCTCTTTTCGGATAATTTCGTTTGAGCGTTCGACCTTGGCGTCGATTCCCTGGCTAAGCGACTGGTTCTTGAAGGCCACTTCGAGAAACGGGTAGACCGTCGCGATGTTGGCTCCCCAGAGCAGGCCGACGCCCAGGGCCGTGACCAACGACAGCGCGAACGTGAACCGATAACGCAAGGCCAGTCGAATTACCCGACCGAAGTTCTTCATCCGTGGAGATTTCATGGCGGGGAGGCGGCTATTGCCAAACCTGATTTCAAGGCATGTTTTTCCCAAGGGCTGCCAAAGCCGGGCCGGAGAAGTGGCTCTTGTACCACATTCGGCGAGAATCACCAAGGCCGATATAGACGGCCGGTTTTACGCGGACTAGCTATTTCCGCAGGTCGGGTTTTACCAGACAGCAAGGGGAACGTCGTTCGATTGCCGGGTCCCGGCCCGGCCCACGGTTTATTTCCCGTCGCCGCCGGACGCGGTGGTCGATTTCTTTTCGCTCTTTGGCTCGCTTGTCGAGCTTCCTTTTTCGGCCTTGGCGGCTTTTTTATAGGATGCGCTGCGATAGTCCGTCTGGTAAAAGCCCGAGCCGCGAAACAGCACGGCGGCTCCCGGCCCGATCAGGCGGCGAAGCTTGTTCTTGCCGCACTGGGGACATTTTTTGATCGGATCGTCCTTGATCGACTGAAACAGCTCGAAAGCGTGTTCGCACGCGTCGCACACATAGTCGTAAGTGGGCATGTTGGTTGTTCTTCTTTAAGATGCTTCTTGTTGTTCGTGGTTATGATTCCACCCCAATGGTTGATTTATTCCTCCGGGCGCGTCGACACGATTACCTTGCTCGGCCGCACTACCCGATCATGCAGGCGATAGCCGGATTGGACGACCGCCAGCACGGTGTGGGCGGGGACGTCGTCGTTGGCCATCTGTGAAATCGCCTCGTGCAGGTTGGGATCGAAGGATTGACCCTGCGCGTTGATTTCCAGGCAATCGTACTTCGCCAAAACCGTGCGAAGCTGTTGGGCCACCATCTGGAAGCCCTCGAGCAGCCCAGTCCCGCTTTCGCTTGTCGCGGCCGCTTCGATCGCCCGATCCATGTTGTCGAGCACGGGCAGCAGGTCGCGCAGGATGGGCAGGCATGCGTATTGGCGTTCTTCTTCGGTTTGGCGGGCAACCCGTTTTTTGAAGTTTTCCATTTCGGCGCGGCATCGCAGGGCGTGGTCCTTTGCCTTTTCCAATTCGCCCTGAAGCGAGGCCAGTTCGTCGATCGATTTTTCGGTGTCGGCCGCCAGGTCGGCGTCGGACGGACCGCGCGCGGTCCTTTCGTCTTCCGGGCGATCCTTGGCCTTATCGGACGCATCCTTGCCGCGCTCGGCGGCGTGGCGCGGGTTTCGATCGGGGTTGCCCGGCCCGTCGTCGTCCGGCCGCGAGGGATGCTTTCTTCGAAAACCTTCTGGAACCACGTTTATTCCTCCGTTTTTTCCGATTCCTCGGTCGAAACGAAACACTCTTTGAGTTTCTCGAAAAATGATTTGCGCCGCGGGGTAACGTGGGTGTGTTCCAACTCGGCCAGCCGGCGCAGCACCTGTTCGTGCTCGCTGGTGACGCGCGTCGGGACCTCGATGGCGATCTGAACCAGCAGATCCCCGCGGCCACGGTGGCCGCGATGGGGCATGCCCAGCCCGCTCATCCGAAACACGTCGCCCACCTGGGTGCCGGCCGGAATGGTCAGTTCGCGCGGGCCGTCGAGCGTCGGCACCTCGATCACGGCCCCCAGCGCCGCTTGCGAATAGGCGATGGGCACCTGGCACATCAGGTGCTCGCCGTCGCGGCGAAACAGGGGATGGTCGACGATGGCGATGAAAACATAGCAGTCGCCGGGCGGACCGCCTTCGGGGCTCGGTTCGCCTTGGCCGGCCAGTCGAAGCCGAGTGTGCTCGTCGACGCCCGGCGGAATAGCGACCTCGTGGCGGACTTTCTCGCGGACGAAACCCGACCCGCGACACGCCGGACATGGGTCGCGCACAATGCTGCCGGCGCCTTTGCAGCCGGGGCAGGTCGTCTGAAGCGAGAAGAAGCCGGTCGACTGGACGACGCGGCCCGTCCCGCCGCAGTAGTTGCACGTTTCGGGTTGCGTGCCGGGACGCGCGCCGGAGCCGCCGCAATCGCCGCACGGGCGATGCCGCCGGAATTCGATCGTCTTGCGAACGCCGCGAGCCGCCTCTTGGAGCGTGATTTTCACTTCGCAGCGGATATTGGCTCCCTGGCGAACGCGCCGCCCGCGACGATCGCCGAAAAGATCGCCGAAAATGTCGCCGAACGCCGCGAAGATGTCGCTCGGGTCGTGGAACCTCGCCGCGCCTCCTTCGCCGTTGACCCCGGCATGGCCGTATCGATCGTATCGGGCCCGCTTCTCGGGATTGCTCAGGATGTCGAACGCCTCGGCCGCTTCCTTGAACTTCTCGGCCGCTTCCTGGTTGCCTGGATTGCGGTCCGGGTGATATTTCATGGCCAAATCGCGATAGACGTCGGTAATCTCATCCCGGCTCGCCGATGGCGAGACGCCGAGCACCTCGTAATAGTCGCGTTTGGTTGCCATGAGTTATCCAAGTCGCGGGTCGAAGCGGGCCGGTTCCATCCAATTGTACATGATTCTGGAAAGGTTGGGCCAAAACGCGCCGGGCCACCCCCATTGCCGGGGTGGCCCGAGGTACGCTTGTTACGTCATCGCGCGCCGGCTTCCGCCGGCGGCTATTATACGGCCATATCTCCGGGGTCGCGTCGTTTTACCGGACGCTTCCCTCGATCCGGGCGCGTTTTTTGTCTTCCGCGCCGAGATCGGTGACCAGCGTTTCGGTGGTCAGCATCAGTCCGGCGATGCTGGCCGCGTTTTCCAGGGCCGTTCGGACGACTTTCAAGGGGTCGATGATGCCGGCCTTGTACATGTCGACGTACTTGGCCGCGTTGGCGTCGTAGCCCGTGTTGGTCGCCTTCCCCTTCACCTCGTCGGCCACGACCGAGCCGTCAATGCCGCAGTTTTCGGCGATCTGCTTGATCGGCGCCGAGAGGGCGCGAAGCACGATGTCCACGCCGACCTTTTCGTCGCCGCGGGCGGTCGAGCGGGCCTTTTCGACCGCTTCGGCGCATCGCAGCAGAGCGACGCCGCCGCCCGGCAGAATACCTTCCTCGGCGGCTGCGCGGGTTGCATGCAGGGCGTCCTCGACGCGGGCTTTTTTCTGCTTCATTTCGGCCTCGGTGGCCGCGCCGACCGAGATCACCGCCACGCCGCCGCTGAGTTTGGCCAGGCGTTCCTGGAGCTTCTCGCGGTCGTAGTCGCTGTCGGTGTTTTCGATTTGCTCGCGGAGCTGGTTGATCCGGCTCTTGATGTCGGCCGTTTTGCCGGCGCCTTCGACGATCGTGGTCGTGTCCTTGTCGACCGTGATTTGCTTGGCCCGGCCAAGCTGGTCCAGGGCCAGGTTTTCGAGCTTGATGCCCAGGTCCTCGCTGATGACGCTTCCGCCGGTCAGGACGGCAATGTCGCCGAGCATGGCCTTGCGACGGTCGCCGAAGCCGGGAGCCTTGACCGCGCAAATGTTGAGCACGCCGCGCAGGCGGTTGACCACCAGCGTGGTCAGCGCCTCGCCCTCGACGTCCTCGGCGATGATCAGCAGCGGCTTGCCCGTCTGGGCGACCTTTTCCAACAGTGGAATCAAATCGCGCAGGTTGCCGATCTTCTTCTCGTGAATCAGGATCAGGGCGTTCTCCAACTGGCAGTCCATCTCGGTCGGCCGGTTGATGAAATAGGGCGACAGGTAGCCGCGGTCGAACTGCATGCCCTCGACGATCTCATAGGTCGTCTCGGCCGTTTTCGACTCCTCGACCGTGATCACGCCGTCGCGGCCGACTTTTTCCATGGCCTCGGCCAGAAGATCGCCGATTTCACGGTCGTTGTTGGCGCTGATCGTGCCGACGTCGGCCACTTCTTGCTTGTTGGCCAGGGCCTTGGCCATGGAGCCGAGTTGGCCGACCGCCGCGTCGACCGCTTTCTCGATGCCTCGGCGCACGGCGGCCGGATTGGCCCCGGCGGTGATGTTGCGCAAGCCCTCGCGGAAAATCTCGCGCGCCAGCACCGTGGCCGTGGTCGTGCCGTCGCCGGCCACGTCGGAGGTCTTCGAGGCCACCTCGTTGACCAGCTTGGCGCCCATGTTTTCGAACGGATCTTCCAATTCGATTTCTTTGCTGACGGTCACGCCGTCCTTGGTCACCGTCGGACCGCCGAACGATTTGTCGAGAATGACGTTCCGGCCCGTCGGTCCCATGGTCACGGCGACCACGTCCGCCAGTTTGTTGACGCCGCGGAGCATGCGTCCTCGGGCGTTGTCTTCATAGAGCAATTGTTTAGCCACGATGGCGGTTCCTTGTTAGGGATTGGGGTTTTGGGGATTGGGGATTTCGGGATGCAAGACAGAGGACGTGATAGCCGTGGGCGGAAGCCCCCGGCGCGTCGCCCTCCTACTTGATCACCTTGGCCAGAATATCGGTCTCGCGGAGGATTTTCACCTCGTGGCCGTCGATTTCAAAATCGCTGCCGGCGTACTTGCCGTAGATAACCTCGTCGCCGACCGAAACGGACAACTCGCCTCGCTCGCCCGAATCGAGCAGCTTGCCGGGCCCGACGGCGACGACCTTGCCGCGTTGGGGTTTTTCTTTGGCGGTGTCGGGCAACACGATGCCCCCGGCGGTCATCTCTTCGGCCTCGACCGGCTCGACCACGACGCGATCATCCAGCGGACGCAACTTGATATTCTTCATGGCGTGATTCCTTGTACTGGGTGTTTATTTACGATGTGTTGTTCGGTTATGGATTGGTTAAAGTAGTTGGTTCACGAGGGCGTGGCGTCGCGTGGTTTTGGATGGACTAGAAGCCGCCCATTCCTCCCATGCCGCCCATGCCCGGCATGCCGCCGCCCATGCCGCCCATGCCGCCGGGGCCGCCCGGAGGGCCGGCCTTCCCGTCGTCTTCCTTGGGCACGTCGGTGATCAGGCACGAGGTGGTCAACAGCAGCGCCGCGACGCTCGCCGCGTTTTGCAGCGCTGTCCGCACAACCTTCGCCGGATCGATGATGCCTGCCTCGACTAGGTCGCAGTAGGCGTCCTTCTCGGCGTCGTAGCCTTCGGTCTTGCCTTTCATGGCCCGAACGCGGTTGACCACCACGGCGCCGTCCTGGCCGGCGTTTTCGGCAATCGCGCGGAGCGGCGCGTCGAGCACCTTCTCGACGATCTTCACGCCCAGCGCTTCGTCGCCGGGCAATTCGAGCTTGGCCAGGGCCTTCGCGCTGCGCAGCAGCATTACGCCGCCGCCGGGCACAATGCCTTCTTCCAAGGCGGCCTGGGTCGCGGCCCGGGCATCCTCCAGCAGCGCCTTGCGTTCCTTCATTTCGGTTTCGGTGACCGCGCCGACGTTGATCTGGGCGACGCCGCCGGCCAGTTTCGCCAGCCGCTCCTGGAGCTTCTCGCGGTCGTAGTCGCTGTCGGTGGTTTCGATTTCCTGGCGGATTTGGGCCACGCGTCCGTCGATCGCCTGCTTCGTGCCGGCGCCTTTGACCACCGTCGTCTCGTCGGAGGTGACGCGAATCTTCTTCGCCTTGCCCAGGTCGGACAGCTTGACCGAATCGAGCGAAATGCCCAGGTCCTTGAAAATGGCTTGGCCGCCGGTCACCGCGGCGATGTCGCCGAGCATGGCCTTGCGCCGGTCGCCGTAGCCGGGAGCCTTCACCGCGCAAACGCTCAAGATGCCGCGCATCTTGTTGACCACCAGCGTTGCCAACGCTTCGCCTTCGATGTCCTCGGCGATGATCAACAGCGGCTTGCCCGACTTGCTCACGTTTTCCAACAAGGGAATAAGCGTCTTGGCGTTGGAAATTTTATCCTCGTGGATCAGTACGAGGCAGTCGTCCAACTCGACGACCTGGTGTTCCTGATCGGTGACGAAGTGGGGCGAAAGATACCCGCGATCGAACTGCATCCCCTCGACCACCTCGACGTACGTCTCGTTCTGACGGCCTTCCTCGACCGTGATCACGCCGTCCTTGCCGACTCGGACGAAGGCATCGGCCAGAACGTTGCCGATCGTCGGGTCGTTGTTGCCCGCGATCGTGGCGACCTGCTGGATTTCCTTCTTGTTTTTCACGTCGACGGGCGTGGCCGCCTTGAGAATCGCCTCGACCAGCACGGCGGCCGCCTTGTTGATTCCCCGGGCCAGCGACATGGGATCGGCGCCCGCGGCGACCATCCGCAGTCCCTCGACATAGATCGCCTCGGCCAGCACGGTGGCGGTCGTGGTGCCGTCGCCGGCCACCTTGTTTGTTTTGCTGGCCGCTTCCTTGACCAGTTGGGCCCCGAGGTTCTCGTAAGGATCGTCCAGATCGATTTCCTCGGCCACGGTCACGCCGTCCTTGGTTACCTTGGGCGCTCCCCAACCCTTGTCGAGCACGGCGTTTCGGCCGCGAGGGCCCAACGTGCTCTGGACGGCCTGGGCGAGCTTCGCCACGCCCTGGGCCAGCGGTTGCCGCGCCTCGTCATCAAAAACCATCTGCTTTGCCACAGTGGATTTCCTCCTGTTGCTGGCGGAAAAATGCACTCCCGCTCTTTTGGGTGGCAAAATCTGCCTAGGGCGGGTAATTTTGATCAATTCCTTCGGACGTCCGAATTTGCACGCATGGCTTCTTTTGGCAGCCTCGGACTATAGACCACCCTTGTATCGCAAGCGGCGTGCCAAGACAACGGGGGGAGCCCCAAGTCGTTTTCAAAACGAACCTTGCGACTCCCGGCCGATATGCGACTGACCTGGACGGATGGGTGCGCAGTCGGAAAAGTGCCATTTTGGCAGGTTGGAACTCTGCCAGGTGGGCTTCTTGCAGGTCGAGATCAACCGCATTGTCCAGTTGGCCTGGGATAACTGCGGCGTGCATATCCAGGCGTTTATCCTCACCTACGATCAGGTCCGTGAGTACGATGAAACGGAGCGGGAGGCTCAACTAGCCGGGGCACGGATGCCCGGGTCCGCTGCGGAACCGGCCAGGCGGCGAATGCTGCTGATCATGAAATCTACTTCCGCCGTAAACCCATGATACTCATGAAACCCGCAATAAGTAGTACTACGACAGACGGTTCTGGGACTTCCGAGACCATCTGGAAATCGCTTACTCGAAAGCTACATCCAGCCTCGCCCGTACTGTGCAACGCAATACTGAGTAGGTGTGTACCAGGATCCAGATAACTGATGTCAATGCAACCGGTTTCCAAATCAGTACCCGTGATCGTGCCGACAGCGAGATACCGTAGTTCACCATCGATCCAGATGCCGAGTTCGTCTCCGTCACCAACTTCCAGGAACTGGTACGCGAATTCCAAGCATACATCGTTTTCGTCAACCACAATCACCGAATGCCAACACGCAGGTGAGTTCTCAGTGAGTGTTGCCTCAAAATTATCTGCATCGATGACGACAGTTCCTTCGGCGTAAAGGCTCTCAGCTCGCAGATCGCGATAGAGCGTATCAGGAATGCCAATGACGTCGCCACTTCCGGAAATCAGGGAATACTCCAGCGTAGGAATAAACTCGCCTGTAAGGGGGTTATGCCATGCCTGCTCGTAAGATGTTTCGAGATCTATGTATTGGTTACCCAAGAGCGGTGACCAGTACAGTGCAACACCGTCTTCCCATGTCATAGCCTGGGTTGCGTTTGTGTACCACTCGAGAGGATAATTGTGGTGTTTGGAAAACATTGAAAAATCCAATGGATTGGTAATATTATAGGATTCGTAAGGCGAATCCAGTTCCACACTGACCTCTATATCACCGTGCGAGATACCGGCACAGGCATAGTAGTTGTCCACAAACGTCGTTCCATCAAGAATCTGTTGTCCAAGTACAGTAGTACTGCCAATGTAATCGGACATCATGTTGCGCGGTCCGGATGGGATAAGACCATTTTCTGGGGAGTCGAGGAACGTTAGTTGCTGTATAGCATTTCCATCCTTAGCAAGTTCCAACCCAGCCTTCGCGGCCACCGCAGCCCCGTGGCTGTGACCTATAACCTGCATCTTCAGTGATGCAGACGAAAAGTCGCAGGCTTGCTCAAGCGCCGAGGCCAGCAAGCCACCCGCAGTGTTGACTTTTGCCTGCGACTTGTATGCGCAGAGCGGACTATCCTCCGTGGCGGACATGTCTACCCAACTGAACATAAGCACTGTACTGCCAGGATCCTTCGAGGCAATCGTATCTGCCAGTTCCTTCCATTTGTCTCCAACCCATGTATCCCACGCGGGCGTACCGTTCTTCGCGTCCTCGATCTCCTGGGTTGTACCGGGTGCCCAACCATGCACCAAAACATGGACGTTGCCTGATGTAATGCTTCCGGGACCGACGGCTTCAAAGGAAGTGCCGTTCCACTTCCCGAGGCGATTTATCGCTGGACCTGTGACTGGTGTAAAAACGTATTGAGCCACCTGCGCTGGATAGTCTGGCACAGGGTACTCAACATAGTAACCACCAGTATCCTGACTCCAGTTCTGGCCGAGGTCATTCCACTTGCCATCGGGACGGAGTTGCAAGCGATCTTCTCCTGACCAAGCATTGTTTGGTTCACCGCTAGCCCAGTTTGCATAACTCCAAGTTTCCCCTGTTACCCATTGCCAGTTGCCCGCAGGCTCAGGGCTACTAGGTGGTTGATAGCCACCAAACCACCAGTATTTTCCACTCGGCGGCAACAACGAATTATTCGCCAGGAAGTTCTGTTCCGCAGAACTAGTTATGGTCATCAGGTGTCCTTGAACACCAAGCCATGAACGGCTTGCTACATCTGCATAAGCATCATTCCATGTGACATTAGCGTCGTCTATGCGTTCATAATAATGCCCATTAGCCAGCCAGTAGGTAGGTGCAGCGGCTAAATCACCTGTCGAGCAGATGCCAACAAGCAATATCAGTACCAGAGCAGCATTTTGTTGAAACATAGTTGTGTCCTTTTACGGGTCTGCTTTTTTAACAGCAGATTGCCTATGAAAGCGAACGGGGGTGCATAAGAAGACCTGCCACTGAGGATAACGAGAACAGTATCCACATCCGCTTATCTTGAGCGAGCAAGAGCACCCTGTCAACGGCTTGAGGCTGCCTCCCCCAAAAAAATCGCAAGTTCCTACTTTGACTGTGTATGTCAGTTGTTGAGTTGTTTCTTCAACGGCGGTAAGCGTTTATGTTTTTTCCAATGGTAGAAGCGAGCCTCTTGC
>JAFGAY010000324.1 GCA_016933425.1 Pirellulales bacterium
ATGTCCATCGAGGGGACGACAACCGGCGCCTTGGCCAACTGCTCGATGTCCATGTTGAGGATGTCGTCGCCCGCCGCGCCGCCGGCCTTTTGCTCCGCTGCTCTTTCCGACGCCTCGTCGGAGTATGAAGCGTGCCGAGTTTGGGCCTCGGCGGCCAGGGCGAACGACCAGGCAATACTCAACAGCAGACAAACCGTGCGTGTTGAACTATATGTGGATCGGGTCATCACGACTTATCTCCAGCGTGCGTTTGTCGGCATTCATGGGAGGCCGTGCGTCGGCGTAGGGGCCGTAGGCATACTCCTCCGTTATTCGTATCGACTCGCCTTATTTGCCGGCTTGGAACGGTTATTCAACCGATACCAAAGATAATGTGAATAAACGCGGCTAGAAGGCGGCCTAAAGGTTATAATCGCCACAATTTCACGCAACACCGCCCGGAGGCTGCTTTCGCTTGCCCCGGGGTGCTATAATCGGTTGTCGAGCAAACACTTTGCCGTCCGCGTCTTTCCCCGACCCGACCATGCGCATTCGCACGTCGCCAACTGTTCTTTTGTTCATTACATTCGTTGTCACGGCCGCCGCCGGCTCGGTCCGCGCGGCCGGCACGGTCCGCCTGGAACTGGTCGGCGACAGCCGCGGCTCGGCGCTTGCCTTCCAAGAATGGTCGCAAGCATTGGGCAAGGCGGGCATCCGCAACGTGCGCATTCGATCGGAGGAGGAGGCCGGCAAACCGCGAATCGAAGTGCAAGGAACCGAAAGCAATCCGGTCTACGTCGTGACCGGGATCATTCGTTCCCGTCAGGAGATCGAGTTGCCCGGCCGACGCTTTCGCCGCGGCGAAATCGGCCGGTTGGCCCAATGGTTGAAAGACTTGGCCGACAACGGCCCTCCTTCGACCCGGCCGAAACGAGGCGTCTTCGGACTTACCGCCGCCCAATTCGAGCGCGTCAGAAAGGATCTCGCCGAGCCGGTCGGATTCGACACCCGAGGCATGACGCGACGCGGCGCGATCGAAAAATTGGCCGCCCGCTTGAATCCGCCGCTGACGATCGACTCCCGCGTGGCCGCCGTCCTGGGCAACGACGAACTCGACGAAAAACTGGGCGGCTTGGCCGGCGGGACGGTCCTCGCCTATTTGCTTCGCTCGGCCGGCTTGGGTTTCGCGCCGCGGGCCTCGGGCGGCGAGATCGGTTACGAATTGACCCCGGCCCGGCAAGGAGTCGAGTCATGGCCGGTCGGCACCGACGCCGACGATTCCGCCCGGGAACTCCTACCCGCGCTGTTCGAGTTCCACAACGTCAACGTGCAAAACGTCTCCGCCGCCAAGGCCGTCGAGGCGATCGGCAAGCGTCTCGACGCACCAGTGCTGATCGACCGCAATTCGCTAAAAAAACATGAAATCGATCCTGAAAAGGCCCTGGTTTCTCTTCCCCAGAGCAAGACGACCTACAGTCTGGCGTTGCGGAAATTACTTTTTCAAGCCGGCTTGAAGTTCCAGGTCCGCCGCGACGACGCCGGCAAGCCCCTGCTTTGGGTCACCACAATCAAGCCGCACTAGGTTTTTTTCTCGGTCGGCTCTGGCGTCTCGCCAATGCTTTGGTACGATAGCGGTTCCCTCAAAATACGCGACCACACGGGAAACTCTGCCATGCCAAGTTGCGTTCTTGCTTATTCGGGCGGTTTGGACACATCGGTCATCCTCGGTTGGCTGATGGACGAAGGCTACGACGTGCATTGCGTTTACGTCGATCTGGGCCAGCCGACCGAGGACCGCGAGGCGATCCTGGAGAAGGCCCGACGGCTCGGGGCCGCCTCGGCGCGCGTGGTCGACGTCCGCGAGGAATTGTGCCGCGACTTCGCCTTCCCCGTGCTGCAATGGGACGCGAAATACGAGGGGGTCTATCTGCTCGGCACGGCGATTGCCCGGCCGTTGGTCTCGAAGGCCTGCCTGCAAGTCGCCCGCGAAGTGGGTGCCGATGCCTTTGCCCACGGGGCGACGGGCAAGGGGAACGACCAGTGCCGCTTCCAACTGGCCGCCGAGGCGCTCGATCCGGCCGTGCGGATCATCGCCCCCTGGCGGCTCGAGCGGTTCCGCGAAAAATTCCCCGGCCGCGCCGAGATGATCGAATACTGCCGCGCGAAAAACATCCCCGTCAACGTCTCGAAGGACAAACCGTACAGCATCGACCAGAACTGTCTGCACGTCAGCTACGAGTCGGGCAAGCTGGAAGACCCGGCCCGGGACGGCTTCGCGCTGGTCGACTTCGGCATGAGCGTCGCGCCGCAAAAAGCGCCCGACAAGCCGGAGAACGCGCGGATCGAGTTCGAGGCCGGAGTGCCGGTCGGAGTCAACGGCAAGCGATTGAATGCCTACGGGATCGTCTCGTTGCTGAACGAGATTGGCGGCCGCAACGGCGTCGGCCAGATCGACGTGATCGAAAACCGCTTGATGGGCATGAAGAGCCGTGGCATCTACGAGGCGCCCGGCATGACGGTCCTCTACGCGGCCCATCGCGCGTTGGAGCAGTTGACGCTCGACCGCGACCTGATGCACCTGCGCGACCGGCTCTCGCCCGAGGTGGCCGAGATGGTCTACTACGGCTACTGGTACCACGCCAAAATGGACGCCCTGATGGCGTTTATCCGTCGGGCGCAGCGGCCGGTCAGCGGCGAGGTGAGCTTGAACCTTTACAAGGGAAACGTCTCGGTCGCCGGCCGGACCAGCCCGAACAGCCTTTACGATGAAGGCATTGCCACGATGGAAGGGGGCGGCTCGTACAATCAGACCGACGCCGAAGGCTTTATACGCATTCAAGGCCTGCCCGGCCGCGTCCAGGCGCGCGTCCGGCCGCGCGAGTGGTGAATTTCGAGGGGAAAGAGGCGAGGGAGAATAGAATCAACGCCCTCCGACATGATCTCCATCGGATTCATCATTCACCCCGCATGCGTCCGTTTTTGTCGGCCTGCCAGAGTTGGCCGCCGTCCACGTCCAGCGCCGTCAGCCGGCCGTCGCCGTAGCACCAGGTGTCGATGCACTTCAAGTAGCCGAGGTCCAAAACTTCTCCGCTGTGCTGCGAGGCGTGGCCGACAATGGCCGTCTTGCCCGAGAGGTGAGGGCCGGGCAAACGGTGCTTAATCGAGTCCCAGAGCAACACCTCCCGCGGCTGATCGTCCAGCGGCCGGTCGGCGAGATAGCTGCCGTGAACGAAAAAGCACCGCTCCGTCTCGTACGTCAGCAAGCAGCCGCGCAGAAAATCGACGTGCGCGGCGGGGACCTCCTCCGGCCGCCTCGTATTGTAGGAATCGAGCGTCGCCTCGCCGCCGAACAACAGCCAATCGGTGTAGAGTCGCGACCGGCCGTTGACGACCTGAAGCATCATCTCCTCGTGGTTGCCCAACAGGGCGACCAGCCGGCATTGCCGCCGCAATTCCAGCAGCCGGTCGATCACCCCGCGAGTTTGCGGACCGCGATCGATATAATCGCCCAGCGTGACGGTCGTATCGTCCGGGCGGGGCCGGATGGCCGACAACAGGGCCTCCAGGGCGGGCAGACAACCGTGTACGTCGCCGATGGCGATGGTGCGGGGCATAAGTGCTCGGGATGAATGCTGGGTTTCGAGTTACGGGAAATCCAATTATAATCCGTTTTTCGGTGTTGCATAATGCCGGCGTCTACGCCTAATTATGCACTGGGAAGAAAATAATTGCTTGCGCTCTACGAATAACCTTGAATACGGCCACGCTTTCCCGCGTATTGTGCATCGTTCTGCTGCTGTCGGGCTGCGCGCTGGCCTGGCAATTCAGGTGCCGAATTATCAGCGGCCGGGAGGAAACGGTGAGCGACTCCAATCCGGTTCCCGTGCCCACGTTGGGGGGCAAACAATTCTGGGCCGACGAGTTGTTTTTCCACCAATGGCGGATCCAGCGGAAGGTGCATGCCGACGATTACAGGCTGCTCGACGAGCGGAACTGGCGACTCGCCTCGGGCAGCTTCGACCACTGCCTCGCGGTGCTCGATGGGATCAAACGCGACCGCGGCCTGCCGCCGATGACCGGCAAGGCGGTGGTCGTCCTGCACGGCCTCGGACGCAGCCGGTCGTCGATGGAACCGCTCTGCAAACACTTGCGGGAAAGGGGCGGCTATCGGGTCTTCAACGTCGAATATCCCACCACCCAATACGACATGGCCAACCACGCCGCCACGCTCCGCCGGCTGGTAAATAATCTCGATGGGATCGAGGAGATAAACTTCGTCGCCCACAGCATGGGAAACGTCGTGATCCGCCACTACCTGGGCGACCTGGCCGAGGCCGAAAAGAACGGTCTTCCCCCGGCCGACCGCCGCACGGTCGAGCGCCTGGGCCGCTTCGTCATGCTCGCCCCGCCGAACAACGCCACCCGGTTGGCCTCGATCCTCGCCGACAACCTGCTGTTCAAGCAGATCGTCGGCGACGCGGGCCAGCAGCTCGGCCGCCAGTGGCCGCGGTTGGAGAAACGCCTTGCCACGCCCGGCCTGCAATTCGGCATTGTCGCCGGCGGCAAGAAGGACGGCAAAGGCTACAACCCCATCCTCTCCGGCGACAACGACGGCGTGATCTCCGTGGAAACGGCAAAGCTCGCCGGGGCCCGCGACTTCGTCGTCACACCCACGCTCCATACGTTCATCATGGACAAGCCCCAGGTCCAGAAGTACGTGCTCAATTTTCTGCGACACGGATATTTTGTCGCCGAGACTGAAAGGCAGCCGTTGTGAGTGGGAAAAGAACCCTGACGGCAATCGCGATTCTCATATTTATGATCTCGTGTCGGGATAGCAGGGAAACCCCTTCCGCACGCCGCTACCTCAACATGTTTGAGCTCAATCGTGTGTTCCCCAATGCGGTTCCAAGTGCCGATTTCGTAACTACCCGATTCAGGTTGCTCGAACGTCCCGAGGTTCAAGCTGAATTGAAGTTGTCGCCGGTTCAACTGCGTGACGTTCAGAAAATATATACGGCGCCATCGAGCCAAATTCCCGGACTTGACGGTTTCATTGCCGAACAGAGAAAGAAGATGTCGGACTTGTCGGGGGAGGCGCTGAAGTCGTTCAATCGAGAAATGTGGCGTGCAATCAACCGCATCGAGGAGGATTTCCTCAGCAAGGAGCTGACGAAACTGCTCTCTCGGAAACAACGAGAGCGTCTCGACCAACTCGTCATCCAAGCGCATGGCCCGATCATCATCGCTTATGACACAAATGTCGCATCCGCTTTGGTCGTTCTTCCGGACCAGATGGAACAGATTCGATCTTTGTTGAACAAGACGGATGAAGACATAATCCCGGAACTCCAAAGGTTTGGACGAGGATTCATAAGTGGGCTGGGTACTGGTGAAACAGAGGAATCAAGAGCAAGTGAAATGACAAATCTGATCGCTCGTCTTCGGCGGATGATTGCCGAACGCGACGGCGAAATTCTAAGGGGACTAACAGATGGCCAGCGGAAGAAGTATCGCAACTTGCAAGGACAGCCCTTGAAGATCGAATGGGACCCCTGGAACTTTATACGGATACCCTTTGAAGAAAATATCTCACAATAAGCCCGTGAACAGACAGGGCGAGTCGCTTGGCAGTTTCAGCGGTTGGTTGAGGAAACGACTATGAGTGGTCGATATCACACGCCCGGGCGCGTGGCGGGGATCGATTACGGAGAGGCGCGAATCGGCGTCGCCATCAGCGATGCCGAGCGGCAGTTCGCCAGCCCGTTGGCGAACTATTCCCGCCGCGGTGGAGAACAAGACGCCCAATGGTTCCGCCGTCTGGTCGAGGAACATGAAATTACTATGTTCGTGGTCGGACTTCCACTACACATGGACGGCCGCGAGAGCGAGAAATCGCTCGAGGCGCGGCGTTTCGCTGCCTGGCTGGCCGAGACGACCGGCACGCCGGTCGAGCTGTTCGACGAACGGCTGACCAGCCACGAGGCCGAGCAGTTGCTGATCGACGCCGAAATGCCCCCCAAGAAGCGGAAGCAGAAGCTCGACATGCTCGCCGCCCAGATCATTCTGAAGGGGTATTTGGAAGTGATGAGGGATGAGGGATGAAGGAGGAATAGCCAGCCGGAATATCCCCCCTGTACTTCCCATATTCATCCCTCGCCCCTCGCCCCTCGCCCCTCATCCCTTCCGCCTGTGCGGCATATAGCGGATATTCATTCAATGCCGATAGTGCCGATTGCCGATGCTTTCTGTAGCCGACCCAGTTTACCGGCAGGGACGTGCCTGCACATATCGACACAATAAAGGGGGGATGCCATGATCCGCCGGACCATGTTTTTGCTGCTCGCCGCAGCGCTGATTGCGTCCGTTTTCTGCGTCGCCGACGCCCAGGCCCAGCAGGCCTACGGACGGCAGTGGGGCCACAGCTACAGCACCCAAGATTGGAACCGCTTGTACCACTATCCGTACGTCTACTATCCGCAGAACTTTTGGGGCCAAGACTATTACCGCAGCAGCGAAGACCTCTACTATCGCTATCCGCCGGAGATGCGCATCCCGGTCTACCACAAACAGTGGCACAACTATTATCCGCAGCATCGCAGCGACCCCTACTACAAGAAGTATCAGCTCTCACCCATGTTCTTCAACAGCGAACGGCACACGGGCTTGAGATACCATCAGGGCCACCACTTCATCGCCGACGTGTTTTAATGGCTCTAACAATACTCCCCTCTCCCGCAAGCGGGAGAGGGATCGGGGGTGGCGTGATGAAAACGGGGACTGACTCATTTTTCACCCTTGAAAGGGCGAAAAATGAGCCAGTCCCTGGCCTATAAATGGTTACCTCGGGTAGAGTTGACGCCGTAGGAAGACATAGGTATGCTATTTCCGCTGGCCCGACGGTCCGGCAAATGTCGCTTGAGGGTTTTGGACGTGTTCAAACGCTTTTTCGGAAAAAGAATGGCAAGTATATATCGGGGCGTAGCTCAGCTTGGCTAGAGCGCTGCGTTCGGGACGCAGAGGTCGCTGGTTCAAATCCAGTCGCCCCGACTTGATTGGACG
>JAFGAY010000052.1 GCA_016933425.1 Pirellulales bacterium
GGCTCGGCGGCAATCAACTCGCCGCCCATCGCGGAGAAGAAGACCATTAGGGTGGGCAACCAACAAAAACGGCGAATCATGAGATCTGGTCCTCCATCGAAAGGGTAGGGGGATAGGAAGGATTTGATATTATATCAGAATACCTAGAACTTGACAATTATTGTAGAAAGTGAAGTCAGAAAATATTCACAGCCGCATTCCTCCCCAGTTTCCATGCGAAGTGGCGACTCCCCACGGTTCGGGGGTGTTCGGTCCGGTGGTCCGATCATGTTCTGGTCCCGGTTTGCCAGCACCACGATTCGCGGTTACCATGTTAGTGTATTCCCGCCTTGCGGAAACGTAGCCGCCGTCGATTTGACCGGCGAGAGTTCTTCTCGCCACATCTTTCGTTTCCCGTTTTCCGTCCGTCCGACTCGCCTTCGAGGAGAAAAACATGCCGACCAGATTGTGCTCGATTGTATTGGGTTTCGCGCTGGCCTGCTGCCAGGCCGCCATCGCCGCCGCGCCGGTTACGCTCGATTCGTTGCTCGACGAGATGACCGACCGCGCCGCGCTGGCCCGATTTCCCGATCCGGCCTATACCTGCAAGCAGGCGAGCAGCTACGACCGCGCGTCGAAAGGTCCCGATCAACCCGGCTGGTTCGCTAACGGCGACCAGTCGCAGTATATTCGCGAGGAAACCAACAACGGGCGGACCGAATGGGTCATGATGGACGCCGAGGGGCCCGGGGCTATTGTCCGTTGGTGGGTCACGTCCGGCCGATACAAGGGGACGATTCGCATTTATCTCGACGGCGCCGCCGAACCGACCATTGAAGCCCGCGTCGACAAACTGATCGGCGGCGACGAGCTGGTCGGACCACCCCTTTCGGAGGCCAGGGCCAATGGGCGTAATCTGTATCTTCCCATCCCCTACGCCAAACGCTGCAAGGTGACCTTCGATCGCAACTTCAACAAGACCCGCAAGGCCGACGATCTGCTTTACTACCAGATCAACTATCGCACTTACGCGCCGGGCACGGTTGCCGAGACCTTCACGATGGCCGTATTCGACGCGGCCAAGCAAAAAATCGCAGCGCTTCAGCAGAAACTGCTCGTTCCAGCGTCGGTCGTGCCCGAAAACACCACGGTCGAGCGTCGGTCGGCCACGATCAAGCCGGGCCGCGCGCTCGAAATGGAAATCGAGAAGCCGGCCGCGCTCTGCCAGCTTTCGGTTCGCCTCGACGCGAAGGATTTGACTCAAGCGCTGCGGTCGACCGTCTTGATCCTCGAATTCGACGACCGTTCGACTGTCTGGTGTCCGGTGAGCGATTTCTTCGGCAGCGGCGTCGGCGTGAATCCCTTCACCGGTTGGTATCGCAAGGTCGATCTGGACGGCACCATGACTTGCTGGTGGGTCATGCCGTTTGAGGAAGAATGCGAGATCACCCTGAAAAACCTGGGCCAGCAGGAGGTCGAGGCGACGGTCTCGGCGACCGCCTGCCCCTGGACCTGGGACGACCGCTCGATGTACTTCCACACGACCTGGCGCCAGCAGCGCAATATTGAAACGGCCAAAAACGGAGAAAAAGCCTTCGACTGGAATTACCTCACCGCTCAAGGCCGGGGCGTGTTCGTCGGCGACACGCTCACACTGCTCAATCGGGTCAGCGGCTGGTGGGGCGAGGGCGATGAAAAGATCTACGTCGACGGCGAGACGTTCCCGTCCCATTTCGGCACCGGCACCGAGGACTACTACGGCTACGCCTGGTGCACGCCCGAATTCTTCCAGTCGCCCTTCCACTCCCAGCCTCGGGCCGAGGGGCCCAGGAACTTCGGAAACGTGACCAACACTCGGGTCCGATTGCTCGACGGCATTCCGTTCGAGAAATCGTTCAAGTTCGACATGGAGGTTTGGCACTGGGTCGCGACGACCGTCGACTATGCGGTCACGGCCTACTGGTATGGGCAGCCGGACGCCAAGGCCACCGTCGGCCCCATGCCCGAGGAAGCCGTTCAGCCGGTCAAGTACGATACGGAAGTCAGCATCCCGGGCTTCAAGGTGCTCCGGCGGCCGCCCGGCTCGATCGAACTCCAAAACATGCGGGTTTTCGGGCGGTTCAAATGGCACGGCGACGATCATCTGTGGTGGCGCGGCGCCAAGCCGGGCGATCGGCTCGAGTTGGGGCTCGACGTCGAAGAGCAAGGCCCCTATAGCATTGGTCTCCGCATGACCAAAGCGCCCGACTACGCCATCGTCCAATTTCTCGTCGATGGCAAAAAGGTGGGCGAGCCCGTGGACTTCTACAATCCCAGCGTCGACCTGGCCGATCCGGTTGTACTCAGCCCGCTCGATCTGACCAAGGGCCGACACACGCTCACGATCGAAGTCGTCGGCGCGAACGACAAGGCAACGAAGGACTACATGGTCGGCATCGACCAGATCCATTTGAATCCGATCAAATAATCCGCGGTTCGTTGCTCGTAGGCCGGGTCGCGGCCCGGCAATTATACCGGCGAAAAAGCCGAGCCGCGACTGTTAGGGAGCGAAACGGCGCGAGACGTTGGTGCGCCGCTTCCTTACGGTCGCGGCTCGGATTGTGTTTGCCGACGTGTTGGGGGAGGGATCTGATTGCGAGGCGTTTCCGGGCGAATGAGCCGGGCGTCGAGCCAATTGGCGTAGTCGAGTTGGTCGGCCCGTTGGCCGTAGTCGACAACCAGATCGAGCCGTTTAGCCCCGGCCAAGTCGACCCGGACCGCCGCGGGTGGATCGCCCCCGCGGACCGGTTCGCTCGAGAACGTTCGCCGCCGGTCGACGTAGACGTGATAACGGACGTTTCCGCCCGCGCCGGCCGCGTCGTCCAGGGCCAGCTCGGCCTCGAACCGATCGAATGGTTCGTCGAGCCGGTAGGTCAGCCGCGCCATGCTGTGAACGCCCAATCCTTTCAAATACATCCGTCCGCCGGCGCGAAGCCGGCCGCCCAGCACGTTGCGATCGTTGTGGTAGGGCCACTGGAGATCGAGGTAGGGAACGTGCCGGTATCCGTCGGGCGCTCGGTCCGAAAGATATTCGGCCCGGCCGCCCAACGGCTGCACGAAGACCAGGCGCCGGGCGTCGGTCGACCAAGGCTTTGCGTTGACGCCGGCGCCGCGAGGAACGAACCGGATCAAACCATCGGTGCTCGCCAGACGATCGACCGGCAGTTGGGTTCCCTCGTCCAATCCGATCCAAGTGCGCGGCGCCGGGCCGCCTGGCTGGGCGCGCAGCGCGGGGTTGAACACCACCGCCGCAACGCAATCGCGAGGCAGCCGGGAGATCTTTCCGTCAGTGTCGAGCCGAACGTCACGACCGTTGACGTCCGCGACAACGCCCGTGAGCCGGTCGCCATTGGCTAAGAGCACGCGGTCCGACGGTCCTTCGGCCGCGAGCACCCGGCCGATTATTCGATCTTGTCCCGCGGGATCGCTTGGCCATGCCAGAATGATCCCGGCGAGCGATTCCAACGGCAGACGCACCTCGCCCAGCGAGTCGCTCTCGAATGCGACCTGGCCGGCGTCGATCCTCGCGACCTCGGCCGAAAGCAACCCGCCGTCGGTCAACACCGCGACGGGTCCTCGGGCCGGTTCGACGGGAGCGCCCCATCGCACTAGTGCGTTGGCCGGGATGCTCCGTTGCATGGTCCCGTCGCTGAAAATCAGCTCGCCATCGGCCTTAACCCCGGCCAGCCGAGCCGAAAAAGGTTCGCCGTCGACCGGCA
>JAFGAY010000053.1 GCA_016933425.1 Pirellulales bacterium
CCGCTCGGCGAAAATTGGTCAAATAGGCATTGCCGATTTGCTCGGCAACCTCGTCGGACCAAAAGCCCTTGTTCTCGACGTGTACGACGTGATCGGACACCGATACAATCTTGAAATACTTGTCCGAATTCATCGTAAGAATCCTTGGTTGGGCATTGATTCATTACCGATTCAGGCCCGCGCAGGCTCAAGCCTATACATATCAATAATAGGTCATGCCGCCACGGATTGCCGTGGCAAACCCCCGTTCAGACGTGCTGCGAAAGCGGGGTGTTGCCGCAAAGAAATCCGCACAAGCCGCGCTTTCCGACGATTCGCCACCCGCGCCCTATCACGCAATTCGGTCATAAACCCGAATTTCGTTGCAAGGCGTTTGCCGGGTGCCGGGCGCCATGCTTGCTAAGCGAGCGGAACGAGACAGCAAGCATACACATCGCCGCTTCATACGCCTCATGCCCACGACAAACATGGGCATGTCGCCCATTTCCTGCATGGCACCCCATTTCCTGCCCGGGTATAATGCCGCGAGACGTCGGGGGGCATGAACCAAGCCGGCAACGATCTTCTGGGGATAAAAGCCATGAGCGGCAATCCAAGCGGCCGTCGCGTCATCGAGGTTAACCAATCGATTCTCGGCCCGACGCCGCCTCGGGCCAGGAAGCTGACGCCGCGAAAGCTCGGCGATTATCCGGCCGTGGCCCGGCCGTTTCTCGCGGTCGCTAAGAAACTCACGACGCCGTTTCTATTGGGCCCGCCCCTCTGCGATGAACTAGTCGCGTTGGTCGAGCACCTTTTTACCGAGGAAGAGGCTACGGTTGCCGGCCGTTTGGGGCTCCGTCCGCGTTCGGCCGAGACGGTGGCCAAGTCGCTGCGACGGCCGGTCGACGAAATCGTGCCGATTCTCGACCGGATGGCCCTCGAAAAGCGCGTGATCGGCTGCCACGAAAAGGGCGAGCGACGCAAGTATCATTTGATTCCCGTGCTCGGGGGAATTTTCGAGTTGTCGCTCATCTCGTGCACGCCGGAAACGCTCACCGATTGGCACCGGCGGTTGATCGAACTATTCGAGGCGCTGTACGAGACGGGCTATCCGACGGACTACCAGCACGGGCCGCCGATGATTCGGTTTCTGCCAATCCAGCGCGTGCTCGACGCGGCGCCCATGGCGTTGCCCACCGATCAACTGGCCGTGGTCATGGACCGGTTCGACACGTTCGCCGTCGGCCAGTGCCAATGCCGGCTGACCATGCAAGCGCTGGGCAAGGACTGCGGACGCGAGTTGACGAATTGCCTGACCATGGGCCAATGGGCCGAGATGGGCATCAAGCACGGCATGGTCAAGCCCGTCTCGAAAAAAGAAGCCCTGGCCATCAAGCACGAAGCCGAACGCCAGGGCATGGTCAACTGGCTGATCAATGTTGCCTCAACGCGGGGCCAGGCGTCGTGTTCGTGCTGCGGGTGCTGCTGCCACGCGATGCGGATCGTCAACGAGTACAACGCGCCGGGCATGATCGCGCCGCCCCATTTCCGGCCCGAGTTCGACGCGGCCCGATGCACCCACTGCGGCGCGTGCGCCCGGCGCTGCCCGATGGGCGCCATCACCATTGACCTGGAGGCCAAGACGCTTGTCTACGCCGCCGAGCGGTGCATCGGCTGCGGCCAGTGCCTCATGGCGTGCGAGCGTCAGAGGGCCATTGCCTTGCGCCCGGTTCCCATGCAGGAAATGCCCTATCGGAGCTGGTTTTCCTGGCTTTCCCGCGCCATTCCCAGCCTCGCCAAAGCCGGTTGGACGCGGTGGTGGAAGGGGTGAAAAGCAAAAACGGTTTTCAATAACCGGGGACCATTTTGAAGGGACGTGCTCCGTCACGCCCGCTTTTCCCGCTGTTGATACGGTCTTCAGTTACGTGTAGCATCTGTCCTAGGATAATAGCCGCGGGCGGAAGCCCGCGGTGGCGGCGAAAAACGCATCACACCCGCTACCGTTATCTGAAGAACGCACGAGCGGCCACGACGAAGCGTGGCCCTCCAAGGGACAAGGGCATAGCGGGATACTCAGCTATCCATTTCAAACACGTTCCGAAAAAGAAAACCGCGGCGATCGGTATTGAAACCGGATCGCCGCGGTGAAAAATCCATCATGGCTCAATCTGGCAACAACGACAAGCGCCGCTTGTCCGCCGCCGTTAGTCGTCGAGGTCGTGGATTTCGGCGAGTGTGTGGGTCACCAGCACGCCGTCCTCGAAATACAACTCGCTCGTGATCGAACGGAGCACCGACAGGACGTCCACGACCGTGTCGACCTGCTCGCGAATGCCCTTCACCAGTTCTTCGGGCGCGTCGGGGCCCAATTGTTCCTCGATGACGCTGTCGACGGCCAGTCCGATCCAAGGCCGGCCCGCTCGAAGCAACTCGGCCCAGTGGAACACAACGGCCGCGGCCAGCGGCCGGTCGCCGTTGCCCACCACGCCGCCATCATCCAGCGGCATCGCCTTCATGAGCCGCTCGGAATGAGCCTGGGTCATCGTGAAAACACAGACGTCCTTGCCCAGTCCGACGTTGGGTGTGATTTGCTTGTCGACCGGACACTCCTCGGGCGGCGTGAACACGAATAGCTCGCCCTCCGACGTGTCGACCGTCTTGGGTTCCGGCAGCGGCATCTCGCCCAGTTCGGGATTCAGCTCGGCGGCCGCGTTCCAGGATTCGTGGATGATGTTCCAGTAGTCGGCCAAGGCGTCGCGCATCAAGTCAACGTCTCGAACTCCCAACAGAATCGCCGGCTCGACCATCGGCATGGCCTTGGGCGTGGCGGGCATCGTGTCGAGAAACCGCTTACTCATCAACCGCGCGTCGACTACCAGCCCAATCTGCCCGTCGAGCGCCGGCAAAAACTTGCCGCGCGTCGTTTCGTGGAAGCGGCCGAGGATGGGCCCAACCAGCTTGGCCACCTCTTCATACTCCTCGCGATCGTCCGAATCCATGTTGGGAACTCCATATTGCTCGAAGTACCCATGGGCCTTTTTGAGCCATTTGACGGCCAGGTCGTAATCGGCGATAGAGACTTTTCCCCGCGCGACGACGGCCATCAGCGGCGACCCGCCGACATGGCGCAGGAGCCCCAGCGGCTTGGTCCCATCGAGCACCGGCCGCGTCGTCCAGTCGTAACCGTAGGTCTCGACGCCCTTGTCCGAGAGGAAGCCGACCTGCGAGGCCGCGCCGACCACGGGCAGTTTTTCCTTGACGGTCTTGCCCAGCTCCTGGGCGTCCTGGCGGATGTGGGCTTGTTGCTCGGCGGTCAATTCGAGCGACGGCAGGATTTGCTCAACGAAATCGAGCAAGTCGTCGATCTGCCGTTCGGTTCCGTTGGCCGCCTCCATGAAATCCTTGCTGGCATAGCTGAGCGACACGAGCGGCCGATCGGCGAATTGGGCCAGCGGGGCCATCTCCGGCCGTCGGGCCAGGCCGCCCCCCTGGTTCAGCTTAGCCAACGGCTCGGTCGACGAACCGATCGAAACCAGCAGATAATCGCCGTGCATGCCCATGGCGATTACCAGTTTCTCGCTCTTGAGCTTCTCGACCAGTTTGTCGGCGCTGCCCGGCTGAAGCTCCAGATCCTTGAGCCGTTCGAGGGGAACCTCGTCCCAGGGAACCATGCTCCCCTCGAGTGTTAAAACGAGATAGTCGTTGTCGCCGACCTTGACGTGCGTCAGGGCCTCGGCCAGTTTGGGGTCCTGGCTGGCCAGGGCGAATCCGAGAATCGCCTCGAGCTTGCCCAAGTGCATCACGGCACGGTTGGCATTCTTCACCTTGAATCCGAGGACCATGCCGGGCACCTTGACCCGATCGACGTTTTCGGCCAGCACGGCCATCAGGAGCATGGCCTGGACCTGGTCTTCTTCCAGGTGTTTCATCTGGCCGCTGATCGCCAGCATCGGCGGTCCGTAGCGCATCGCCGCGGCAACCTCTTGTATGAGCCGCAACGAATCGATCATATCATGGTCGCCGTAGACGAACACGTCGTTCGAGAACATGTCGCCCAGCAGGGCCAGAAGCTCCTGAACCTGGGGATTTTCGAGCGCCGCCTTGACCTGGCCCGCCTGGCCGCCGGGCGACCCCATTTCCGACTCGAGCTTCTGACGCAGCCTCTGGACGACGGGCATGGCTTCGAGCTTGGCCCAGGCCCGGCTATTGGCGATTGCCTCGACCTGCTCCCGATTGCGGAGCATCGAGCTATAGAACGCGGCGTCCTCGGGAATCAGGTTCAACGACGTGTCGAGAGCCGTGAGCTTGTCGGCCGCGGTCGTCTCGGCCAGGGCCGGCGCGTGGGCCGTCGCCAGGCACGCGGCGCTCAACAACACGACAACGACCATCCGCCATCGCGTGGACAAGGAATGCCGAAAATTCATGGATCCGTCTCCTGCAAATTCGAGTGAAAAATGGAGGAAAGAGGGAGAGGCTCACCTCTTTATGCCAACCATAGCTTACCGACCGACTCCCCCCCAGGCCACCGGTCCCCCCGCGAATCATCTTCAACTCACCTTCCCCCTGGGAGAGGGAAAGGCATAGAGCTTTGCCTCGCAGCCCTCCAGTGTGTGGTCGCCAGCGGCCATGACGGAGCGCGGCCCTCCATCCATTCTTACGCAGTTCCGCCATAAAACGTTACCGCATCCCTGGATTCGCTTGCCATGGCACGATTTTTTGATAGACTGAAAACCATCTCGACCGGCGGTCGCGGAACGTCGTCGGCGGTTCTTTTCGGTTCACTCAATTTCTTTTTGAGAAGGGGACGCATCATGTCCAGTAGTCTTCGAGCGGTTTTCGCTGCGCTGATCCTGGCGGTCGTCAGCGCCACCACCATTCTGGCTAAGGAATCGGACAATCCTTTCGACAAGATCCATGTGACCCTCGGTCCCGCCGCATCCACAAAGGAGGCGACAACGCCGGGATTGGAATCCGAGGTCGAGTGGAATGTCGCCGAACGACAAGTGCCCGCCTTGGGCCACACCGAGGCCGAGCTGCGCATCCGAAAAGCGCTTGCCGAAAAAATCACGCTCAATTTCACGGACGCCGAACTGGGCGAGGTCGTCGCCCACCTGAAATGCCAACTCAACATCGAAATCCAGTTCGACAAGGAATCGCTCGAACAACTCGACCTGGGCTCCGACACGTGCGTCACCTGCACCGTCAAGGACGTCCCGCTCCGAAGCGCCCTGAAACTTCTGCTCCGCCCACTCGAATTGACCACGGTGATCAGGGACGACGTCCTCCTGATTACCTCGAGGGAAGAGGCCGAACAGATGCTCGTCATCGTCATCTACGACGTAGCCGATCTGATTACCTACCGCGACCAAAAGGGAAAGCCCTGGACCGACTATGAACCGCTGATCCGGATGCTGACCGAGACCGTCGCGCCGGATAGCTGGTCGGAAATGGGCGGCAACGGCACAATCGTGGGCGAAAACTTCAATACGGCCCGAGTGCTCGTCGTGAAGCAAACCGAGCAGACTCAAGTGGAAATCGCCGGCGTCCTCGAGGCGATCCGCGCGGTCGCCGCTCAAACCCCCGGCGACGGCCAGCCGCCGCTGCGTCACCGTCCCGCGACTTCGCCGCCGCCCTGTCCACCGTCGGCGAAACCCGGCGCGATGGGCAGCGGCATGACGGTGCCAAGCGGCGCGGGATTCGGCGGGGCATCCCCAGCCGGGACAAACACTGGGAAGAGCAGGGGCGGTTTCATGGCGCCCATGCGTTAGGGCATATATCACAAGTCCTGGGAAAGCAAATATGCCACCGCTCGGCGCCAAGGGCCCCTTGGATTAGACTGCAAACATCAATCCCTAATCCCTAATCCCTGACTGAGTAATGGTCAATCGCGACAACCATTACGAAGCGGCGTTCGAGGCGTATCTTCGGCGGCTGCACATTCCCTACGTCGCCGTCGACGAGCTGCGCCGCACGTTGACGGCCGACGGCCAGTCGATCAAGAACCTCGATTTCATCGTCGCCTCGCCCGGCGGCGTCTCGTGGCTGGTCGACGTGAAGGGCCGCCGCTTTCCCAGCGGCGACGACCAGAGGCATTACTGGAAAAACTGGTCGACCGGCGACGACCTTGAAAGCCTGGCCCGCTGGGAGAGTCTGTTCGGCCCGGCGTTCTCGGGCCTGTTCGTGTTTGCTTACAACGTCGTGGGCGATCGGGCGCCGTTGCCGCCGGAGCGGCTTTTTGAGTACCGCGAGGCGCTATATGGTTTTGTGGCCGTCGGGTTGGCCGACTATGCGGCGGCGGCCCGGCCCATCTCGCCGGCCTGGGATACGCTTTCCGTGCCCACGGCCGAATTTCGCCGGCTGGCCCG
>JAFGAY010000325.1 GCA_016933425.1 Pirellulales bacterium
CTCAACGTCGAACAAGCCGAGGAGTTGATTCGCAGCGGAGCCATCGAGGCCGGCATGATTCCCAAGGTCCAGGCATGTCTGGAAACCATCGCCGGCGGCGTCCGCAAGGTCCACATCATCGACGGCCGACTCCGCCATTCGCTTTTGTTGGAGGTTTATACGAGCACAGGTGTCGGAACCGAAATCGTGCGCATGCCGCCAGCCAAATAAATCAATCCTCAATCTCTCACCGGAGACAATGCCGTGGAATCGACCGTGTCGACCAGTTCGGAACAGATCATCGAGCTGTTTCGCCAATATGTGATTCCCAACTATGGCCGGTTTCCCGTCGCGCTGGCGCGCGGCGAGGCGGCCTACGTTTGGGACGTCGAGGGCAATCGCTACCTCGACTTCTTTCCTGGCTGGGGATGCAATCTGCTGGGCCACTGTCCGCCGACGGTGGTCGAAGCCGTTTGCGATCAGGTCGCGCGGCTCATCCACGTGCCCAACACGTGGTACACCGAGGCCCAGGGACTTTGGGCCAAGGCCCTGTCCGAGCGGAGTTTCGGCGGCCAGGCCTTTTTCTGCAACTCGGGCACCGAAGCGAACGAGGCCGCCATCAAACTGGCCCGGCTCCACACGCCGGCAAAACGATACAAAATCATTACGTTCTCCGGCGGATTCCACGGACGCACGTTGGGCAGCACGACGGCCACGGCCCAGCCCAAATACCACGAAGGCCTCGGACCGCTCGTGGCCGGATTCGTCTACGCTCCCTTCGGCGATCTGGAGGCGGTCGAGCGGCTGATCGACGACGAAACGGCCGCCATCATGGTCGAGCCGATCCAGGGCGAGGGAGGCGTCGTGCTCCCGCCCGACGATTTTCTGCCCGGGTTGCGCCGGCTGGCCGACGAAAATGAACTGTTGTTGATCTTCGACGAGGTGCAAACCGGCTGCGGGCGGACCGGCGAGTGGTTTGCCTACCAGTATTTCAAGGTCCAACCGGACGTGATGACGCTGGCCAAAACCATCTGCGGCGGAATCGCCGGAGCGGCCATGCTCACCACGGCCCAAATCGCCCCAAGCTTGCGGCCGGGAATGCACGCGGCCACGTTTGGAGGCAATCCGATCGCCGCCCGGGCCGGTATCGCCATGCTCGAAACCATCGACCGCGAAAACCTGTTGGAACATGCCAAGAAACTGAGCCGCGTATTCCGGGAACGACTCGACCAACTGGCCGGCGAGAGCGAACTGATCGAGGAAGTCCGAATCGCCGGATTGATGATCGGCGTGCAGCTTTCAATCGAAGGAGCACCGTTGGTCAAGGCGTGCATGGACCGGCGGCTTTTAATCAATTGCACCCACGGCACCGTCCTGCGCCTGTTGCCGCCCATGACGCTCACCGAAAACCAGGTCCACGAAGGTTGCGACATCCTGGCCGATGCAATCAAACAGCATGGTGGTTCGTAGTCCGTAGTCCGTAGTCCGTAGTCCGTAGTTCGTAGTTCGTAGTTCGTAGTTCGTGCCCCCGAAATCCCCAAACCCCCAAATCCCCATGCGTCACCTCATTACTTTAGCCGATTTGTCCCCGGGTGAGTTGGAACGCATCCTGTCGATCGCCGAGGATTTGAAAAATAAATTCGAGGCAGGCCTGCGCGAGACGATCTTGCCGGGCCGCGTTATGGCCATGCTGTTCGAGAAACAGTCGCTGCGCACCCGAGTCAGTTTCGCGGCGGGCATGGCCCATCTGGGCGGCAGCGCAATGTATTTGGGTGACGAGGCGGGCTTCTTCGGCCGCCGCGAGACCATGGCCGATTTCGGCCGCGTGTTAGGCGAATTGGTCGACGTGGTCGTCGTCCGGGCCAAGAAGCATCAGACCGTGGTCGATCTGGCCGAACATTGCACGTGCTCGGTTGTCAATGGCCTGACCGACGAGGCCCACCCTTGCCAGGCCATCGCCGACCTGTTCACGCTGCGCGAGCTTTTTGGCAAGCTGGCCGGCCACACGCTCGCCTGGATCGGCGACGGCAACAACGTGGCAAAAAGCCTCGCCCGAGGTTGCGGCAAAGTCGGCATGCGCATGGTCATGGCCACACCCGAGGGATATCGGTTCGACAAAGCGTTTCTCGCCCGGCTCAAAAAAGAAGTCCCCAACCTCGACTTGACGGTGACCGACAATCCGGTCGAAGCCGTGCGCGAGGCGGTGGCCGTCTATACGGACGTTTGGGCCAGCATGGGCCAGGAAGCCGAACAAGAACGCCGCCGGCAAGACTTGGCCAACTATCAGGTCAACGCGAAACTCATGTCGCACGCCCAGAAGGGAACCGTCTTTCTCCATTGCCTGCCCGCCCGCCGCGGCGAGGAAGTGACCGACGATGTGCTCGACGGCCCGCAAAGCGTCGTTGTCCAACAAGCCGGCAACCGCCTCCACGCCCAAAAAGGAATCCTCGCCTGGCTGCTCGGGGCCCAGCGGTAGTGAAACATGAAACCATTGTTCCTGCTTTCGTCCCGTAGGGACACATGACAATAGCCCAGCGATTCATCGCTGGGTAAAGGGTTCAGTGCAACCGTCTAATTCGTCCCGTAGGGACGATTGAAAAGGATGTTTTCCCTTGTCCCACACTTACGCGAGTTCTCTGTTTCATTGCGTATTCAGCACAAAGGAACGACATCGGTTCATTACGATACCCTTGCAAGAGCGTCTTTGGCCTTTTATGGGCGGAATTGCCAGGGAGCATGGCATGAAAGCCCTGGCCGTAGGCGGTGTCGAGGACCATGCTCATTTGCTTCTTTCCTTGCCAACGACCATTTCCATCGCCAAAGCCCTCCAATACATCAAGGGCGGATCCTCGAAATGGATTCATGACACGTTTTCCGAACAGCGCGCCTTTTCGTGGCAGTCAGGATACGGAGCCTTCAGTGTCGGTGTGTCCCAGGTTGACGCCACGATCGCCTATATTCAATCCCAGGTCGAGCACCATCGCAAAATGACCTTTCAGGATGAATTCCTCATATTCCTCAAAAAACATGGGATTGCATACGACGAACGCTATGTATGGGGATGAATCTCGATCGTCCCTCCGGGACGAAGGCGAGGCGGATGTACCACAAACCCAGCGATAAATCGCTGGGCTATTCTCGTATGTCCCTTCGGGACTCGTTGGATAGAAACCATGAGCAATAGGTCAACGGCTCGGCAGCCACTCACGGACGAAACGACTGAAAAAGCCGCGCCGGTCGGTGGGGGTCGTTCGACCTGGTGGGGCGTCTGTTTATGGCTGCCGGCGTGCGTGGGTTTCGCGGCGATGGCGGCCTGGGCGGCGTTTGCCGTGGGACGCCACTTCTCGCCGCTGCTGGTCTTTCCGCTGGCGGTCGGACTCGTGGTGGGAGCGTCGCTGGTGGCGATGACGCGGCTCTTCCAGATGGGCCACCGGCCGACGGCCTGGCTGGCTGTGGGACTTTCGGCAGCCGCCGTCGTTGGAGGACAGCACTATTTCAGCTATCGGGCGGCCGTGGCCGAGGCCGATCGTCAATCGGAACAGTTCCAAAAAACCCAGGCGGCGTTCGGCGATTTGGTCCAAGGCAGTCTGCCGCCTCGTCCCGCGGGTTTCGTCGATTATCTCCGAGCCGAAGCCAAGTCCGGCCGACCGCTCAAAACGGTTTTCGGACGCTGCACGGCCCGGGGCGCCATGGCCTGGCTGGCCTGGGCGGTCGATGGCCTTCTGGTCCTGACACCGGCCGTGGTGATGATGCGATTCGCCTTGCGGCGTCCCTTCTGCCGACGCTGCGGAAGCTGGTACGCGCCGCGACGCGGCGGACAACTCGACGATCGAACCATCCGGCGATTGGCCGGTGAATTCAATCTGTCCCTGAATGATGCGGCTGGGGGGGGCCATTATCGACTGATCTGCTGCAACCAGGGCTGTGCTCCAAGCGGTTTTTCGCTATCCTGGGAGGAACCCCCGGGCAACGCCCGCTCGTCGCTCGTCTGGCTCGACGATCGGCAACTGGCCCGCGCGGTCGAAATTCTCGACGAAGCCCGACGAGCGACGGACTCCACGACGTAGTCTGAAACCAACCGTTAAACACGTTTCCCCGCCTTCCGCTTATCGAATACCAATATGTCCGACGTCATTGGCATTGGAACCGACATTACCGAGTGCTTGCGGATCGCGAAGATGATCGATCGGCACGCCGATTTGTTCATCAGCCGGGTCTACACGCCGCGCGAGATCCATTACTGCCAGACCCGAAAACAGTCGACCGAGCATTTCACCGGCCGCTGGGCTGCGAAGGAGGCGGTTCTCAAAGCCCTGGGAACAGGCTGGCGGCGGGGAATCGCCTGGCGCGACATCGAGGTGCTCAACGAACCCGACGGACGGCCCATCGTCCACATCCATGGCGGCCTCAAAAGGATCGTCGAACAACTTGGAATCACCCGGCTTCAGGTCAGCATCTCGCACTGCCACACCCACGCAATCGCGATGGCGATCGCCACCGGACCAAACAAAGATTGAGCCGGCTTTGTACGCTCTTCAGATACGTGTAACGTCTTTCCTAAGATAATAGCCGCGGGCGGAAGCCCGCGGAGGCAGCGAAATACACATCCCCGTGGAATTCACTCGACTTCGATCAGCGGCTCGACCTCGCCCGAGCGATCGAATCGGGCCACCAGCGATTCGGTCGACAGATTGTGGCCCAGCAGGGTTCGGTTGGCGCGCGGGGCCAGCGAACGATAAATGAGCCATTGTTCGCGGCCAAGCTGAACGCGATAGCCGACCGCGACGTCGGCCGGCTGGATTTCGAGCGACGCGGCCACCGTCAATTGACGCCAGGTCCGCCGCCGGCCGGCGCGGCGCGGGTCGAAATCGAACAGCATCGGGCAGTAGAGCGAGCAACCGTCGGACGTCTGACGCAATTCGAGGCCCGTGGCAGTCCGGGCCAGCGCGCCCAGCCGATCGTCGCCGCGCCACTCGGACAACGCCAACGGCAAAGCCATGACGGCCGCGCGGCCACCCGTCAGATATACCTCGCGAGTGTCGGACTCGTCGCGCGTTGTGATCGAGGGCGCCAGCGGAAGCCAACCACGATAGTCGAGCCGGCCGGCCACGTCGCCCAACACCGCGTCGGCCAGGAGCACGAGGCGGTCTTTGTGGGCCAGGACCATCTGGCGATTGATCTTCACGCCGCCGGTCAGTTCAAGCTCGAGTTCAAGGTAGTCGGCGTCCTTGTCCGAAACCCAGCACAGATCTTGCCATTCGCCCTCGGGCTCGAGGAGCTTGCCGTCGCGGCGAATTTCCCACCCCCAATCGCCCGACCAGACCACGTCGCCGTCCACGCTCCATTCCACCAGTACCCGATGACCCGGATAAAGCACGGACAACCGTGGTCCGCGGCGCGCCCAATCGCCGCGCAGGACAGTCGCGGTCGACCATTCGCTGTGGGCCGACGCTTCGGGCAAAACGCGGCGGCCCGCGCGATCTTGACTCGCCTTCTTCTTGCCCGGCAACACTTCCGCCGCGATCCGCCGGTCGTCCTCGTCGTCGACAAAACCCAACGCGGCAGTGATCATATCATCGAAAAAGCCGCTGTCGGCCGCGCCAAAAACAAAGCTTCCGTCAGGCCGCGTCCAGCGGAGCGATTGTTGCACGGCCCAGTCGAATTGCTCGCCGGCGCGCCGGGTGAAACAGTCTTTTTTCATGCCATGGGCCAACGCCCGGCACCGCGTCCAACAGGCCAACAGCGGACGCAACAGCGGCATATGCTCGGCTCGCGGAAGCCCCTGGCCGTCAAGCAAATCAATCATGCCGGCCGAAAGCGATCGCCGCGCACGACGCGCCATCTTGCGGCAGGTCGTGATCTCGGGCAATCCATAGGCAAGCGTCAGGGCGACTTCGCCGGCGAGCAATTGCTGAATCAAGGGCAACTCCTCGACGGGCCACGCCGACGCTTCAACGCATAACGCAACCAGATGATCGAGCAAACTCCACCAAACCGACGAGGTGATCACGCCGGCAAGCTCGGGCAGCGCCGCCGCCCAGGCCGCGGCCTCCAATCCCAACCCCGAATCGCGTCCGGCGCCCTCGGAGTCGGCTATCCAACCCGCGGCATCGCGGTCCCAGTTGGTCTTGGTTGCCGAGGATGCACGCTTGGAATCGAGGCCCGCCAGTTGCTCGATCAACGCGGCCGTCCCGCGGTCAAAAGCCCCCTCGGTTGGCGCCCAAAGCAGGGGTGAACGCTTGGCGGCAAAAAGCCGGTCGAGTCGCTCGGGTTTCTTGCGCTTGACGAGATAGGAAGACCAGGCAGACCAGAGCGACTCGGCGTCTTTGGCCTTTGCCGCTCGACGAACTCGTCCAGGCGCCGAATGATGCCAGAACGAACCGGCCATGAAAGAGGAGTGAATATTGCCTGACAAGGAGCGATTCGGCGAAAATGTCGTCGTGGAATTCATGGTCATCCGTTGTTGATGCGTCGAGGAAGCAAAAAAACAATCCGGTAGCCGACCTTGAACGATTAACCACCTCGCGGATATCTTAATGGATGCCGCGCGGTAAAATGGGGGCTGCCGCCGCGCCATGGCCCAGCCAAGCCTGGGACGTCGGCAAATCGGAACTCGAAAAGGGGGCTACATTCTCCAAATTGTACGAAGGAGACCCGAACGATGAAACCTCCCCTCTCCACAAAACCCGGTCGTTGTTGGTGGTTGGCGTTGATGGCGGTGGTGCTTTTCGTGGGATGTCGGCAAGAGGCCGAGCAAACGACCAAACCGGCTCCCGACCCCGGGCCGGCCGAATTGAGCATTACGCCCGGTGTCGAGAATGCTCCCGCTGAATCCTCCGAGGAGCAAGCCCATGAGGATCGGCCCGAGGCCCAGGAAACTCGTCCCTGGACTGATAACCTGACGGCCCCGCCGGTTTTTTCCGAGGATCTCGATAAGTCGACTTTGCCGGCCCGACCCGAAGAAACCGCTCCCCCAACGGACGAGACGCCCGAGCCACCCAAGGAACCCGAGCCGCCCAAGGAACCCGAGCCGGCGGGGGACGGCGCCGAGCCTGCCGCGCCGGTCGAGACCGAAGTAAAGCCGGCGGGGGGAAAGCTCGGTCCGCCGCTGGGCGAGGACGTCGCCAAGCTGGTCCCGCTGGACCCGAACCCGGCCGTTTGGATCGACAAGGCGGCGCATCGCGTCGTCTTGACCGCCCAGGTGTGTCAGCGAAACGCCCCGTTGGAGATGTTCGCCTGCACAAGCGGCACCAAGGAGCATGAAGCGGTCGTGGCCGTTCCGGCCCGAGCCCGAACCATCCACGCGGCGCTCTTGGCCGTCGGCGCGACGCCCGGCAAACCGGTGCAATTCCATCCCCAGTATGTCGCGGCCACCGGCGACGAAGTCGAAATCGATGTCCGCTGGAAGGACGAAAACGGCAAAATCCACACGGCTAAGGCCCAGGAATGGATCCGCGACATCCAAACCAAAAAGGCCATGACGCACAATTGGGTTTTCGGCGGAAGTTCCTTTTGGACCGACGAGGAGTCGGGCCGCCAATACTACTCGGCCGACAGCGGCGATCTGATTTGCGTGTCAAATTTTCCCAGCGCCATGCTCGACCTGCCCATCGAAAGCACCCAAAGCGACAGCGACCTGCTGTTCGAGGCGTTCACCGAAAACATCCCGCCGCTGGGCACGACGGTCACCGTCATCCTGAAGCCGAAATTGGCCGACAAAAAGTAAAAAGTAGTCGTAGGTCAGGCACCCCCGTGCCTGACAAAATAATTGACGGCCGCCCATTCAAAGCACGTTTTCAAAACCACTGATAAGCGTATTGGACGAACTTGTCGTACGCGCGTTGCCGCTGATCGGCGCTGGCAAATGCGTCCCAGTCGGACCGGTGCTCGCGGAACCAATCCAGGGCCCTCCGGTCGGACATCTGGTACGCGGTCCAGCCGAGTTCTTCTTGCTGCCGGGCCAGGGTTTCCGCCTCTTCGTCGCGCTGGGCCAACAGGGCGCGGACGCCCTCGCGAATCATCGCGTCCTTGCACTCCAGAAGCGGAGCCAATAGCGTGATGCCCTCGGAACTTATTGGGTGGACGGTGATCTGGACCGAGGGGGCCAGATGGCCGGCCAGTATCTGGCGAACGTTGTAACCGACGACGATCACGTCGACCGGCGTGATGACCAGCAGATAAAGGGCCGCGGCCAGCGTCCACAAATGGCGGCGCAGGAGCCAGGCGAACGAATGCCCCTTGGCGATCTTGACCAGCACTAGAATAAACCCGACGACCACCGCCGAGATGCCAAAAAGTCCCACGATCCTCATTCGGGTCATGCCGTTGAATCCGATGTAGATGCCCAGTCGATTGTAGACGGCCGCGGCCAGCACGAAGTTTTGCAGCGACCAGATCCAGGCCAGCCGGCGAAGCTGACCCACGCGCGGATCGGCCGGCATCCGCCCGCTGAACACGAGCGAGAGAATCACCGTGGCCAGTCCCAACGCGACGGTCAGCCAGGCCGCGCCCTGGTGGGCGTAGCCCGAGTAATAAAACCCCTGGGGAAACGTGTGGAACCAGAGCGTTTTGAACTCGAATACCAGGTAGACGGCGAACAGCAGAATCACCGTTGCCAGCGTGTTGCGGCACGCGGCATACAAGGGCGACGGCACAGGTTCGCCGGCGAGTGCATTCTTGCCATTGCCATTTTCCTCGGAATCGTCCGCCGCGCCCGACGCGCGGCCGGCGGCCAGCCGCAACAGGCCCACGCCGATCCACAAAACGGCGATCCAGAAAACGACTTCCCAAGCCGAAAAATGGGCCAGCCAGTCGCGCACATTGTTGAAGAAGATTTCGGCCTGTTTCGAAACGTAGCCCACCACGTCGGGATTGGCGACGATGAAAATCATGCCGAACGTCAACAGCGTGACCAGCGGCAGCACGACGTTGAGCCAGCGGCCGACGCCGGCCGGCGCGTGTTGGGCGGCCAGCCGGCGTCCGTAGTAGTTCAACCGCTCATAGCCTGCCCGGAGCGTTTGCGAGGCAAACAACACCACGGCCAGCACGTAGGGCGAGTGACCGGACAACGCCAGCGCGAAGGCCGCGACCAACGCAAATCCGGCGCCGATCATCAGCCAACCGAGCCACGGAACGCACCAGACCATCTTGGCCGCGAGCACCACCAACATCGCGCCGACCAGCCAAAGCGCCCCGCCAAGCCTCGGACGATAGGTGCCCAACCATAAAAGCGCCGGCGCGGCGACGAACAACGCCGCGTAGCCGGACCAACCGTGCCCGCGGTAGATCGTCAGATCGCAAAGCACAACCAGGCCAATCACGGCCAGCAGTTCACGCCAGCCGACCGGAGGTTGCGGCTCTTCCGTCTTGCGGGGCGCGGGCGGAGTCGTTCGATGTCGGCCATACATGCCCGCGGACGGCGAGTACGTCGGCGGCGGCTCGGCCACGACCGAGGCGACAATCGGCTCGTCGTCGGCCGAGTGACTTGGGTTTTTCGCGAAAGGCGACCTGCTGGTCGCGGCCGGGTTTTCGTCCGACTGGGCGACCGTTTCCTCCGAATGGACATCGTCTTGCTTCTCGTCCATGGCCTGCGCTCCGGGACAATGGGCAGCGGGTGGTAGGCAGCCAATAAATTGACCAAACGGGCGGCCGTGGGCATTATACTACGACTTCCGGATGGCGTGACAAGACGTTTTTCAAGGTTTATGAGGGCGTCCGGGAATTCGGGTGCCATGCTCACGCTTGTCGTGAGCATGTTTCCGACAACCACATGGCCACGGCAAGTGTGGTCATGGCACCTATGCCCGCGCGACCCGGCGGAAACAGACGAAATCATAAATCGGGCTGTTGATGAAACTCGTGGTCGTGGTCGGTGGCGAGGAGTTCTTCGGGGGTTTGCACGACCCGGATCGTTCGCCAGCGGCCGCTTCGATACCGGAGATAGAACAGGCCGCTGAACACGAGATAGGTGAGCACCAACGCGACCCAGCCCATTTCGGCCGACACATGCGCTACGTGAAGCAAGAAGGCAAGGATGGGCAGCAGAAGCCAGTGGAGCCCGACCGAAATGCACATGGCCCAAAACGTGTCGCCCGCCCCGCGCAATGCACCGCTAAAAACGACCACCGCCGCGTCGATCAACACGTAAAGCGAGGCGAAACGGATCATGAACACGGCAGTCGGAATGGCCTCGGTGAAAACGGCGTCCGGCTCGCTCGGCTCGAACATCGCCACAAGCGTCCCCGGAAAGGCCAGGAAGAGAACGAAGATCAAGGACGAGTAAACCACGCCGAGCTTCAGCCCCGACATCGTTGCCCGATGGGCCGTGTCGGGACTGCCCGCTCCCATGTATCGCCCGACAAGGCTCGTCACGCCGATCTGGACGCCGATCAAGGGGACGAACGAAACCAGATCCCAATTGAACATGACCGTCGCGGCGGTGGCCGTGACGTCGCCGCGGGCATGAAAAACCATGATCACGCCCGTGAACGCCAATACGTTGAGAAAAAACTCGATGCCCGCCGGATAACCAAACCGAACCAGTCGACCCATCGCCTCGCGGTCGAACCGCAGCGATCGGGCAATGGCGTATTCGCGGCGATTCGACGGCCAAAGATAGGCCGCCGCGAGCACCATAAATCCGAATAATCCGCCGCAGATCGTCCCGAAGGCCGCCCCGCGGATCCCCAGCGGCCGCACGCCCAAGTGGCCGAAAATGAGCACGTAGTTCAGCCCGACGTTGACCACCATTGCCGCGACGCTGGCGATCATGACCATGCGGGTCTTGCCGATGCCCGAGAAGAAACCGGCCAAACACGTCCGCAACAGACTGACAATCACGGCGTAGACGAGAATGCCGAAATAGATCTTTTGCGGGATGAGCTGCTCGGCGGAAAGATCCAAAAGGTTGAAAAGATGCATAACCGCCGGCCGGGCCGCGACGACCAACGGATAGGCCGCCAGACAAATGATCGCCGCCTGGGTCGTGGCCACGGCGCAACGATCCTTGCGGCCCGCCCCCAGATACTGAGCCACCAACGCGGTCGTGTAGCCGACCAGCCCCAGAAGAAAAGTGGTCAGCATGAAGCACGAAAGCCCGCCGGCCAGCGCGGCGTTCATCTGCTCGGGCCCAAGCCGCGAGAGAAACAGCCGATCGGTGAAGATCATCACCGTGTCGCAGGCCTGGGAAACGACCATCGGCAGCGCGATGGCCGTCAGTTCACGCATCCCGCCGGCCGTCGGCAGCCGCTTCTCGTCGGTCATTCCATGTTCGCAGTAGTGGTAGGTCAGGCACTCCCGTGCCTGACAAAACAATAGTTTGGTAGGTCAGGCTGTGCCTGACAAAACATTAGTCCAGTTCAAACCCCAGTACGAACTGTCAGGCACAGCCTGACCTACCGTCTTTCGCGTCTTTCGTGGTTTTTCAAACCAAATCCGGCGCAAAACCATGGCGCAGGGTATTCTCGGTGCACGAGCGCGGTTCGACGAAATGCAACAGGTAGTCGACCCCGCCGGCTTTCGTTCCTCCGCCCGACAGCCCGAAGCCGCCGAACGGCTGGCGGCCGACCAGGGCGCCGGTAATGCCGCGGTTGATGTAGAGGTTGCCCACGCGAAAATCGCGCCGCGCGGCCGCCAGGTGGGCCGGACGCCGGCTGAATACGCCGCCGGTCAACTTGTAAACCGAACCGTTGGCCACCGCCAACGCCTCGTCGAACGTCCCAACGCGCATCACCGACAAAACCGGGCCAAAAATCTCTTCCTGGGCCAACCGGTGTTCGGGCCGAATGCCCGAGAAAATCGTCGGACCGATGACCGGCTTGCCGATCTTCTCCTCCAACCCGGCCGGAACGTCCAGGGCCACTTCGAGCCGGCCCTCGCTCTTGCCGATTTTGATGTACTCGCGAATCTTGGCCGCGGCCGACGGATCAATCACCGGCCCAACGTCCGTGGTCGGTTCGGCCGGATCGCCGACGATCAGTGCCCGGGTCGATTCGACCAGCCGTGCCAGAAAGACGTCGTAGACCGCGTCGAGCACGATCGCGCGGCTGCACGCCGAGCACTTCTGGCCGCTGTAGCCGAACGCGCTTTGGCGCACCCCGGCAACCGCTTCGTCCAAATCGGCCGACTCGTCGACAATAATCGCATTCTTGCCGCCCATTTCACAGACGACCTTCTTCACGAGTGCCTGGCCCTCGGGCGTCTCGCCGGCCGCGCGGAGGATGTCGAGGCCCACCTCCTTCGAGCCGGTGAACGCAATCAACGCGACCCGCGGATCGCGGACCAGCGTGTTGCCGATCACGCGGCCCGGACCGGGCAGAAACTGGAGCACGTCGGCCGGCACGCCCGACTCCCACAGAATGTCGCAGAGCATCTTGGCGATGCCCGGCGTTTGGGTCGACGGCTTGACCACGGTCGGGTTGCCCGTCGCCAACGCGGCCAACGTCATGCCGGCGCAGATGGCCAACGGAAAATTCCAAGGGCTGATCACGGCCGCCACGCCGCGCGGCTGATACCAGACCTCGTCCAACTCGCCGACAAATCGGCCCAGCCGCTTCGGCTCGAATAGCCCCACGGCCTCGCGGGCGTAGTAGCGCGCGAAGTCAATCGCCTCGCACACGTCGGCGTCGGCCTCGCGCCACGTCTTGCCGCCCTCGCGAATCATCACCGCGGATAACTCGTCGCGCCGCTCGTGCATCCGCCGGGCCGCCTCGATCAACAGGGCCGACCGCTCGCGCGCGTCGCGGTCGCGCCACGCGGGCAACGCGGCCGCCGCGCGCCCGACCGCCGCCGCGGCCGATTCGGCCGTCCCCGACGATTCAACCTTGGGCACGCTCGCGGAGGCCACGGCCCGGGCAAACGCCTCGCGATCGCGTGCTTGCGAAAAATCGCGTAGCGACTCGTTGAAAAACGCCAACCCGTCGTCAAGACCCGCGACGGCCGGGCTGAGCCGATGCCGCTGGGCTAGGCGGGCGACGACCTGCGCGGGCGACTGGTCGTCGGCGGCCGGCGCGTCGTGGGGTGAAGCCAAAAGCTGCTCTTCCGACGCGCCCTCGAAAAAGCCCGCGCGGAGCCACGACTGGTTCGACGTGTTTTCCAACAGCCGGCGAACCAGGTACGCCATGCCGGGAATCATCTGGCCGATGGGCACGTACTCGCGCAACCGCAACTCGCGCCCGTGGACGGCCACCTTGAGCGAATCGGCCATGCCCCAAAGCATCTGGATTTCGAGTGCCGCGTCGGGCAGATCGTACTTGCGCAACAGCGACAGCGTGTGGGCGATCGACCGAACGTTGTGCGAGCCGAGCGCCAATTTGACGCCTCCTTCGCCCGGCGAACGCGGCGCGGCGCCCACCAGCATCTCGGCCATCCGCTCGAAACAAGCGTCGGTCTGACGCTTGTCGGTCCACACCGGCACCGGCCAGCCCATTTGCTCGGCGTGAGTCACTTCATAATCCCAGTAGGCCCCCTTGATCAACCGAACGGTCACCTGGCGGCCGGCGCGCTTGGCCCAGTCGATAACCCGCTGGGCGTCCTGCTCGCCGCTGCGCAGATAGGACTGAATCGCCAATCCGGCCGGAAAATCGACGGCCGACGCGCAACGCTCAAAAAGCGAAAGCGATAAATCCTTCACGGCGAACTGCTCGAGGTCGAAGTTGATCAAAACGTTCTTTCGAGCCGCCAACTCGAGTATCGGCCGAAGCCGCTCGAACAACCGATCGATCGTGGCGTCGAAACTGATCGGGTCGGGCCGCGCGTCGAGCGACGTGATCTTGATCGACACGTTCGCCCGGGGTATCGGTCCCAAATGGTCCGTTTCGAGCCGCGGATTGGCGGGCCATTGGGCTACCTCGCCGGGCAGCTTTTCGAGCAGATCGAGATAACGTCGCTGATACTCGTCCGCCTCGCGCTCGCTCAGACACGCCTCGCCAACCAGGTCGACGCTAAACGCGCTCCCTTCTTTCCACAGAGAGCGAAGCGTCGGAAGCGTGCCGGCCGCGTCGGTGCCCGCAATAAAATTGCCGGCCAACGCCGTAATGCGATTGCTGATCGTCTTGGCGACAATTCCCTTGGCTATCCGGCCCGCCTTTAGCCCCAAATCGAGCCCCGGCGGAAGCTTGACGCCGGGCTGCGTGAGATAATCAGTCAAACAGTCGTAAACCGCGCCCGACGATCGAAGCATCGGAAACGCATCGACAAATCGAAATAACTGCACCTTGAAGGCCGGGTCCTTCATCGTGAAGTTCATCATCTGGTCGTTCCAGAAACGCGCCGAAAACCACCCCGCCTTGTACTCGCGCGCCGCGGTCAACAACGACCGGCCAATTTCCTGGGTCCTGGCTTCAAGCGCCTGCCGATTCTGAACCGCCGTCACTTGATCGGACGACGAGGAACGTTCCGACTTTTCCATTCGTCTGGCTCCACTATGGTTGATGTGCAAAAAACGGAACGGCGCCTTTTGCCACTGGGTCCCTTCGGGTGTTTTGCATGAACCTGTTCGCCCCCATTTTTCCAGGCACGCCGAGGGGCATCCTAACATCGTTCCGGGTGGTGCAACAAGGGCCCCAGACGGCCTAAAAACGATTTGCCACCCGCTTGCCACCAAGGTATCATGACGTGGTGCCCTATTTGCGTGGGTATCGAAAAAAGCGTAACCGTAGGCCGGGCCAGGTCCCGGCGCCGTGGTTTTTTTCATCGCCGGGTCGCGACCCGGCATACTGTCCGCAGACTTTCAACAAGGAGTCACAAGTTATGTTGTTCGGCAGAGTCAAACGTCGGAGCGGCCGGGGCTGGTTTTCACGGAGTTGGTCGGCGCGGTTCGTCTGCGCGGCGGCCGGACTGGCCATGACCTGGTCGATGGCGGTGGCGGGCGACATGGACGACTTGGCCAAACCCCATGAAGGACGCAGCATGCGTTCCACCTCGACCAAGGTGGACGAAAACGGCAACTACGCCCATCACAACGGCGACAACTCGCGCGTCCCGCCGGGAGCCACCAAAGTAGTGCTCGACGCCAAGGGACCGGGCGTGGTCACCCACATGTGGTTCACGTTCCTCGCGCCCGATCCCCAGGACTGGGCGCCCAAGGGCTCGGCCAACCACCAGGAAATGCTCCTGAGAATCTATTACGACGGCAGCGACCGGCCGGGCGTCGAAGCGCCGCTGGGCGACTTTTTCGCCAATTGCTTCGGCCAGCGCAGCGAGGTGATCAGCGTGCCCGTGGCCGTCGAGGACGCCGACTCCTACAACTGCTTCTGGCGCATGCCGTTCCGAAAATCGATCCGCATCGAGGTGATCAACCAGGCCAAAGATAAAAACATCAATCTGCTCTACTACAACATCGACTGGATCAAACTCGACAAACTGGCCGACGACGCACCCTACTTCTACGCCCAGTATCGCCAGGAATATCCCGTCAAACAGGGCGGGGATTACGTTATCCTCGACACCCAGGGCAAAGGCCATTACGTCGGCACGGTCTTGGCCGTCCGCACCCGAAGCCCCTCATGGTTCGGCGAGGGCGACGAAAAAATCTACGTCGACGGCGAGGAAAAAGCTTCAATCTGGGGGACGGGCACCGAGGACTACTTCCTCTCGGCCTGGGGTCTGCAAACAACCAGCACGCCCTATTTCGGCACCCCCTTCTTCGACCAGTGGGGAATCGTCGGCGGACACACCAGCGCCTATCGCTGGCACATCCACGACCCCATCGTCTTCAATAAGTCGCTCAAAGTCACCATCGAACACTGGGGATGGATCTCAACCGACGAAAACCCAAACCAAAAACAAGATAGCTGGAACGAACGACAAGACGACTTTTCAAGCGTGGCGTTCTGGTATCAGACGGGCACCCCAACCTTCACTGCCCGAGCCCCCGACGCCGAAACAAGAACCTTGCCCAATCTCGACCTCATTTTCCCAATGGCCGACAAAGCCGCCGAAGTCAAACACGGCGCCGGCCAGTGCCACGCGCAAAAGAACCTGGGCTTCTATCCGGCCGGACAAGCTTTCTATCAGCCGGGCGGGCAGGACAACGCTTGGATCGAACTACCCTTTACCGTCGAAAAGGAAAAGGAACCTCGCCGCCTGTTGGTCGCCGTGACTCAGGCGCCCGACTACGGGATTTATCAGGCCTATCTCAACGGCGTGAAGATCGGGCGGCCGATGGACCTCTATCATAAAAACGTCCGCGACTGGGAATGGCACCTGCTGGATTTCTGGCCCGAGCCGGGCGATTACACCCTTCGACTCGAGTGCATCGGCAAGAATCACGCATCGACCGGCTACGGACTGGGCGTTGAATCGGTCCGGCTGCGCGAACGCCGTCCGCGCGTGAAGGAGTGGGGTTTCGAGAAAGACCTCGACTGGCGCGAGAAACCCATCTTGCACCAATAGAATTCCATTAAATAGGGATTCGAAGACGAGCGTGAATCCCTCGTTTTTCACTCGCCATGTCGCAAAATGCCGGTTCAACCGTTGGTTGAACCGGCTTTTTTTCCAACTATAATCACGCTTGTCGAAACGCGAGGGGTTGCGCGTGATTCCCACCGGACGCGAATTCGATCGCGCCTCTTGCAAACTCTAGCCGAGGAGTAGCGACATGACGCCCTCTTTCGCCCTCTTTCGTCGTCATTTGCGTTTCACCCTTTTGGCGTCCATCGCCTTGGCAACCATTTTCGCGGCGGCGCCTTGGGTCGCCGGTCAGTCGCTCGAATCCGATTTCCAGTCGCCGCCCGACGCGGCCCGGCCCTGGGTCTACTGGTTCTGGATGAACGGCAATCTCACCCGCCAAGGCATCACGGCCGACCTCGAAGCAATGAAACGCGCCGGAATCGGCGGCACCCTCATCATGAGCGTGAGCACGGGCATTCCCCCGGGAAAGGTCGAGTTTCTCTCGCCCGAATGGCGCGAATGGTTTGCCTTCGCCGCGAGCGAAGCCGACCGGTTGGGCCTCCAGATCATCATGAACAACGACGACGGCTGGACCGGCAGCGGGGGACCGTGGAACACGGTCGAAAACTCAATGCAGGTTCTCACGGCAAGCGAAACGCGCGTCGAGGGGCCAAAACGGCTCGACATGGTCCTGCCGCGCCCGCCGGCAAAACTCGACTACTACCGCGACATCGCGCTGTTGGCGATTCCCCGAGCGCCCGAGGAGGCCGATTCGCGTGATTTCGCGCCGAAAACGACCGCCGGCGATCCTAAGTGCGAGGCGGCCAGGCTAACCGACAACGACGTCTCGAACCCCGTGCAACTGACGTCGCCCACCCCCGAAAAACCCGCGTGGATCGACATCGTGTTCGACAAACCGTTCCGCGCCCAGTCGATCTCGATCGGCCTGCCGCCGGGCTGGCACGTCTACACCGGGTCGCTCATGGCGTCGGACGACGGAAAGACGTTCCGCGAAGTGGCCCCCGTCGCGATCCGAAAATACAGCCTCTTGCCATTCTCCGAGGAGTGTTCTTTCGACCCGGTCGAAGCGCGCCGGTTTCGCCTGGTTTTCAACTCAGTCGGCAACCGCGCGCCGGCCATCCCCCTGACCGAAATCGCCTTGACCGCCACCCCGAGAATCAAAAACTGGGCGGCCAAAGCCGCTTACTCCCGGGCCGACGGCATGGAGCCCAACGCCGGACCATCGAGCGAGCCCGCCGTGCACGCCAAGGCGATCGTCGATCTTACCGACAAGCTCGAGGCTGACGGCCGCCTGCAATGGAACGTGCCCGAGGGCCGCTGGACCCTGTTGCGACTCGGCCACACAACCAACGCCAAGAAAAACCATCCCGGCACGCCCCAGGGTGAAGGCCTGGAATGCGACAAACTGAGCAAGGAGGCGCTCGACGCCCATTTCGACGGCTTCATGGCCAAGCTCATCGCCGGCGTCGGCCCGCTAGCCGGCAAGTCGCTCGTGGGCACCCACACCGACAGTTGGGAAGTCGGTTGCCAGAACTGGACGGCCAAGCTCCGCGAAGAGTTCAA
>JAFGAY010000326.1 GCA_016933425.1 Pirellulales bacterium
CCCGATGGATGGTGGAGCTTGAAAGATTCAAGGTCCGCCTGGAAGAGCAATTCCATGTGGAAATCACGCCCGATCGGCTCCGCGAGGCGATCGGCGTGATGAACCGCGACCGGGCGCTGCGCCGCGAGGTGGCCGCCTTGATGCGCGCCGAGCGGCCCCCGCTGACCGGCCGGCAATTGCTCAACCTTCGCAGCAGCATCGCCTGCGTCGACGACGATCTGCGCCAATACGAGGCGGCGATTGACATGCTCCGCCGCCGCGCCGACGAGGGCCAGGGAGTCGACGGAGTGCGCGTCTTGCTGACAGGCGTGCCCATGGTCCATGGCGCCGAACGCGTCGTCGACATTATCGAGAGCGCCGGCGGGCTGGTCGTCGCCTCCGAAAATTGCAGCGGCTTGAAACCGGTGCTCGACGACGTCAATCCCGCGGACGACGACCCGATGCGGGCATTGGCCGAGAAATACTACCGGCTGCCTTGCTCCGTAATGACGCCCAACGACGACCGACTCGATTCGTTGCGCATGCTGGTCGAACAGTTCCGGCCCGAGTGCATCATCGAGCTGATCTGGCAGGCGTGTCTGACCTACGACGTCGAGGCGACCCGAATCAAACAACTGGCGGAGGAGGAACTAGGTTTGCCCTACCTCCACATCGAGACCGACTATTCACCTTCCGACTCGGCCCGAATCGCCGTTCGCGTCGAAGCCCTGCTTGAAACCGTCCGCGCCAACGGAAAATCGTAAAGGGCTACTCTCCCGCTTGCGGCCGAAGCTCCTCGGGCAAGTCCGCCTCGGCCAGCGCCGGATGGTTCTTGAAAGGATTGTACAGCGGGTCGCCCACCAACGTCATGACCCAAGAGTTATACGGTTTGGTCTGATAAAAAACCTCGGCCAACGTGTATTTGCCGGTCAACAAGAGCGAGAAGAAATCGTCGGGCTTGGGAAACGCGTGGAGATAGGGTTCATAGACCGGTCCCAGCGTGGCCGTGATGCCGTCTTCGAGCATGGCGTTGCACCAGGCGGTTCCTCCCGGTTTGCTTAGAGTGGCCGCCTCGCCGCTGGCCAGGTGATAGCCGACGGCGCCCGGCGCCCAATCGAAGGCGTCGACGTACTTCGACAGCGAGTACCAGCCGCAATAGAGTGCCGCGTCCGGACACTCGCCCGGCTGGAACAGCTCCGGTTTATCGTTCAAAACGACTTCCAGTTTCGTGTGCTTCTGGAGCCGCTCGGCCAGATCGCGCAGCGATTGATCGAAAGCGTCGTACGAGCCCGGCTCGGCCTTGCTCTTGTCGTAAGCCATGCCCCGCGCGTCGAGGTATACCTTGCCGGCAAGCCCCTTTTTCTCCGTCGCGATCGCCTTGTCGACCAACCCCTTGGCCAGCGCCAGGCTCGGCGCGGCCAACCGCGAAACAAGCATGATCGACGTGCCGCTGAGTTTATGAGGGCCATAGCCGTAATAAAGCAGGTTTGGCTGCCACCGGTCCAATGGATAGTCGTTCCAGTGGACCAGCGACAACTCGCTGTCGAAGCTCGAATAGGTCTCGTTCTTGGCCAGGGCCTCGCGCTGCTGGTCGACCCAACGCAGCGAGCCCAGCAAGCCGTCGTTGATCTGGATCAAATTGAGAAGCTGGATGTCGCGGGCCACCGTGGGAGGCAGCATGCTCAGCGCTTGGATTCCCTGTTGGACGCCCTGCAAACGCGCCTCGAGAATGGCCAACGGCATGGCTTGCTCGGGCTGCATCCGCGATTGCTTCGCTTGCGCGGTTCCCATTCGCAGTATCTGCGAGCCGCCGCCAATCGCCGTGATGAGCTGCTGGAATTCCTGCATTCCCTCGAGCCGTTTGGCGTCGTCGGGAATCGCCAGAATCTGACCCCGGGCCGTGCTCATGGCCGCATCGAGCCGCGCGGCAACGTCGGCCAGCGTGGCGTCGGCGGACAACGGCTTGGGCGGCTCGGGCTTGTCGCTGCGTCCCAATCCTTCGAGACGAGCCACGACCTGGTCGAGCTGCTTCACGCGACCTTCACGCACCCCGGCCAGGAACTTTTCACGCTCGACCACCTCGGGCGCGTTGGCGTCGCGCCGCCCGATCTTCAACGGCACGTCCCAACACGTGACAAAACAACGAACCTTGCCGTTGAGCTGGTGGTCGGCCAGCCACTTGCGAATGGTCGGGCGGGCAATGGTTTCCCATGCCTCGCGGCTCATCGTCCGCGCCGGTTTGCCTTCGAGCAACAGTATGCGCGACTCGGGGACGCCCCGGGCCTTGGCGTAGTGCTTGGCCAACTCCTGCGACTCGGGACTCTCGGCCATGGCGATAATGGCAACCTGATCCGCCGTAAGCTCGGCCCACGCCGGCATGGAAGCGCAAAGGAAACCCAAGAATACAAACGGCAGAATCAATCGTTTCATGATTATTCTCTTCACTGCTAGAAAAATACCGTAGGCCGCATCAAGACCCGGCGACGAAAACCCGCCGGATCACGACCCAGCCTACCATTTTAGGAGAGTTTTCATCGGAGGGAAGGCGTACCGACCAGCGCGTGCCACAGAGTCGGAATCGTCCGCGCATGATCGCCCTGGAAATAGTAGCTTATCCCCCCGTCGGCCACTGTCCGCTCAAGAAGGGTTTTCCAGGGGCGGTAATAGTACTGCGGGTGGGTTTTGCCGGGTGGACCGTTGCGCCAATCGTCGGGCAACTCGACCAGGTCGAACACCGCCGTGGTGAATCGGGCAATCGACCGACCCTCGCGCCGCGCCACGTTGCGCGCCATGGCCAGCGCCTTCAAAAAAACCTCGGGCCCGATCGTCGACGTGCCGATGTTCAACAGAACACCCCCTTCCAAATCCAGGACGCTTTGGGCGAAGATCAAGAAGTCATTGTACGTTGCCTTGCCCAGCGCCTCGGCATCGCAATTGGGATGGGCGTGAATAATGTCGCACCCAATGGCCACGTGCGCTGTAATGGGTACTCCGGCCGACCAGCCGGCCGCCGCGAGGCTCAATGCGGCGTGGGGCGCACCGCTCTCGACAATCGCCCGACCCACGCCCTCGCCAAGCCCTTCGTCGCGCGCAGCGGCCTGGGCCACCAGCGCGTTGAGCCGGCTCGTCTCGCGCCACAGTCCAAAACGGCCCTCGCGGATCCACCGCGCAACGTTCTCGCTCGTGCCGCCGAAACTGGCCAACTCGAAATCATGAATAATGCCCGCCCCGTTTGTACCCAGGTGGGTAATCACGCCGCCGCAGATCAAATCGACGAGAAATCGCGAAAGGCCCAGCTTGATCGGGTGCGCGCCCATCAGCACGATCACCGGCCGCCCCGCGGCCCGCGCCTCGCCGATCCGCTCGACCAGTTCATCCCATTCAGGGTGAATAAACGGATCGACCGGCGGCGCCAACGAACGGCAATCCTCGGCCCGAAGATCGCACCCTCGCGAGGCCAAATCCCCCAACTCGATCCGCGTCCGGTCAAATCGTGCGTAGCGCGTCATGGGCAATTCTTTCATAAAACCGAACCGCGACCGTCAGGGAGCGCATCCGTGCAATAGCCGCTCCCTTACATGGCCGCTTCCTGACGGGCGCGGTCCAGATTATTGCACGGCTCGGTTCGTCAGGCCGCTTCCTTGCGGGCACGGTTCGGATGGGCCGTTATCCGCTCGATCAACGCGGTCGTCGAATAGCAATCCTCGACCGGACAAAGCACGATCCGGCCGCCTCGACGCTCGACAATCTCATGGCCGACCACCTCGGCGCCCGTGTAATGGGCCGCCTTGACCAGCACATCGGGCAAAACCTGGCCGACGAGCGATTCGACGCTCGTTTCGTCGAACACCACAACGTAGTCGACGCACGACAAGGCCGCGAGCATTTCGGTCCGGCCGCGCTGGTCGACCACCGGACGCTCCGGCCCCTTGATCTGCCGGACGCTCCGGTCGCTGTTCACGCCAACCACCAGGCAATCGCCTTGCCGCCGGGCAAATTGGAGCGAGGCGACGTGGCCCGGGTGCAAAAGATCGTAGCAGCCATTGGTCATCACGATTTTTTCGCCGGCGGCGCGTCGCCGGACGAGTTGGGGACGCAGCTCGTCGAGCGACACGATCTTGGCGCCGGCCGATTTCGCGGCCGCCGACGTCGCGCTCGATTTCCATTCGTCCAAGAGCACGTCGCGCGCCAACGGCACGACGCCCAACCGGCTGACCTCCAATCCGCCCGCCAGATTGGCCAGGTCGCAAGCCGCCGTCCAATCGGCGCCCAGGGCCCAAGCATAGGAAAATGCCGAAGCGACCATGTCGCCGGCCCCCGTCACGTCGCAAACTTCCCGAGCGCGAACCGGAAACAACCGCCGGTTGCCCCGGGCGTCGGCCCAGGCGATGCCGTCGCGGTCGAGCGTAACCATGGCGGCCTCGACGCCGAAACGGAGCAGTTCCTCGGCCGCAGCCAGGCCCTCGGCCGGCGTGGTGATCGTTCGACCCACGGCCCCGCCGGCTTCGGTTCGATTGGGCGTAATGCACGTGCAACCACAATAACGGCGATAGTCGGCCCCCGGAGCCGGATCGGCCACGACCGGAACGCCCGCCGCCCGGGCCAATTGAATTAACTCCTCTAAAAGCGGCACGCTGCAAACGCCCTTCCCATAATCGCTCACCACGACCAGGTCGACGCGGTCCAGTCGTTCGCGGATGCCGGCGGCCAGCCGGGCGGCCACCGCCTCGCCGACCGGCTCGCGGCTCTCGCGGTCCATGCGGATCATCTGCTGTGGATGGCGCGAGGACGTTCCTCCGAGCAATCGCTGCTTGACGGTCGTGGCCCGATCGTCGGCCGCGACGACCGCTCCCGTCTCGACGCCCGCCGCTTCGAGCAACTCGCGGACGCGTTCTTGTTGGGGATCGTTGCCGACGACGCTTACCAGCGCGACGTCGCTTGCCAACGTGGCCAACATCGTGGCGACGCTCCCCGCTCCGCCTAGTCGCTCCTCCATGCGGACGACGCTCAGCACGGGAATCGGCGCCTCGGGACTGATCCGCGTGACGTCGCCCCATACGTAACAGTCCAACATCACGTCGCCCAACACAAGGATGCGTGGACGGTGGGTCTGGGTAAGCAGTGTCTCAAGCGAGGGGACCATGGACGGGGGACTCCCAACTCGGAAGGATCGGGCCAATCATCTCAAGGGGCCAGGATTCTACCAATTTGGCCCCACCGCGTCGACGCCGATTTACCCTCTCGACGCGGGGGGAGCCGGAGGCCGGGAGACGCGAAATAGGATAGAAACGGAAGATAAGCAATCCTGGAGGGACGTGCTCTGTCACGTCCGCATTCCCCCGTGGTTTGCGGCCACGACGGAGCGTGGCCCTCCAAGGAACAAGGGCAGCCTCTTCAGACATGGCCCTCAAACTTGGCCCTCTAGCTGACTGATGGCCTCTTTCAACAAGGCGGCCGAGGCCAAAAGAGCCTTGAGCTCATTGTCCGGCAGCCGGGCCTCGATGATGCGCTCCGCTCCGCCGGCTGCGACAATGCAGGGTACGCTCAGACACACGTCGGTCAATCCGAACTCGCCGTCCAACCGCGTTGAAACGGTCAAAACGCCGTGCTCATCGCGCAAAATGGCTCCCACGATGCGCACCAACGCCATGCCGACCCCAAAACACGTGGCCCCCTTGTAGCCAATGATGTGGTAGGCCGAATCGCGAATCTCTTGTTCAATCCGGGCACGCTCGGCCAACCAGTCCTCGCACCGACCGCAGACGGGACAGTATTCGTCGATTGTCATGCCGGCCACGTGGGTCATCGACCAGGCGGCCAGTTCGCTGTCGCCATGCTCGCCCAGGACGTAAGCGTGAACATTGTGCGTGTCAATGCCGCAATGGCGGCTTAAAAGATATCGAAACCGCGCACTGTCCAGCACCGTGCCCGAGCCGATCACGCGGCCCCGTTCCCAACCCGTGTGCCGCAGCGCGACGTGGGTAATCGCATCGACCGGATTGCTCACGATAACCAGAACGGCCGGCGAGTTTTTTTCAGCCACCTCCGAAGAGATCCGGCCAACAATGGCCGCATTGCGCTGGAGCAGGTCGAGCCGCGACTCGCCGGGCCGCTGGGCTGTGCCCGCCGTAACGACGACTACCCGGGCGTCACCGTAATCGGCCGCGTCGCCCACGCGAATGGAAACGGTCGGAAAAAAGGGTTGCCCGTGGGCCAGATCGAGGGCTTGCCCCCTCGCCAGGTCGGCGTTGTGATCGATCAACACAATCTCATCGGCCAGTCCGCTTTGGGCCAGGGCAAAGCAAAACGTCGAGCCCACCGCGCCGGTGCCGACCACCACCACCTTGCGTCTGGCCGTGATGGACGATGATGTCATTGTGGTGTTCTTCCTTTTTTACGGAGTTCCATTCCCAGTGTGCCTAGCCACGTCTTGCTCACCAAAAAATAATGTAAAGCCCCACGGTCGCCGCAATCACCAGGCTGCCCAGAACGTAGGTGCCCGGATAAACCGTTGTGTCGATCCGCGAGATGGGCATTTCGACCGGTTTGGCCAGCGGCCTGAGCCGGGTCACCACGAGCATGTAGACCACCAGCACCGCGAAAACAAACGCCATGTGGTGCAGAAAGGCCCAGCCATGGAAGGTTTCCAGGGCCGCCGGATAATACTTGCCGACCCCGGGAATACTGGCCAGCGAGCCCCCGAATCGGCAAAAACCATAGATCGGCACGTTCAGGAGCATGGCCCCCTTGGCGGCGGCCGGCGGGGTCTTTTTAATCAGCAGGCCGACGAGAAACGCGGCCACGATGCCCGGCGAGATATACCCCCAAATTTCCTGAATATAGCTAAAAACACCCTCGAAGTTCAAGATGACCGGCGCCCAAAGGCACGAAATGACGACGATCACCGCCGTGGCAATCCGCCCAACGCGGACCTGTTGATGGGCCGAGCAGCCGGGCCGAAGGTGGCGTTGATAAACGTCGATCGTGAAAATCGTCGCGGCCGAGTTGAGCCCCGAGTTGAACGTGCTCATCACGGCCCCGCACAACGCCGCAAACATCACGCCGCGAAAATGGGGCGGAAGGATGTGGCTGATCATGTATGGATAGGCCTTGTCGCCGGCGTTGTCTCCCAGCGCGGCGATCTCGTTGCCATACAGATCAAAAGCCATGATGCCCGGGATCACGATGATGAAAGGAATCATCAGTTTCAGTCCGGCGGCGAACAGAATGCCCCGCTGACCCTCGGCCAGGCTGCGCGCTCCCAACGTCCGTTGGGTGATGAACTGGTTCAGGCCCCAGTAAAAAATGTTGGGAATCCACAACCCGCCGACGAAAACGGCCAGCCAGGGAACATCCGGGTCGTTCCAGGGTAAAATCACATGGAGCTTGTCGGCGTTGGTCTGATAAAAATTTCGCCAGCCGTCGATCAAACTGCCGGCCCCCAGAACCTGCAACCCGAGAACGGTCACCAGCGCCCCGCCCAGCAATAGCGCGCCCCCTTGGAGCAAGTCGGACCAAACGACCGCTTTGAGCCCTCCGTAGATCGTGTAAATGCCGGCGATGATCCCGATGCTCCAGACGCCCGCGACCGTCGCCCAGAATTCCGCATTCTCGGGCGCCACGCCCAACCGCGCGGCAAAAATCGCCGGAAGGCCGAAAATGGCGTTCAACGCGATCGCTCCGCTATAAAGCACCGTCGCCAGCAGCACGATGACGTAGGCCACCATGAGATACGTGGCCATGATGGTTCGCGTGGACGTGTCGTAGCGGTATTCGAGAAACTCGGGCATCGTGTAGATGCCGGCCCGAAGAAATTTCGGCAACAGCCACCAGGCGACAATCACCAGACAGATGGCGGCCATCCATTCGTAGCTGGCAATGGCCAGCCCCACCCGGCCGAACGCCTGGCCCGCCATGCCGACGAAGTGTTCGGTCGAAATGTTCGACGCGATCAGCGAAAACCCAATAAGCCACCAGGTCAGCTTGCGCCCCGCGAGAAAGTAATCCTCGGACGTCTCTTCCTTGCGCGACGCATAGAGCGAAACGGCAACCACAACCGCGAAGAAACCAAGAAAAACGACAATATCCAGCGTGGAGAGGTCAAGTCCGGTCGGCATGGGCGGTCCCCTTGGAATACGGTTTGGCGGCAAGCAAAACGTATCCGTAGTGTAACCGCCATCCGGCGCTTTTCAAAGGGCCCCGATCCCAAGAGAGCAGCCACCGCCCTCTCGGAATATCAGCCACCGGCGGCCGGCTCGTCGCGGTCGACCAGAGCCCGCTCCTTTTCCGGATCCAGCCCATGACGCCGGGCCATGGTTTCACGCGACATGGCCCCGGTGCGGAGCAGGATTTCATCGGCCCGGGTCTCCTTGAGCCGGTCCCGCACGGCCAGCGACGGGGGAAATCCCTGCACCACGACCCGATCGAGCGACGCCTCGGGCAATCGGCCCGCGCAGACGGCCAGCCGCAGCACGCGGTCGATCAGTTCCAGATCGTCCTCGATCATCTCGTGCTGCAATCGCTGAAACATCCGCACCGCCGGACCCTCGGCCACCATCGTCGAGGCATAGTTCGCGTTGCTCGCGTCGCTGGTCAACATGAACTCGGGCATGACCAGCCGGGCGGCGATTGCCCGCAACTCGGCCCCCAGCACGGCCACATAACGGCTCACGTCCAGACCGATCGTCGGAAACTCGTATTCGGTCCCGGCAAACGCGTCGAGGATCGTCCCCGGCGCGTAGCGGCGAAAGTGGGTCGCGCGGCCCGAGGCCGGATCGCTCGCCGTCGCGTCGGCCGCCCCGTCGACAAACCGCTGCACGCTGCCCCGCGTGCCGGACCCGTGCTTGCGAATCAAGGCAATGGCCGATTGAATCTCGGCCAAAACGCTCATGTTGCGAAGCAGCTTTTCGGCACGCCGCAGGTTCTTCCGCACGGGATAAAACAGCGGCAGCCCTCGCTTCAGGTTCACGTCGACGTTGGCCTTGCGGTGTTGCACCTCGGCCGCATCAATCCAGCGGCCGTCGACGCAGTAGGCCAACACGTTTTCGACATCCTCCGGCGCGGTGCGGATGCCGAAGCTGGCCGCCGGATCGCCGACCTCGGCGGCGGGCGTGGTCACCTGAGCCGGCTCGACAAATCTGACTCGGGCAATGCCGTCAGCCGCGGCAAACAGCCGCAAAAACGCCTCGCCGTCGCGGTCGCGACGGCGGACCATCTCCTGCTGCCGCGCACGCCAACGGTTCACTCTCACAAACTCGTCGACCACGCCTTGCACGGCCGCGATCAGCGCGGCGTCGGGTTGGTCCTCGCGCCGCGCGACGGCCCGATAGGTGTGGCCCGTCCCGACGACGTAACTGATGCGGTTTTCGTGGCCGTTGATGGCGAATTCGTTGGTTGTGGCCAGCCCGCGGCATTCGGCCCGAATGGCGGCCAGTTCGGTTTCCGTGGCGAATGGCGCTTCGGCCGCGCCGCCGCTCGACCATCCGGCGGCCAATTGCCGCCAGGCCAGGCCGTCTTCGTCGGTCACCGCCTCGGCCGGATCGACGAACGTATTCCACAGATCATCAAACGCCTCGGCAAGAACATGGTTCGACATAATGGGGTTCCTTTTGTTGTTTGGACAGGATTTACATTTGGACAGGATTTACATGATGAACAAGAATATTTGTGGCGTTTCAGCCGAATGGCGGCAATCTGATTAGCCGTCGAGCCTGCTCGACGTTTGTCCAAAACCCAGCGTGTGACCGCCGCGCAGGCACGGCGGCTAACTTCATTTATGCCCAATCATCTCAAACGGCTGAAGTGTAACCAAGATTTTCAGACACATCTTGTAAATCTTGTAAATCCTGTCTAATTCACCTGTAAATCCTGTCTAATTCATCCAACAACCAGGCGGTTGCCCAATCCGTCGTCGGCCGGCGGCGCGTCGAGCATTTCGGCGGCCAGACGAATGGCCATTTCGAGCGCGTCGGGCCCATCGTCGTGCTCGCCGGCCGGAAAATCGCGAAGCTGATCGACCAGCAGCCGCGTCGACGCCGAACCGCTCTTGAAACGCAACCGGCCCGACGCCAAATAAGGTCCCAGACGGCGCAACCGCACAAGCTTGTTCACCCGATTGTCCAAAAGCCAAGGCCGCGCGCTCAGGATGCCCTGCCGGGCAAATTCCGCCTCGAACTGCGCGCCGAGCAATTCCTGAAACTGGTTGGCCTCGATGCCGAACGCATCGGGCCGGAACCGCTGATGCCACGCCACGCCGTCGGCCACGATCTGGGCCGCCGGCCGCCGGGCCAGGTCTGCTTCGACGTAAAGCACGCCCCGCCGATCGACGCCCAACGCCACCAGCGCCGAATAATCGCCCCGCCGACTGTCGGCTCCCTTGCTCGGATCGAGCGCCAGCGTTTTGATCCGAAGCCCCTCGGGCCAGGCGTCGAACCAGATCGTCTCGCCGAAATACGAATCGGGCCACTCGCACGACTCGGGATCGATCGGCATATTCTGCTTCTCACGATCGAATGCCGACCGGCCGCTCTCGACCCGCATCGACATGAGCGCGTAAAGGTCTTCGCGCTCGGGCCAGAGCACGCAAGCGCCGGCGTCCATCCGCGCGCGGCGCTCGTCGTAAAATCGCCGCGCGGCGGCCGTCCGGTCCGGGCGGTCGGGATCCGTCGCGATTGCCTCCCATTGTTCCCAAAGCGATGCGTCGTCCGGCCAGCGGACCATCGACCGAAACACGCGTGAAATCCAGCCCGGCGTCCGGCAAAGTTCCACGGCCAGCGCCTCGCGGTGCAGCGCCGTGGCCAGATTGACGATGTTGGTCCGCGGCGTGCCCGCCTTCAACAACGCCCCGTGAAACCAGCGCCGCGAGCGCTCGCGCGCCCGAGCCGACTGGGTGTGGCCGTCGTTTTGCAGATCGTCGCACACAATGAGCGTCGGCCGATGGGCCTGGTGGCGACGGCCGCGGAGTCGCTGGCCCGTCCCATACGCCTCGATGGCCACGCCGTTGTGCAACACAATAGCGTCGACGCGCCAGACGGGCCCGGCGCCCGCCGCGCCCGGATAAGCGGCCGCCAGCGCCGCGTTTTCGGCCAGTTCGGCCTTGAGGTTTTTCAGATGGGTTCGGGCCTGATCGCGCGTGTCGGAAACAATCCAGATATAAGGTTCCGTGCCTTCCAGGGCAGCGCGCAGCGGATAGACCAACGTGCCGAGAGTCGACTTGGCCGCTCCCCGCGGCCCGAGCACGTTGAGCTTCGTCCCGCGCCGCCGTGCAAGCCGGTCGAGCTGCTTGGCCATCCACCGGTGCATCGTCGAGGGGGCCAGCGTGAAATGGTGGTTCAAATGCGTGGACGCCCAGTCCAGCAAATCGCCCGACCCGCCGCGAGCCGCCAGTCGTCGCCGAGCGGCGCCGTGGCGCCGGGCCAACTCGTCGCGGAAAAAAACCAGCAGACTCTCCCGAACGCGCGAATCCAACGACGGGAGAGCTGCCGCGTCGGCGTTCGGTTTAGCCCTGGTGATCATCGGCGGACCGCCTGTTCATGGTTTTCGGCGTTTTCAAAAGCGACAGCCCTCGCATCAGGCTGTCCAGCCGCCGGAGAACCGCCTTGCGCGACTTCAGCAGCGGAACCTCCTCCACGACAATTTGAGCAAACTCCCTGAGCAACTCGCGTACTTCGTCGAGCGTGAGGCAATCGGCCCGACGGGCCGCGTATTGATCGGGATGGCATCGTTCCAATGCCCAGGCCGCGGCCCGCCAGTATTTCTCCTGTTTCGCCGCGTTCTGGATGTTTTTGAGGTAGTTGATTTCGGCCAGTTGGGCCGCGCGGCGAACCTCGCCGGCGAAGTGCTCGTCACGCTGGATTTCACGAAAAATGGTCGATCGCGCGCACCCGACATAGTGCGCCGCCGTCCGACGGCTGCAACCCACGGACAAAATCGCCACGATCTCGCGCTTCTTCGTTTCATCCAAAACTCGGCGACGATGTTCCAATCCTAAACCCCCACATACTCGAACGACACCACCGCCCGGCCCGCCGATCCGTGGTAGTTGTGAATAAACCGTTCCGTCCGCCGCGAGCCCGTCTTACGCACCGCGACGGCCCGCCATCGCGGCGAGCGCCGACAATGGGCGATCAAGGCCGGATGACTCGCCGTCACGTTCACCCGATGGCCTTCGCTCCGGTGGATGTCGGCAACCGTCTCGGCCAGACGCATGCCGATCCCAATGCCCTGGAAGTCGGGCAGGGTCACAATCCGGCTGATGCGCCAGCGGTTTCGCCGGCCGATCAACGAAAGCGTCGCGCAAAAAGCCACCGGCGCCCCCTCCCAAAGAGCCAAAAAACACCGCGCTCCCTTGCTCAGCGATCCGCTCAAATAGTGATGTCGCGCAAACAGCCGCCAAGCCTCATGCCGGCAGCGTACGACTTCCAACCGGATTGGAGGACGCCGAAGACGCCTCCGGGCAAAAGTCGCCGTCGCCATGTCCAAGACCCAGTCTGCCTCGAGCCACTCGGCCACGTCGTAGTGGCACGTCACCGCGACCAGTCGGCACGGAATTCGACCCGACCGGATCGCCTTGGAAATCGCCGCCGACCCGATCCGCGCCACCGTCCGATCGACCACGCTGGTGAATTCGTCGAAAACCACGAGCGGACGCTTGTCGGCCGATTCATTTCCCTGCTTGCCGACCAGGGCGGCTCCCGCCAAGGCGCGAGCCAAATCACATCGAAACCGCTCGCCGCCCGAGAGAACCTGATACGGTTTGATCCAGCTTGGCGGCGAACTGAAACCGACGGCCGTCAACAGGCCCGTGATCTGCTTGATCGGCAACGCGCCCAGACAATCGACCACCGCGCGGTCCTCGGGCCACGGATCGCGCCGGTAGACCGCATCGCCGAACAGCCGCCGCGCTATCGTGCTCTTGCCGCTGCCCGAGGGACCGACGATCAACCCCACGCACCATGGGTCGTCCAGCTCGGGCATCTCGACGCAAAACCGCTCGACCGCGCGCCGGGCCAACGGCACGTCGAACAGCCCGGCAAGCTGCTTGACCCGAAATGAGTCGAACACGGGACAACTAACTTCAACTTCAATGCGGGACATGGAAAGAAAGGGATTAGGGATTAGGGATTGGGGATTAGAACG
>JAFGAY010000054.1 GCA_016933425.1 Pirellulales bacterium
CGCTTTGGGACCAGCGCGACGTCGCGCTCATCGCTTACGGCGACCAGGTGCGCGGCGAGGGCGTCGCGCCGTTGCGCGCGTTGGGGCGGTTCCTTGCCGAGGCGCGGCTCGATCCGCTTTTCAGCACGATCCACCTGCTCCCCTGTTTTCCCTATTCGTCGGATGATGGTTTTTCGGTGATCGACTACCACGAGATCGACCCGGCGCTGGGCGATTGGGGCGACGTTGGCCGTTTGGCCCAAGGCCGGTCGCTCATGTTGGACCTGGTGCTCAACCATGTGTCGCGCGAGAGCCGGTGGTTCGCCGACTATCTGGCCGGGCGCGAGCCGTGGAGCCGGTTTTTCATTGAGGTCGACCCGGCGGCCGACACGTCGATGGTCACGCGGCCGCGAAGCTCGCCTTTGCTCACGCCGGTCGAGACGAGCCGGGGGCTCCGCCACGTTTGGACCACGTTCAGCGAAGACCAGATCGACTTGAACTACGCCGAGCCCTACGTGCTGGTCGAGATAATCGACGTGCTGCTGGATTACCTGGTTCGCGGGTCGCGGATCATCCGGCTCGATGCGATCGCCTATCTCTGGAAGCGGCTGGGCACGCCCTGCGTCCACCTGCCTGAGACGCACGCGGTGGTCAAGATCCTGCGCGACCTGGTCGACGTGCTGGCGCCCGGCGCGATTCTGTTGACCGAGACGAACGTGCCCCACGAGGAAAACGTTTCGTATTTCGGCGACGGGGACGAGGCCCACATGGTTTACCAGTTCAGTCTGGCTCCCCTGTTGTTGGAAGCCCTGTTGAGCGGCGACGCCCGGCTGCTGGCCGAATGGCTCGCGCGGCTCGAGCCGACGCCGCCGGGCACGACCACGTTCAATTTCACGGCCTCGCACGACGGCGTCGGGGTGCGGCCGCTGGAAGGGATCATGCCGGCCGAGCGGATCGGGCGGTTGGTCGACGCGATTCGCCAGCGCGGCGGGACGGTCGGCACGCGCCGTGGCCCGGACGGCGCCGAGAGCCCCTACGAGCTGAATACGAGCTTTTTTTCAGCGATGGACGAGCCGGGCGCGGCCGATCGGGCGACGATTCAGACGCGCCGTTTTCTGGCCAGCCAGGCGATCATGCTGTCGCTTCGGGGGATGCCGGGCGTTTATTTCCACAGTCTGGTCGCCACGCCCAACGACTACACCGGCTGGCAGCGGACCGGACGCGCCCGATCAATCAACCGGCGCAAGTACGCGGCGGACGAGCTTCGGTCGATTCTGTCGGCGGCCGACGCGGCGCCGGCCCGGGTCTTGGCCGCATATCGCCGGATGCTGGCCGCGCGGATCGAGCAGCCGGCTTTTCATCCCGAGGCCGGACAGGAGTCGTTGCCGGTCGAGCGGCCGTCGGTCTTGGCGTTGTTGCGAACGAGCCTCGACGGCCGGCAGCGGATTCTCGTGCTGGCCAATTTGGGCCCGGAGCCGCAAGCGGTCGATCCGCTCGGCCGGTTCGGCCTTCGGCCAACGCGGGATTTGCTGGCCCAACCCGATGAGGACGCCGGCCGTGCCGAGGGCCGGTTGTCGCCTTATCAGGTGTCGTGGCTCGTGGTCGAGTCGTGACAAGGCGTGTTTTGAATTGATGGAGTTGAGTTTTCCACGGTCCTCTTGTACTTTGGAGGGCCACGCTCCGTCGTGGCCGAGGTGGTTCGTCGCGGAGGCTGTACGTAATTTTGTGTCATGCGATGTGGCACGGCCATCTTGGCCGTGTTTCTTCACGGGCTGGAAGCCCGTGCCACAAAATTCCATACAGTCCCCGTCGCGCGGCCACGACGGGGCGCGGCCCTCCACCACATGCGGCCGTAATCCGTTAATATACGCGGCGTTTTGCGACCCCTTTGACAAACTTTTGCCGGTTTGTTAGCCTTAGATTGGATTTTTGCAAACCCGTTCTCGGCTTAACTTTTTGTACGAATGAGGTAATTATGAATGATCGACTCAAGACGCTCGTCGCATTGACCTTGGGGGTAACGCTGTTTTTGGCCGTGGGATGCAATCGCACGCCGTCCCGCGTGCATCCACCGGGCATCGACGCCGACGCGGCCGGCAAGGCGGCGATGGATCAGTACGACGCGAACAAGGATGGTAAAGTGGCCGGCGAGGAACTCCAGAAAGCTCCGTCGCTCAACGCGGCCATCGACAATCTCGACAAGGACGGCGACAAAGCCGTCTCCGCCGAGGAAGTCACCGAGCGGATCAAGGCGTGGCAGGACTCGCGGCTCGGGCGGACAAGTATTATGATCGCCGTCACCTATCGCGGACAGCCGCTCGACGGCGCCAAGGTGGTTTTCGAGCCCGAGCAGTTCCTCGGCGCCGAGGTCCAGCCGGCCAGCGGCACCACCGATCCCTACGGCCGCGCCACACTCAACATCGAGAATTCCAAGATTCCGGGCATTGCGCCGGGGCTCTACAAAGTGAAGATTACCAAGGACGGCATGAATATACCGGCGAAGTACAACACGGAGACGACACTAGGCGCCGAAGTGGCCCGCGACGCGAAGGACGCGGAGACCGGTCCCACGTTCAATCTGAACTGACACCGTGGATGACTTGTTTGACGCGATGGCCCGGAGCTAGTTTCGGGGTCGGTTTCGGTTGAATTCGGCCGATCGGGCGTATTTGGAGAAGAAGACCCTGGCGGTCGTGCTCGAGCACGACCGCCGAGCGCTATCGCAACGCAATCCCGCCGATCAGTGCGGCCAACGCCAGCACGGCCGCAGCGACCACCGCGACGGCGACGCCGATTTTCAACCATGAGACGGGCGCCGTGCCGGTCGCGCGGCCCGTCTGGCCATTGACCAGAAATCGAAAGATTTGGTCTTTGTAGCGATAGGCCATGATCCAGACGGGCAGCAGCACCGGTTCGCTCGATTGGGCTTCGACCAGCACGTTGACGTGGACATTGCGGGCGCGGCCGGGCACGTAGTGAGCCTGGCAGACCGCGGCCTCGGCCTGTTCGAGCCCTGCCCGGGCCAGGGGCCGCGCGTACTTGCGCGGAACGGCGAATTGCTCGACGGTGACATTGTCCAGATCGACCGCGTCGGGCGCGACGCCGGCTTCCAGATCGAACGGGCAGAGTTTGGCCGTTTCGGCGGCCGCCAGCGCCCCGCTGGCCCCGACCAGCAGGCCGCGATGTTGGCCGTGGTGTTCGCCGGCCAGCGGGTGCCAGTCGCCGCGGGCGCCGGCCGGCGTTCGGTCGGTGTCGGCCGTCCAATAGGTGTGTGTGGTGGCGTCGAAAACCCAATAGGGAACATAGACCGGCGTCATTTTCACAAGCGCCGCCCGCTCGGACAGGTCGCCCGGCCGGAACAAACCCCGGCCCAAGCTCGCGCGCAGCTTGGCTTCGGCTTCCTCGCGCGATACGCGAAAGGGAACGACGCGGTTGGGCGAGAGAATCTTGCGGTCCTGTTCTTGTTTCAAGTCGACCGATCCACAGAAGGGACACCGCAGACTGCCGGCCCGCGCGTCGAAACTCATCGAAGCCCCGCAGCCGGCGCACTCGAAGTTATGGGTGGCCAGTCGGGCAACGTCGCGCGTGGCCGGTGGGTCGTCGGCCGCCCGCGGCGCCTCGATTCCGCAGTTGGCGCAGAAGAGGTCCTCTTCGTCCAGCAGGCTCCGGCAGATTTCGCATTTACGAAGCATTGAAGGGAGGTTGGGGTTTGGGTCGCTACATCAATGCGATTGCCAGGATCGCGACCAGCGCGACCAGCGCGGCGGCGACGCCGGCGGCCAGGCCAATTTTTAGCCAACTCCACGGCTTGTAGCCGACCACCTTGCCTGTCTGGCCGTTGACCAGGAAACGATAAACACGGTCGCCATAGCGATAGCTCAACAAGTAGACGGGCAACAGGATCAAATCGGAGTTGATCCGGCTCAATTCGGTTTCGACGCGCAAATCGCGGTGGGTGTCGCCCGGCAGATGCGCCGCGACGTTGTCGTGTTCTTGCCGCATGAATTCTTTTTGGCAAACGGCCAGCGCCTCGGGCCGGTCGACCGAGTATTCCTCGTTGAGCCAGCCGGCCAGGTAGCGCGGCTCGTAGCGCCGCAAGGCGGCCAGATGGAACGGCTTGACCAGATCGGCGTCGGCCTGGGCGAGCCCTTGGCTGCCCGAAACCAGGTAGCCGCTATAGTAGCGATGGTGCCGCCCGGCCAGGTCCCACCATTCGGTCTCGCGCACGCGGCGCGTTCGGGTAACTGTTTTTCCGTTGTGTGTCGTTGTATAGGTTTCGGTTCGATACCAGTATTCGCCAACCTCGGCCGACCAGCGACTTTGGGCCAACATCGAAAAAGACCAGAACGGCAGATATACGCCCCGGAGCTTCTCCTCGATCTTGGCGCGATGCAGATCGTCGGGCCGAAACCAGTTGCCCGTCCCGAGCCACCGTTTGAATTTCTCGCGCGCGGCTTCCCGGGTGACCGAAAACCCGATGACAAACTCGGGCGGCTGACGATGGGTCTGGACCTCGGGCAGCTCGACGACGTACGTCGAGTCGCAAAACGCGCACGTGTAGCTCCGCTGGTCGGGATCGACGGCCACCTCGGCGCCGCAGTTCTTGCACTGGAAGCGGCGCTGGACCGGCGCCGGCGTCTCGGCCGCCTCCGCCGGGACGGGCACGTCGGCCGGCGTTCGCGTCGCGCCGCAAGTCGGACAAAAACGATCCTCGCGCTCGACCGGCGAACCGCAGCGCTCGCAAACCATCGCGGCCAGCACGGGCCCAGGGTCGGCGACGGTCGGAGCGGTTTCGGCGAGGTGGGTCATGATTGCGGGTCGATGATTCGCGCCAATCAACTGAAATGTTACAAGAAGAGAGCGTTTATCCGTGGTTCTGCTGATAAATGGCTTGGAGCAGCGATTGGACGTCCTTGTATTTTTTCTTGGCCGACAGGGCCGCGTCGACCAGGCGCCGAGCGTCCGATTCGCCGTGGCCCAGCCCTCGCAACACGTCGAACGTCTCGGAGATGACGTCGTATTCGACTTCCGCCTCGATTTCGGCCCGGGCGACCATCAGGGCGAACTTGGGCACCTTGCGCCGCAGCTTGGCGATGATCCGCTCGGCCATTGCCGGCCCGATACCGGGCAGGGCGGCCAGCACTTTGGCGTCTTGTTCCTCGATGGCCGTGGCGACTTCCTTCACGGGACGAACCATCGCGCGGAGCGCCTTTTTCACGCCCACCCCGTCGACCGAGCAAAACAACTCGAAGAACTCGCGCTCGACCTCGGTCAGAAACCCGATCATCCGCGGCGTCAATCGGCCGTGGGCCGGGTTGCCATCGAGATACTCGATCGTGTGCAAGCTGATTTCGCGGCTCATCTCGAGTTGCAACTGCCGGCGCGTAAACTCGGGAATAAGCACCTCGTGTTCGAACGCGCCGACGCCGAGCGTTAGTGCGCTGTCGCGCAGCGCGATCAGCCGGCCGGTGATTTTGGTGATCAAGGGAAAGTTTCCGTTTGAAGGATTGGTTGATGTTGGGTTTCCGCGGGCTTCCGCCCGCGGCTATTAACGTTCAGTGGCATCGTCTTATGTCAGGCGTTAACGTTCAACTTCCGGCGTTATCGTCTAACGTTTGGGATTCTCGTTCCTCGGACCTCGACTTTCGCCTTGCGTTCCCCGCCCCAACAGCTCGGCCGGGCGGGTTCGCAAGTAGTAATGACAAATCGCGATGGCCAGCGCGTCGGCCACGTCGGGCGGCTCGGGCGGGGCGGTCAGGCCCAATTCGTGCTGGACGGCCAACTGAACTTGGGCTTTCGACGCGCGGCCCGAACCGGTCGTGATTTTTTTGACCTGGGTGGCCGAGTAATGGACGACCGGAATGCCCGCCTGGGCCGCCGCCAGGCAGATGACGCCCCGCGCATGGCCCATGAGGATGGCCGTTCGCGGCCGCGCATAGTGGGAGTAGAGTTCCTCGATCGCCATGGCGTCGGGCTTGAGTGATTCGATGACCTCGGCCACGCCGTGGTGGATTTCCTCGACCCGAGCCGTAATCGACCCGCGCGTCCGGCCGCGAACCACCCCCGCCTCGCACAGCCGCGGGCGCGAACCGTCGCGCTCGACAACGCCGTAGCCGGTCGTGTTCAAGCCAGGATCAATCCCAAGAATGCGCATGGAAAAAGACTTCGCTATTCAAGAACACCGCGCAAACCCCCCAACCACCCCCCCCATCCCTCTTCCCCCTTCCCTCTTCCCCCTTCACTCTTCACCCTTCACTCTTTACTCTTCACTCTTCACTCTTCACTTCGTCCATTCCGTTCCGCCGGGCCGGTCCTCGAGCGTAACGCCGAGTTCGGCCAAACGGTTGCGAATTTGATCGGCGGTGGCGAAGTCTTTTTTCTTGCGCGACTCTGCCCGCAGGTCGATGAGCAGCCGCATGAGCCCTTCGACCAATTCGTCATCGCCGCCGCCGGGTGGTTCGACCGGTTTGCGGAACAGGCCGAGCGTGCCGGCCAGTTCGCGGAGCGTCGCGGCGCCGCGGCGGAGAGAGTCGATCGCGGCCGTCTTGCCTTTGGCCGATTCCTCGAGTTTTTCGTCGTCGACGAACTTGTTGAGCCGGCGGACCAGGTCGAACAGCGCCCCGGTGGCGCCGCCCGTGTTGAAATCGTCGTCCATGGCTTCCAGAAAGGCGTTGCGTTGGTCGGCCACGTCGACCAGCAGCGGATCGCCGGCCGGGTCGAAATGGCCCTCGTCGCGCCGAGCAGCCGCAGCGAGCGAGTAGAAGCTTTCGCCCGCGACCCGCTCGAAACGCTTGAAAAACCGGTAGAACGTTTCCAGGCCCGTGCCGACCTGGCGGATTCGCTCCTCGCTGAAATCGATGGGCCGGCGGTAATGGGTCGAGAGGACGAAGAACCGGATGGTTTCGCCGGGAAATACCTTGAGCATTTCGCGGAAGGGGGCTGAGCCTTTCGACTTGCTGATTTTGCCCGCCTCTTGGCTGGCGAGGTCGCCCTCGGCGGCTTCTCGTGTTTTTCGTCCGCCGACCTTGCCGACTTCGCTCGAAGCCTGCATCAGGCCGTTGTGCATCCAGTATTTGGCCATGGGCCGTCCGTGGGCCGATTCGCTTTGGGCGATTTCGTTTTCGTGATGGGGAAACACGAGGTCGAGCCCGCCGCCGTGGATGTCGAACGTTTCGCCGAGGATTCGTCCGCTCATGGCCGAGCATTCGATGTGCCAGCCGGGGCGGCCCTGGCCCCAGGGGCTTTTCCACGACGGTTCGCCCGGCTTGGCCGATTTCCACAGGGCAAAGTCGGCGCTTCCGCGTTTGCGCTCGGCCGTGCCGCCGCCCAAGCCGCGCATGTCGTCGATCGACCGGCCGCTGAGTTTTCCGTAGTCGACGCACTTGGCGATGTCGAAATAGACGTCGCCGGCCGACTCATAGGCAAATCCCTTTTCGACCAGCTTGGCCGTCAACTCGATGATGGCGTCCATGTTGTCGGTCGCGCGGGGAAAGTGGTCGATCGTGTCGACGCCCAGCTCGTCGAGGTTGTTCATGTAGTCGGCCGTCATCTCGGCGGCCAGTTCGGCCATGGGCACGCCGCGGCGGTTCGATTCGTCGATCAGCTTGTCGTCGACGTCGGTCACGTTGACCACCAACGTCGCGTCGTAGCCGTTGTAGACAAGATATCGTTTGACGGCGTCGAAAATGACCGGCCCAACCATGTGGCCAATGTGGCTCGGCTTGTAAACGGTCGGTCCGCAAAGATAAATGCCGACCTTGCCGGGCGTGACGGGTTCGAGCGGTTGTTTCGACTTGGTCAGGGTGTTGTAAAGGCGAAGCATGGCGAGGGATTAGGAATTGGGGATTAGGGATTAGAACCTGAAGCCGGGGTCAGAAGAAGTTCGTTCATAGCCGTGGGCGGAAGCCCACGAGATTTCCTTATGTTTTCTCTTGCGTGCTCTCCAACAGCACGGCGCATTGGGCGGCGATGATTTCCTCGCGGCCGACGGGTCCGGCGCCTTCGGCCGTTTTTGCTTTGACGTTGATCTTGCCGGGAGTGCAGCCGAGGATTTGGGCCAAACGGTCGACGATTGCCTTGCGATGGGGGCCGAGCTTCGGACGCTCGGCGTGGACGGTGCAATCGAGATTGCCCAGCCGCCAGCCGTCGCCGGCCGCTCGTTTCCACGCCGCAGCAAGCATCTCGGCCGAGTCGCGGCCCCGATTGACCGGATCCGTGTCGGGAAACATCTGGCCGATGTCGCCCAGCCCGGCCGCTCCCAGCACGGCGTCGGTCACGGCGTGCAGCAGCACGTCGGCGTCACTGTGGCCCAGCAAGGCCCGATCATGCGGAATGTCGATCCCGCCGATCCGCAGCGCCACGCCGGCCACCAACCGGTGGCTGTCTTGTCCAATTCCGATTCGCACGATGGGATACAATCTTGGAATCCACGGAGGAACGCAAATAAACACGGCTAGGCCCGCGCGGCGATTATACCGCGAGACCCCCCAACCGACAACGCGGGCTTGGTCCATGGGGCGGGATACACCGCCGGCCGCCGGCTTGACAGACCCCCGCCGGTGCGGGAAGCTAGGGAAAAATACGTGAGCAGCCTCGGTTTTGTTTTATTTCTCGTGGGCTTCCGCCCACGGCTATTAGTTCTGCTTTCGTGGGCTTCCGGCCACGGCTATTATGTCCATCCGAGGTTAATTATTCC
>JAFGAY010000327.1 GCA_016933425.1 Pirellulales bacterium
GGGGCGGCGGCCGGTCTGTCGCTCAATCCGCCAACGCCCGTCGAGGCCATCGAACCCTACCTGGCCCATTGCGACCAGGTGCTCGTGATGAGCGTCATGCCCGGCTTCGGCGGCCAGGCATTCAATCCAGTCGCCCTCGACAAGCTGCGGAAACTCCGGTCATTAGGTTCGCCGGGCCCGCTACTGTCGGTCGACGGCGGGGTGGGCGACGACACCATCGGCCCATGCGCCCACGCCGGGGCGCAAATGCTCGTCGCGGGCACGGCTTTTTATGGCTCTCAAGATTACCAACAACGCCTTGCCGAACTAACCCGATTGGCAAACCAACGGCAAGACGCGAACGAGAAAAAAGAATGACGCAGATAATACTTATTCGCCCCGGCTCGACCGACTACGACGAACAGCAACGAATCCAGGGCGATCTCGACGTTCCCTTAAATCCCCAGGGAAAGATCGAGGTCAACAAACTCGTCGACGAAGTGCGCAAGCTGCCGATCGAAGCGGTTTACGCTCCGCCCTGGGAACCAACCTTTCAAACGGCCCAAATGCTCGCCGAAGCTCTCGGCGTCAAGTGCCGAAAGCTCGAACGCATGAAAAATCTGAACCACGGCCTCTGGCAAGGGATGCGCATCGACGAAATCCGCCGCAAATATCCCCGGGCCTATCGCCAGTGGCAGGACCAGCCCGAAAACGTTCAGCCGCCGGCGGGTGAAACGCTCGACCAGGCCACGCGGCGAATCGAGGCCGCGATGGCCAAACTGCTCAAAAAACACAAGGAAGGCATGATCGCCCTGGTCTTGTCGGAGCCGATGGCAAGCCTGGTGCGGCGTTATTTGAACCACGGCGAACTGGGCGACCTCTGGAAGGCCGCCAAGGACCACGGCCAATGGGAAATGTGCGACGTCCGCCCGGTCGTCGCCTAGCCGCTGATTCCACCACGCAAACACGGAGGACGACGAAACCGCGGATCAACGCGAACGATGCGGATGGACACGTCCGCATTTATCCGGGTACATCCGTGGTTCTTCGGCATTCACGATGAGTTCCACACGACCCGATCCGGCTAATTGGCGCAACCTCGTCACGCGACCCAAGCACTCGATTCCCGAAGGACTCTGGCGCCGCTGCCCCGGCTGTCAACAGACCGTTTTTCGCAAGGAGGCCGAGCGGCGCATGGGCGTTTGCCCCGAGTGCGACTACCATTGGTACGTCTCCGCCCGCGACCGCATCACCCAGGTGCTCGACGAGGGAACCTTCGAAGAGTGGTACGCCGACATGGAGCCGACCGACCCGCTGAATTTCTTCGACAAACGGCCCTATCGCGAGAAACTGATCGAGGAACAGCATCGTACCGGACTCAAGGACGCGGCCATTGTCGGCAGCGGCATGATCCGCGCACGCCGCGTCGCTTTCGGCGTGACTGATTCGTCGTTTATTATGGGAAGCATGGGCTCGGTCGTCGGCGAGAAACTCACCCGCACGGTTGAAAGGGCCACTGAGCAAAGTCTGCCGTTGATTATCATATCGGGCTCGGGCGGCGGCGCCCGAATGCACGAAGGCGCGTTGTCGCTCATGCAAATGGCCAAGGTCTCGGCCGCGCTGGCGCGGTTCGATCGGGCCGGGGGGCTGTTCATTTCCGTGCTGACCAACCCGACGATGGGCGGCGTCGCGGCCAGCTTCGCATCGCTGGGCGATGTGGTTTTCGCCGAACCCAAGGCCCTGATCGGCTTCGCCGGCCCGCGAACCATCAAAGCCACCATTCGCATCGAATTGCCCAAGGGCTTCCAAACCAGCGAATTCCTCCTCGAACACGGCTTCATCGATCGGATTGTCCAGCGTCGGAACCTCAAAAGCGAACTCGCTCGCACGATCGACTATTGTGAGAAAAGGGATTAGGGTCCAGGAATTGGAATTACCCCTCGCATCTGGCTCCCGCGCAAGGGGCATGGTAAAGTGAGGTAGTGTGGTTGGAAATTCCCGTCAGGGACGGCCTGACCTATCCTGCTAATCCCCAATCCCCAATTCCTTGTGTTCCCCATGGCTCTGCGCGATCGGCTTTCCGACTTTCTTTCCGGAGGCAAGCTGAACGTGCGCAAACGGTTCGAGCTTTTGCGCAAGGCCATCTCGGGCACCATGTCGAAATTCTACATGGCCCGCGACCGCAAAACCAACGAGATCGTCGGTCTGAAAATTCTCGACCGCGACAAGACGACCGCCTTCATGGCCCGCTTCAAGGGCCTCGATAAACCGAGCGAAGGCGAAATCGCCGTCCAGATGATTCATCCGCGGATCGTCAAAACGCTCGAGCACGGCATTACCACCGAGGGCGAGCAGTATCTTGTGATGGAGTTTCTCGAAGGGGCCGGCATGAACTCGCTGCTGGTCGCCCAGGATGAAATCCTCGATGGCCGGCGCGTCCGCTATATCCGCCAGTTGGCCGAGGCCCTGGCCTTCGTCCACGAACGCGGATTCCTCCACCGAGACATCTGCCCCAGAAACCTCCTTCTAACCGCCGATGGCGAGAGCCTCAAACTCATCGACTTCGGCCTAAGCGTGCCCGCCACCAAGCCTTTCATGCAGCCGGGCAACCGGACGGGTACGCCCAACTACATGGCGCCCGAGCTGGTCCGCCGCTACGAAACGGACCATCGGCTCGATGTCTTTTCGTTCGGCGTGACCTCCTACGAAATTTGCACTTTCGAGTTACCGTGGCTCCGGGGCGAAACGGGCATGGCTGCCATGACCCACGACCAGCCGCCGATCGACATCCGCGAATACCGGCCCCAGATTCCCACGGCCCTGGCACGAGCCATTCACTCGTGCATCGAACCCGATCGCCAAAAACGATGCCCGTCGATGCACGAATTCCTCCGCATGATCCGCGCCGTCGAAGAATACGAACGGTAGGAATCGCTCCGTGCCGAGATTTCGAGATTTACCCCCAACCATGGAGCGTGGCCCTCCACTGCGTCCCACCAAAAATCACTGCCGCACACACGGCAATCTTCGGGAAAAGTAATGTTGACCTGTTTCCCCAGTTACGCTATTCTCTCGCCTCCTGCGTTGTTTTTTTCACCCCTTCGTTCGGGAGCCAATGGTGCGTAGATTCTTGGTAATGGCATTGAAGGTCACCTTTTCGATAGCCATTATTGGCTATCTGATCTGGCAGGCCAAGCAGGACAATGCCTTTGTTAACTTGCGCGACCAACCGAAACAGTGGGCAATGCTGGTCGTGGCGTGGTTTTTCTGCGCCGGGGCCGTGCTCACGACCATTGTCCGGTGGCATTATCTGATTCGGGCTTTGGAAATTCCCTCGCGGCTGACGGCCAGCTTGCGAATAGGTTTTTTAGGCTATATGTTCAACCTGGCCCCCCTGGGAATCCTCGGGGGTGATGCCATCAAGGCGGTCATGCTTGCCCGGGAACATAAAGGAACACAAGCCAAATCGGTGGCCTCCGTGGTGGTCGATCGGCTGATCGGCCTCTACATGCTTTTCGTCGTGGCCTCGGCGGCCATTTTGATCACCGGCTTTTCGCGGGTCGACGACCCGACGGTCGCCAGAATCTGCTCGATCACGCATTGGTGCACCGCCTTGGGCGCGCTGGGCATCGCGGCCTTGATGGTTCCCGCCGTTCTCGACGGGAAATTCGTCCGTTCGATGGAACACTGGCCTCGGGTAGGCGCCACGATTGCCCATCTGACCGAAGCGATGCGCATGTATCGCCGGAGGCCCGGCGTGCTCCTGATCGCGGCCATCATGAGCATTGGCGTGCACAGTCTGTTTGCCACCGGCGTATACTTCATTGCCCGGGGATTGCCGGGCAACGTTCATTCTTTGGGCGCCCATTTCGTCATGTCGCCTTTGAGCGCGGCGACCGGCGTGCTTCCCTTGCCGATTGGACCGTTCGAGTTCGTTCTCGATTTTCTCTACGTGCAAGTGCCCATTGTCGGAGCCGCCATTCCAAAAGGCCAAGGGCTCGTCGTGGCGTTGGGCTATCGAGTCATTACCGTGTTGATTGCGGCCATTGGCGCGTGCTACTACATTGGAGCGCGCCAGGAGGTCGCCCGGTCGATCCAGGAGGCTCGCGAGGACAATGCGGCCGTCGGCGGGCCGAGCATTGCAATGAGCGAGGCAAGCCGTTCCGCCTCGGCGGCGTGAACCAGCAAGGGATTGCGGGAAACAATGATTCTTATCGGGTTAATCGCGGCGGCCATTCTAGCGCTAATGGCCCTAGTCCATGCCTTCCTGATGGGAGTGCAGGCCTGGGAACACCGTCGCTTCGCCCGGCGCCGGCTGGCCCGATTGGATTCGTGTCGTCCGGCGGGTCGAGCCATGGTATTTATCCCATGCAAGGGGATCGACGTTGGTTTTGAGGAAAACCTGCGCGGTTTCTTTCGCCAGGATCACGAGGACTACGAACTGACCTTCGTCGTCGAAAGCCCCTGGGACCCCGCGTGCAAAGTCATTGCCCGCGCCATGGCCGAGCATCCCGATCGGGTTTCGCATCTGGTGATTGCCGGCCGGGCGGAGGATTGCGGTCAGAAGGTTCACAACTTGCGGGTGGCCATTGCGAAAAAGCTATCGTCGCGGATCGAATACCTCGCGTTTGCCGATTCCGACGCGCGCCCCCGGCCCGAGTGGCTTCGGGCCTTGGTGGGGCGGCTCGGCGACGAATCGAAAGGGCCGGTCGGAGCGGCCACCGGCTACCGCTGGCTGATTCCCATGCGCGACACACCGGCCAACCACGCGGTCTACAGCATCAACTGCAACGTGGCCACGTTGCTCGGCTCGCGACGCGGTTATCCGATCTGGGGCGGTTCCTGGGCCATCCGGCGCGCGACCTTCGAGGCCATCGGCTTGCTCGACGCCTGGCGCGGAACGCTCAGCGACGACTTGGTGGCGACCAATGTGCTGCGGCGACACGGCTTGGCCGTTTGCTATGAACCGGCCTGCATGATCGGCTCGCCCATCGACGGCACCCTGCGGCAGCATTTTCGATTCCTACGGCGTCAGTACATTATCAGCCGATTCAATTTACCGAACTTGTGGTTGGGGGGAATGGCCGGATCGCTGGTTTTCACCGCCGGTTGGATGGCCGCCTTGGCCGCCCTGGGCGGAGCGATCGCGGCCGGCTCGTGGGTTGCCCTGCCGGCGGCCGGCGTGTGCCTGGCGCTCTACGCAATCGGCGCGGCACGCGCCAAAATCCGCCAGGATCTTGTCGACGTCTATCTTCCCGATTATCGCGATCAGCTTCGTCGCGCCAGCCGCTTTGACGTCTGGGCACACCCCCTGGCAGGCTTCATCAATACATTGGCGGTCCTTGCCTCGTGCGTCGGACGCCGCATTCGTTGGCGCGACGTTACGTACCGGCTCGAGGCGGGCGGGGCGGTACAAATCGTCGCTCGCCGGTGGCCTGTCGTCGGCCAAGCGGAAACTCCCCCGCGACCCGAAGAAACCGTCTGGCCCGCCCTGTCCGACGAATTGCAGCGAAAGGTCGCTTGACCGGACGAAAAAACGAGGATGATTATGCACGTCGTGCTCTGGGACACGCGGAAATTGGACGCCTCGAAGGATTTCGCCGGCGGGATGGGCGTGGGCATGTATCCGCGCCGCCCGGGACTCCGCGACCGGCTCATCCGCTATTTCTACAGCCGCGATCGACGGCCCGTAGCCCTGCTGTATGCCCACCTCGCCGCCATTTTTCGACGGCTCGGCCACAACGTCGAGTACGTCGTGGACCGGATGCCCGGCCGCGCCGACCTGTATGTGTTCAACCCGTCGCTCATCACGCTCGCGCTCGAACGAGACGTCATGGGCCGCGTTCTCCAGACCCATCCAGGCGCTCGCGTGCTCGTGGTCGGCACGGTGGCGTCGGTTATGCCCGAGGCTTTCGCGGGCCTCGACGTCACGGTGATCAAAGGCGAGGCGGAGCAGCTTCTATGGAAGCTCGACGACGTGCTGGCGCGGCCCGGCGCAACCGTCCAGTTGGGCGTGATCGAGGATCTGGACTCGCTGCCGCTGCCCGATTGGTCGCCGTTCGACACGCATCGGTTTCGCGTCGGCTATGACTTCTGGCGGTTTCCGACCGTTTTCATTCAGCAAAGCCGCGGCTGCTCGATGAAGTGCAACTATTGCCCCTACCTGCTGTTGGACGGCAGCGTGCGGCTGCGCGACCCCGAGGCGGTGGTCGACGAAATTCGACACGACGTGAAACACTGGGGGTTCCGCTCGTTCAAGTTCCGCGATCCGATGTTCGGGCTGAACCGGTCGAACGTCTTCCGCCTGGCCGACCTCATCGGACGGCTGCCGAGGCCCATTCAGTTTTCTATCGAAACGCGAATCGACTTGATGCGGCCCGAGATTCTCCGCGTGCTCAAACGGGTTGGGCTGACCAGCATCACCGTGGGCATCGAGACGCCCGACGATGAAATGCTCCGACGCTACCACCGCGCGCCGGTAAACGACGACCGCCAACAGGCCTTTATCGCTTTGTGCCGCGAGTTGGGCATCCGGACGGTCGCCGGTTTTCTGATCGGATTTCCCGAGGATACCGAATCATCGATCCGTTCCGTCCTCGATTACGCGAAACAGGTGGGACCGACCTACGCGAACTTCAACGTCGTGACTCCCTATCCGGGCACCGAATTTTTCGAGCAAATCAAGGACCGGATCATCGATTTCAATTTCAGCCACTACAACGTATACACGCCCGTGCTGAAGTATGAGCATCTGTCAATCGATGAAGTAACGGCCTTGCGTGGAAAATGCTTTCGCCACTACTATTTCCGGTGGCCGTATTTGGTTCAAAACGCGTCGCTTCTGTTTCCAGCCTTTCGGCGTTTGGGGGCCGAACGAACGCGGAAAACCATCGAACACGCCGACGCTCCCCATCCTTCGCCTCCCCACCCCAAGAGCGGGCTGGAAAGACTCCACGACAGCCGGAACCTTCGCGCCGACGGTCCCCACAACCGGCCGCCGACCGCCGGCGATCGCGCGGAGCCGCGGGTAACCGACGAAAACGGCTAACGTTTCACAAAGCCAACCAGGTTGTCTTTTCGCCACATGCCATGGTGCGTCCGATGCACTCCGGCACCCATAACTTGCTTGCGTTGCGCTGGCTTTTTGCTTGGCGTAATTCGCTTTTCGCAAGCCCCCACCCATTATTTGCCCACGCGGCCAGATAAACCTAGACTTATCTATGGATTTAGACGCGGGCCGGTCCCCGTGCACGCTTTGAGCGTGTGTCGCTGCCGGCTTGTTAACCGTGTTTTCATGCAAAACCGTTATCCACCGGGGGGCAGGCCCTCGGCGGCGCTCCGGGCCCGCACGAGCGCTTGCGCCGATGGTGCCGCGCCACATAACCGTGTCGCCGGCGAGCATATCAATCCAAAAGGGCCTTTCGAGGTCGTGGAAACGCTTTGATGTCGACCGATTTACCCGCCAATACAACCACTGAACTCGACGGCTGGAACTTGGTCCGCGAATCGCTTGACGAGTTCCGCGAAGCCCACGAGGATTCCGGCCAATTCCTCGCGGAATGGGTCGATCAGATCGACTCCCTGTTTCGGGAAGTGCTCGGCGAGTACGAACGGTGGGAAAAAAAACGCCGCAAGGAACAAGACGACCTCGAGGAGCGGGCCAAACGCATCGACCGCGAACAACAGCAACTCGCCCAGCAGTGGGCCCGGATCGAAGAGACTCGCTGCCCCGAGGAAACGGTCGTTTCGCTGGCCGAGAGTCAGGCAAACCTCCAAGAACTCATGCAACAATCGCAACACGATCAGACGGCGTTCAGCGAGGCGATTCGGGCGATCCAAGCCCAAATGAGCGAGTTGACCGACATGGCCGGTTCGTTGCGGACTACCCTGCGCGACGGGACGGAGGACGACCAAGGCCAACTCGCCGAATTGGTTTCGGCCAAGGAACAACTCCAAGCGGAAATAGCAACCATCCGCGAGGAACGCGACGCCCTCCGCGGCGAACGGTCGCTCTTGGAGGTGGAATTGGAAAACGTCCGGCGGCGAGTTGTCGAACTGGCCGATTCCCTGGACCAGCAGCGCCGGACCGCCGCCGAACAGGAATCGTATTGGCGCGGCGAGTTCCATCGGCAATGCGATCTGGTCGAACGGCTCGCCAGCAAATGGACAGGCGCCATGACCGCCATGTCGGCGGAACGACCGGCAGCCGCGACGCCCGTCGCGCCGGCCGCCGCGGCCGACGTCGCGCAACGCAGCCGGAGCGAAGGCAATGGAAACGAGCGGGACCTGGCCTTGGAATCGGTTCGTGCTCAGTTCGAACTCCTCCAGAAAGAAGCCACGCGGCGACGAAGAGAAAATGCCGACCCAGCTTGAAACCGTGAAGAATAATCGAGCGGCGCTTCCATTTGATAGAGAATAAAGTTGTTAACCGTCGGGCTTGCTCGACGTTTGTCGGCACAAGAGATTCCAACGCCGCGCCGTTGCGGCGATAAACGATTTCCTCGCCAATTCCTTTTGTCGGAGAACACGCCATGGCAAGATCCGCCTTCGAGGAATATCCACGGCAAACGGCCGTGCGGCTGATCTTGTTGATGGGATTTGCCGGCGCTGTGCTTCTGGCCGCCGGCTTTTTCGGCCGCTACACGACGTTCTGGGCGGCGGGCAGCATCTTGATTCTTTTTGCCGTCGCGAGTTGGCCCCCAAAAACCCTCGCCAAGAATATCGAGGCCGCATCGGCCAAAACGACTGCGGGCAACCCGAATCCAGAGCATCATGAACCGTCGACGACGCTGCACGGCGGAGTGAACGGCGACATCCCTGGAGAAAACCGGGCCATTTTTGCGTCGCCCAAAGTTCAAATGGAGTACCTTCGCGCGAAACTGGCTCGTCAACGAGAAATAATCGGCTCCTCGGACGAGGAACCGTGTGATACCGCGTCCTGACGCAATTCGATATTTCAACCACGGACGGTTCGACACCCCTGATTGGAGAGTAAACCGTGGCAAAATCCACTATGGAAGCACACCCGCCGGACGCAACGACGCGGCTGGTTGTCCTTGCCGGTGGCGCCGGCATCGTGCTGATGGTTGCCGGCGCGATGGAAAACATCACCACGCTATGGGCCGCCGGAGCCGTGCTCGTCGTGTTTGCCGTCGCGAATTGGCCGTGCCAATTCAAGGCGAAACCTCCGGTGATCGACTCGCCCGAAGAAGACGAAAGACCACGAGCGATTCGCCCGGAGCCCGCGGGCGGTCACTCCGGCGCGATCAGCCCGGACGACACGGACGGCCTGGTCCGCCAGATGGTGGCCCAGCACCGCTATGCCTTGTTGCTCCGCCCTCAGATTGCCGCAAGTCTGAACCAAACCCAATTCACCCAGGCAATCGAAGCCCTGCAAGCCCGAATGGCCTTGGTTCCCGACGGCGAAGTCACTCTCGGCCAAGTCGACGAAAACCCGGATGACCAACCATCCGGCGAGGATGAGCATGGCCGGTCGGCGCCATGCCGCACGCTTCGCGTCAAACGGTTCTTTCTCGACCGCCATCCGGTGACCAATCGCGAGTTCTTCGAGTTCGTGGCCGCCGGCGGCTACGAACAGATGTCCCTCTGGGACGAATCGGTCCTTCCAGCCGTGCTCGATTTCGTCGATCGGACGGGCGAGCCGGGACCTCGCTTCTGGAAAGAAGGATGTTTTCTCGAAGGCACCGACGACCATCCCGTGATCGGCGTTTGCTGGCACGAGGCTGCCGCCTATGCCCGCTGGGTGGGAAAACGGCTCCCCAGCGATGCCGAATGGGTCAAGGCCGGCGCCTGGCCCGTCCCCTTGGCCAACCACGGACGCATTCAGCGACGCTATCCGTGGGGCGACGATATGGACCGGCGTCGGGCCAATCTCTGGGGGTCGGGGCCGGGCCGCATCGTCGGAGTGAATGAATTTGCCGGAGGCATAAGCCTCGGCGGAGTGCAACAGCTCATTGGAAACGTCTGGGAATGGACCGCCGCCGATTTTCATGGCGGCGACCACCCCCTGGGCAAATTGACCTTCAAAACGCCCATGAAAACCATCCGCGGAGGCGCGTTCGACACCTATTTCGACAATCAAGCAACCTGCCAATTCGCCAGCGGCGAAACCACGCTGGCCCGAAAACGAAACATCGGTTTCCGCCTGGCCATTGGAGTGTGCGATCTCGTGTTGGATCACTCCGTAACGTCGTGCGACACGAGCGCTGCGACCACGCCATCCGATGCACTGCAAAAACAGGCCGTTCCCGGCGTTCACGGGAATGCCGAACCGGCCGTCGAACCGCCAAAACCGCCAAACAACCACGCCAAAACCGCCGCGGCCGAGGGATTTCCGAACGAACAAGATATTTCTCCGGGTGAAGAGGTGCGCGCATGACAAAGGGGATGATCCAACCACTAGAATCGTTTCGGCTCGCGCAGTATGCCGTGCCGATTCGTTGTTTTCTGTGCGACGCGGAAAACACGATCGACGCCGAATTGTGCTCCCATTGCCTGGCGCCAATGGCCTTGGCCCATCAAGCGGCCGACCAGGATATCCGGCCCCAAATGATCGCGACGGTCGGCGCCAGCAGCGCTGGAAAGACCGTCTATCTGGGAATGCTGATGGATATGCTGTCGCGCCTGCCGTCTCGCGTGAGGGTCGTGACGCGAGGCGCATTCTCGATCACCTTGCAGCAAACCACGGTCGGCGCCCTGGCTCGCCGCGCGTTTCCCGAAAAAACAGCGAGTGAACCGGATCGCTGGAATTGGGTCCATTGCCAACTCCGACGTCCCGATCGCCGCGAACCCGCCGAGCTTATCATGCCCGACATGGCCGGCGAGGCCATCCTCGAGGAAATCGACCATCCGCACACGTATCGGGTGATCGGAACGTTCTTGAAAAAAAGCGCCGGCATAATAGCCCTGGCCGACGCCATTTCGCTCCGCGAGGGACACCATACCCATGATTACTTCACCATGAAACTGTTGAGCTACCTGGCCGAACTGGATAAAAATCCCAAAACCGGCTGGTGCCAGCGGCCCGTCGCCGTCGTTTTCACCAAGGCCGATCAGTGTCCGGCGTGCGTCGAGGACCCGGTCGGTTTCGCCAGAGCGCACGCGACGGGACTTTGGCAACAGTGCAACGAACGTTTTGCACGACACCGATTTTTCGCCACTAGCGTCGTCGGCGCGGTCGGCTACTCCCGGAGCATGCTCGACGGCCAGATCGACGTGCCGTTGCGGGTCGAACCTCGCGGCGTGATCCAGCCGTTCGAATGGCTGCTGGACGAAGTAATTCAACAGGAACAATCGAAATAGGGAACATTTCCGCCATTTCATGTGATTTACGAGATCGACCATAGCCGCCGGGCCCGGGAATCGCAACGAGTACGATTTAACCGATTGTACAGCCTGTAAGACTTTGGGCCGGAATCGTCGGTTGCGGCAACCAAGTCGCCATCGCGGAAAAAAGCTACAATTTTCAAGCCGGATTTTTATGTGGTTAACATCAGGCGGCGCGGACGTTCTCGTCCAGCACTCCGCGAATCTCAAGCGCAGGACCCAGGACGTTGATTGAACAAGCCGTATTCACCTCGGCGGAAACCAACCGCATGGCCGGCTATCAGGTCGTGGCTACCAGCCCCGGCGTGTGCGAGGCCGACCGGCGCGAACTGGCCATTTGGGGCCCGTCGCACGGGTCGCTGATCGACTCGGGCCCCGACGGCGTGAGCTTCAATTTTCACCCGCTGCCCAGCGGCGCCTACTGCGTGAGCCGCACGACGGTGGCCGGCGAGGAATACAGCGGCCGCGGCGGCGGCCAGGTCTATACCCAATGCCTCATCGTACCGGCCGAGGAACTGTCGCGATTCGCAAACAATCCTTTCGCCGTGCTTCGCGCCGCACTGGCCGGCGGCGTGTTGGAGGTTCCACGCCAGCTTCCCTCTCGCCTCGAACCCATGCAGTTGGTCGGCCATTCGGCGGCCATCGATTCGTCCCTCTTGCTGCGGCTGTGCCATCGACCGGGACCCCAATGGCTGGCAACCCTCGTCCAGGCCGCGCTGTCGTGCCCCTGCGTTGTTCTTGCCGGCAGCAACGAAACCGAACACCTGATTGCCGGCCTTTTGAACTGCCTCCCGCCCGAATGCCGGCTTGCATTCTCGTTTTCAACGGGGCTTCGCTACTCGCCCCGACGCCCGTTTCGGATCGTAACCCAGGCCGGCGATCCGGCCGAATTGCGTCAAGCCCAACGGCGACCGGGCACCACAGTGCTCGATCTGTCCCAGACGCCGCCGTCGGAGTTCGCGCCGATCGACGGCTGGGGACGACTTATCGAGCACGTTTTGAAGACGGGTCAGGTCTCGTTCCTCGCCGCACAATTCTCGAAACGCCGCTTTGAACTCGCCATCGACGATCTCCCGGCCCTCGGATTGCAACTCATGGAGGGATTCGAAGATCACGTGCTCCCGGCAAAACATCACGAGGAACGCCGGGCGAAGGAAAAAATAGCCGAACAGGCCGGGCCGAGCGATTGGCTCGACGGCTTGCAACGCGCCCATGCGGCCCATCGACGTTTTCGCGGCAGCGCCACGTTGGCGACGCCCGGCGCGGCAAGGATAGCGGAATCCCTGCCGACCGACGATCACGAGTTGCTCGAAAAACTTGAATTGCTCGACGATCTGGTTTTCGAGGCCATCGACGGCAAGGACGAAGCACTTGCCGAACTGAGAGAAACGTGGCCCAAACTCCACGAGGAACTAGGCGACGCCATCCTGGCCGAATCACGCGAACAATATCTGCACCGCGCCCTGTTCATCTGGCAGGGAAGCATCGAACCCGGCGGAATCCGCGAGGCCTCGCGAGCGATCGCCGCGCTGGAAGTCCTCACCATCCTCTTCGACGAGGGGTAAGCGGCAAAAACCAACGTCTACCACGACGCTTCGCCCGCGGAAATGTCGGACGGACTCGATGACCGGCAAGCCCCTGTCCGCTTCACACGAATTCTCAATCCTCGATCTTATAGACCGTGTCGTGCTCCCGGGCATGGTCGGCGACTTTAATCCCGATCTCGTCGCCGGGGCCCGCCTGCTCGACCACCTTGCCGTCGATCTGAATTTCGCCAACCGTTTGCGTGAAGTCGCTCGTATGGCCCTGGATGTGGATCCGATCGCCCGGGCCGAGCGCTCCGCCGGTGATTCGGATTCCGGCGACCTGAATCTTGCCGAAGTAATGGGTTACGGTGCCGATCGCTTTTTCGCTCATGGTCGGGATCCCCTGGGAATGGTCCGGATCAGCCAGAACGTGGCCGCGACCGAGGTCGACCCACGCGCCGCAGACGCAACGCACCCGGCGTCCGAACTGAAACAACGTGACGTCAAAGCCCGCCCCACAGCGCGGGCAGGTAATAGCCATCGGAAAATCGTGTCGGTCGATAAAATAAAAACGGATCATGACCCGGCCCGCCATCGAGCCGCTCATGAAGGTACATGTGCCATTCTTTCCGAACCGACCGGTCGCGGTCAAGCCATGCGGCTTGAACATGCCCCCTTCATGGCGGGGAAAACCGATCGCGGCTATCGTCGAATCAGGGCCGAGAAATTGGGGGCGTCGCGGTACTGATAGGCCAAGTAATTAATCCGAGCTTTGGCCTTCAACTCGTCAAACGAACCATCCGCCAGCAACAATCCCAAATCATAGGCCAGCCGGTCCGACCGGCCGTTGAGCAATATCCGACGGTCCAAAGGAATGCTGCCAGGCATTATCCGATTAACATGAGCAACGATGTTGGTCGTGCAATTATTGGTGACCGTGTTGTAGAACTCCGGCCGCTCGGCCAATTGATTCACCCGATTCATCACATCGACAAACAACCGCCGGGCCTGCTCGGGTGATGCCTGGGTCCGGTAGAGATGCACGTCGTCGAGCCAAATGTTGGTCCGCAGTTGAACCAAATCGCGTTCGTCGCCCACCACGTATATCAGCTCGAAACCATCGAGCATCCCACGCACCGGATCGTAGGTCTCTCCCCTTTCTCGACGCGCCTCGACGCTAACGGCGACATACTCATCTCCCTCAAAACCAAAACTGAGCATCGTGTGGGCCAAATCGGGCGAGGAAGCAAAGGGAACCACAAGAAAATCGACCGTGCGAATGTCGCCAAGCCGGAAAGTCTTGTCGTAATAATCAACGTCGTACCGTCCATCGCCCGTGTGGCGAAAATTGCGTATGTCACGAATCCTCACCCGATCGCCGACAAACTCGGCCCGCGCCATCACAGCCTGCTCGGGCGACCAATCGCGATCGTTCGACGGACTCAACGCGGCGACCAGCGGATGACTCGACGGATCCGCCAACGACGGATCAAGTTCAAGCGAGGTAGGCCAATAGGCTGTTCCTTGGGCCGCCGGGTCCGCCGGTCCCGACCTGCAACCGCTTAGACCCATCGCCAGTAAAACAACAATCGCAAAACCAGCTATCGCTCTCAGGCGACGTGCCGACGCCGCTCGCCGAACCTCGCCCAGATTTTCGCGACGTGTTGAAACCACGAACAAATCCCTTGCACGCCCGCGGAGCTAGACTCGGGATGCGTAAATGTGGGGTGGATGAAAAAAATAGATAAGGCAAAAAGCGATACGAAACATACCCAGATGAGAACCGTGGGTAATAGCCAAAACGGCGAGCCAAGGCAAGAGAGTTTTTTGGGCAATTAGCAACGA
>JAFGAY010000328.1 GCA_016933425.1 Pirellulales bacterium
CCGCCCAGGAAAGCCAAATCCAAAAATACTTGCGGCGTCCCCGGTCCGTTGGGAAAGGCGACCGTCAGCGTGTCGTTGCCCGCCTCGCCTTCAATGATCAGCGTGTCGGTCGCCGCGTAGGGGCCGTGGGTCGTGCCGTCGATGACGACGGATATCTCCTGACCCACGGGAGCCAGGACGTCGAGCACCACGTCGATGTCGTTGTTTCCCGCGCCGGCGGCGATGGGAACCACGCTCAACAATTGGCGTTGTTCGAGCGGCTCCACGCGTAGCGACCGTTGCCGTGAGCCGCGGCCTGGGTCTGAACCTCGGTTGGCACGTTGCCGGGACCTGTCTCGATTTCCCAACCAGTCGAATATTCCGCGCTGCGCCATGGTTTGGTTCCCCCAAGGAAAAAGAAGACGACAGGCCTTTTCACGGCCCTTGTTGACCATTCAAGAAACCCAAATCGCGTGGACTGCTGCCTGTTCTTTTTAATGCAGAGCTTGACGCGAATTCCCGGCGATCGGATCACATGCCGCCGGGTGGTCGCAGTATACGCTAGGCAGAATGGGGCGTCAATAATCCCCACGTATTATGAGGAAAATGAAGGGAGTAAATAGAATGGACAATATTTTCCTGACAACAACAAAATGTGATAAAGTGGGCGATATGAGAAGAATACATAACTAATAAAAACCAAAACCATGCTTCCAACAACCATGTGATGACCATCTGGTCATACCGGAAGGGTTTCGCGTTTCTTCCCAACAAGAGCCGGCGGCCAATACTCGGTCGATGGACAGTTTTGTCGCCATGCCGGTTCCGGGGCCCCTAGCGCGCAAAAAAACGCCCGGTTTGGAACGTTCCAAACCGGGCGTTGCGTCTTGTTGGCGAATCCGTGTCGTCGTCGGTCGTTTAGTAGCGCAGCTCGGTTCGGACGACCAGCCCGTCGAACAATAGCTTGTTGCTCAGTCCGCCGATGTTCTGTACGGATACCGGATTCGAGACGGGCGTTTGGCCCGAGTTCTGAACGGCGTCGATAAAGTCGGCGGTGGTTATGGTGTTGTACCACGCGGTGACCACATAGCCGGCGGTCATGCGGAGACGGCCGGATTGGTTCGTCCATCCCACGCCCAATTCCAAGTCGAGCATGGGCACGATGCGCGCGGCTTTCCATTGGGCATTGGCGATTTCAATATCGAGACTGCCCGTGTCCGCGTAGTCTCCACGAAACTCGCCGGCGACGAAGCTGGCGTTCGCGCGGCCATAGACCAGAAAGCCCGAGCATGGGGCCTGGCGTTCACCCTCCAAGCCGAACCGGATGCCTCCGCCGTCGAACGCGACGCGGCTGTCGACCGATTCGTTGCCCGTGATGCTGAATTGCGAATGGAAATCCTGTTCGAGGTGTCCATAGCGAAGGCCGGCGACGTAGGCGACCTGGTGGCGAGGGCCGCAGAGAAATACCCGGCGATAGTCGAGATCGACCAGTTTGTAGCTGATTTCGTATTGCGCCTCGCCGACTTGCCAGTCGGCGGCCGCGTTTTGCGGATGGTTGACCAACGATCGAATAACGCCGTCCGGCGCATCGATGGAGATGGAGTCGGCGTCGTCGGCGAAAAGCTGCGTGTAACTGACGCCAATGCTCGAGCAAGCGTCCAAGTAGCGGTCGATTCCCACGCGAAACGTCGCGTTGTATCCGGGATCGACCGTGGCAATGCGACCGATGGGAACCGGAGTTCCGGTCGCGCCCGTCTCGCCGTTGATGGGCAGGGCGTAGGCCACCTCGGCATTGCGAGGCCGCATGTACAAGAAGTCGCCATACACTCGCCACCGGGGCAGGCAGCACCCGCCGCAGCAGTCGTAGTCGGCGCAGCCCTGGTCGTCGCAACAAAGGTCATCGCAGCAGGACCCGTCGTCCTGGCCGCGAATCACGCTTTCGTACTCCAGGCCCTGGAAACCATTGCCCATGGCCTTATCGAGCTGAAGCCAACTCTGCCCGGTGGAATGGGGCGTCTCCGCGTAAACAGTTGTTTGGTAACCCACCACGATAAGTGCGCCCAGTAGTAAAGCCGTCATAACCTTGCCAGTACTCATTGGGACCCCCCCATGTTAGTCGTTTTTTCTTGCCTAACCGGATCGTGCTGTGTGATCCGGTTTTTCGATACGTGATTCGTAATTGGTATCGCCCGGTTTTTTCGTCAAAATAAGAAAAGGCGGAATTCTCGGATAAGTTTGCGCAAATTCTCCAATTTAAGGCTTAGCGGAAAGCCGTGACGGAGACTGTTTCCACGCACGAGCTCGACCGAACTTCTTTGTGCGTAGAGATTTGAGGCTGGCGTTCAGAGAACGGCGGATCACGTTTCCGTGAACTACAAAGATGACGAAGTCCACGAAGGAAAGTGAAAAAGGACTGAACCCACGGCTTTTGTGGGCCATATTGCTTCTACACTTCGTGCTTCGTAGTTGTAAAAAAGGGCGAGGCTACGTGGTCGCTTCGAGGATGCGGAATCGGAGGCCGTGGATCGGCGCTCCGCCGTTGTGGAACAAGACGCCCCGATAATCGAAATCGGAGAAGGCCAGATGGGTATGGCCGAAATAGACGTTTTTCACGCCGGTCGATGGTCCTTCGCCGATGTCGTCGAGATAGGCCAGAATCCGCCGGGCGATGGTCCGTTTTCGCCGTCCCAGATGAACCAGGGGTTTGTGGAATTGATTTTCGACCGCCAGATCGTAAAGCCGGTTAGCCAGATGGCCCCGCCGTTTCTTATGGAGCCATCGCGACCGCCGGTCGGCCAGTTTTTGGGCCGTCGTTCGCCGGTCGGCCACGTCGCCGTGCAAAAACACGCTGCCGCCCAACCGGACGTAGAACGGATACCAGGTGAAGTTATTGAGTCGTGCTTCCAGGTGGTCGAGTCGGGCCAGAAACGGCTCGTGATAGTCGTGGTTGCCCAGCACAAAGTGGAACCGGCACGCCGGACAACCGGCGGCCAAATCGTGAAGCCAGTGGATCGCCCGGGCAACCGTTTCCTCGGGACTGGCGGCCAGACTCCAGCGAAAATCAAAGATGTCGCCGCCCAGGACAAACGCGCCGGCCCTGGCCGCCTTGTGGCCGATCTCTTCCAGATAGCGGTGTTCCTGCGACCGGCTGGAAAAGACGTGGAGATCGGAAACAAAGTAGGTTTTTCTAGGGGAGGTCATTATATTCGGGAGAGTCCTGACCGGAACCGTGGAGTGGGTATGGACCATTATGCGGGTTTTTCGAGCGGCGGGTATCCCATGCTTGCCGCAAAGTGGCAGAACTTTTTTGTGCTTTGGTGCGTCGAAAGTCCGTGGTGGACGCACTAACCATCCTAGAGCGAGTATCCTATTGGCCCTCGCAGAAGTAGTTAGCCCGGGGCATCGAACTCGATTTGGAAGGACACGCTCCGTCGCGTCCGTGTAATTCGGCTTGTCCCGGCTACGACGGAGCGTGGCCCTCCAACGTCGGGTGTCACTACTTCCGCGAAGGTCAGTATCATCCTCGCTCGTGAAGGGAAAGGAAGCAGCCACGATGACGTATCGGCGCGCCATCTTTATTGCCGTCGCGGCGATTTGCACTGCCGCCGTTGCCGTCGCTTGGATAAAAAGCGTGCGTCCGCCGGAGCCTCGGGCCGCTTGTCGGGGCGATTTTTCCAGCCCAACGGCGTGCAACTTTCCAGGCGACAACGTAGGCCAGGCTGCGCTTGACGGAACCAACGATCACGGCGGTGGTTCTCCCAATCGCCGTGATTCCGTCGGGCATGATCCAACCTATGCCCGACACCTGGCGGAGCTGAAAAAGAAAATTCCTCCCGAGGGGTTCACCGTGGTTGTTCAACCGCCGTTTGTCGTCATCGGCGATGAATCGCCCGAGATGGTCCACCGGCGCGCGACGGAGACGGTTCAGTGGGCCGTCGATCTGTTGAAGAAAAGCTATTTCAAGAAGGATCCCGACGAAATCCTCGACATCTGGCTCTTCAAGGACAAGGCAAGCTACGAGCGCCATGCCAGGTCGATCTTCGGCACGCGGCCGTCCACGCCATATGGATATTACTCCGCGGCCGATCGGGCACTGGTGATGAACATTGCCACGGGCGGAGGCACGCTCGTACACGAAATCGTTCATCCGTTCATGCGGTCGAACTTCCCGGAGTGCCCGGCCTGGTTCAACGAGGGGCTCGGTTCGCTTTACGAGCAGGCGAGCCAGCGCGGCGGCCGGATCGTCGGACTGACCAATTGGCGGCTTGCAGGACTGCAAGAGGCCATTCGCCGCAAGCGGGTTCCGTCGTTCAAAACGCTTTGCTCGACCTCGACGCGGCAGTTCTACGACGAAGATCCCGGCACGAACTACGCCCAGGCCCGATATCTTTGCTACTACTTACAGGAGAAGGGTCTGCTCGAGACGTTCTATCATCGCTTCCGCCGGCAGCACGCGGCTGATCCGACCGGTTACCGAACGCTGCAAGAGGTGCTCGACCGGGACGACCTTGAGGCCTTTCAGAAGGACTGGGAGGCGTTTGTTCTTGGTCTGCGGTTTCCGTGAGGTTTTCCGTGAACTGAACCATTCGCGGGCCGAAACGCAAGCCAGGGTATCCAAACAGGTTATAGCTGCCCGGCTTTCTGGCCAAGACATCTTATGCGGCGGGGGGTTTTCTGGGTGATTTGTGAGGGACTCGCCTTGTGGGCAGGAAATTTTGCTTTCATGCAACATTTCTGATATCATACAACTTAGCCGCCCGATTCCAGGTTCGAATGCATCAAAGGAGAAGGTTCGATGTGCGCCCACATGCTACGAAAAATGGTTATGGTTGCGATGCTGGTTGGCCTTCTCGTGGGAATGCCGCGCGTTGCCGCGGCGGACGTAGTTTCTCCGGCCCTGATTCTCAACGAGTACAACTGCGTCGACGGCGATGAGTTTCTTGATGGCGCCGACAGCGGCAAGTCGGACACGTTTTTCGGCCGCGTCATGGGCAACGGCGACAATTGGATCGAGCTGGTCGTGGTCGAGGACCACGCCGACCTGCGCGGCTACGAGTTGCTCTGGTTGGAAAACGACGGCGACGGCAATGGAACGTACGTTTGGGACGATGCCCACTATTTGGACAACCAATCGCAAGGCAAAATCATTTTCAGCGACGCCGCGCTTTGGTCGGATCTGCGCGGCGGAACGATCATCACGATTAGCGACAAGCAAACGGTCGACACGGAGTATGAAAATGGGACGGAGGTAGAATTCGATCTGAGTACCGACACGAGCTACGATCCGCTTGCCGGCGACTGGACGATTCACATGAGCAGCCGCCAGGAAGCGGGCCAGGCAAATCCGTTGGTCACGACGTTGACCAACGTCGACGGCGATCCGGCCGGCGCGTTTTCGGTCGGCAATAGCGACTGGGAAATGCGGATCACCGACGGGACCACGACCGTCTTCGGCCCGATTGGCGAGATGGGCGGCGGTGTTTTCGGCGGCATCAGTGGAAAAGAAGTTGGCAAACTGGAAGCCGATCCCACGGCTTTTGTTGACAACGACAATTTTAATGACGGCACGAGCAGCACGTTCGGCGCGCCGAACCAGTGGAGCGGCGGCGACGAAGTCCAAGACTTCTCGGCCCTCCGCGCCGCCGTGCCCGAACCAACGGCCGTTGCGATGCTCCTCGCCGGTCTTGCCGCGTTCGGTTTCCTCCGACGCCGCTAAACTCGCGGGTCAGCACGGTTCTCCGCGAGGACTTTCTCCAAATAGCCGATCCATTCGCGTTCGTAGCGGGCCAGGCCGAATCGCTCGGCTTGGCGCCGCGCGAGTTCCGCATTGCATCGCTCGGGGGCGGCCTCGAATTGCTCGATGGTCCCGCACACCGCGTCCACGGTTTGCGACTCGAAAAACAGGCCCGTGCCGGGCGATCCGTCGGTCGGCGCGACGACCGTTTCGGTCGCGCCCCCCTTGCCTAGTGCTAGGACCGGCGTGCCGCACGCTTGGGCCTCGAGCGGCACGATGCCGAAATCCTCGTGGGCCGGAAAAATTAACGCCCGGGCACGCCGCAGGTGATCGCGGATCGCGAGGTCGTCGAGCCAACCTTTCATTTCGACCGTCGGGCCGGCCAGCCGCGCGAGCCGCCGCGCCTCCGTGCCCGAGCCGATCACCACCAGGCGGCGGCCCAACCGGTTGCACGCCTCGACGGCCAGGTCGACCCGCTTGTACGGTGCAAGCGCTCCGACCCAGAGATAAAAGTCCTGGCGGGCCACGGTTGCGTCGGGCGTGTGGAAATCGGTGTCGACCGGCGGATAAATGACGCGGCTTTCTCGGCCATAGCATTCCTCGATCCGCCGCGCGACGGTTCGGCTGATCGCCACAAAATGAGTCACTCGCGCGGCCGTGGCCCGATCCCAAAGTCGCATCCGATCGAGCACGGCGTCGCGCGCGGCGGCCAAGGGCCGCGGGCAGCGGCCGCTGTCCGCCGGGAAATAGTCCTCCCGGCGATGCCACGCGTAGCGCATCGGCGTGAAACAGTAGCAGACGTGGGGCACGCCCGGCGGCGGCCGGACTCCCTTGGCCACCGCGTGGCTGAAACTCACGACCAGATCGACGTCGCGCGGCATGGCGAGCCGGCTAACCGCGAGGGGCATTAACGGCAGCAAGTTGCGATAGTAGCCGATCACGCCGGGCAACCGCTGCAAAAAGCTGGTCGTGATCCTCATCCGTTCGATCGCCGGCGAGGTCGTGCCCCGCGCGTGCATCAACGTGAACAACCGTGCGTCGGGAAACCGGCGGCAAAGCACGTCGAGACACTTCTCGCCGCCCCTCATGCCGGTGAGCCAGTCGTGGACCAGGGCAAGACGCATCGAGAGGGATTCGGGATTGGGGATTAAGGGTCGGGGTTAACGGGGGCAATGTCGCACAAGGCCGGGGGAGGCGTCAAGTGCGAAGGGCCGAGGTAGGGGACGAGTCATGCGTTTCGGGTGCGTCACCTTTGGCCGTCACGCCACCTCGCGCCGCGCCGACGTGCACAACAACAAACACAAGAAAAAGGGGCCGCCCAGAAGCGACGTGAGGATGCCCACCGGCAGTTCGGCGGGGGCCATGATGGTTCGGGCCGCGGCGTCGCACACCACCAGAAACAGCCCGCCAAAAAGCCAACTGGCCGGCGCCAGGAAACGGTGGTCGGGCCCGACCGCCAGCCGGCAGATGTGCGGGGCCATGAGCCCCACGAACCCGATCGGCCCACAAACGGCCACGACCGCGCCGACCATGAGCGAGGCGGCCATGAAGAGGATTTTCTTGGTCCGATCGACCTCGACGCCTCGGCTGGCGGCCAGTTGCTCGCCGGTGGTGATCAGGTTCAATTCGTGAGTGAGGTAGAAGATGACCAGCGAGCCGGCCGCGACCGGCGGCAGCACGCCCAACACGTCGGCGAAACTGACAGCCCGATCAAGCCCTCCCATCACCCAGCGGAGCATCCGGTAGGTCTGCGTGAAATCGCTCCGGTATTGCAGGAAGAGGATCAGGCTCGAGAACGAGAAGCTCAGCGCCACCCCCGCCAAGAGCATCGTGGCGGTCGAAAATCCTTGGCGCGAGCGCGTCAGGCCGTAGACCAGCGCGATGGTCGTCAGGGCTCCGCCAAAGGCGCAGAGCGTCACGCCCGACACGCCCAACCAGCAGGCGGTCAGGCCCAGATGGAAGGCCAGGGCCGAGCCGAGCGACGCGCCGCTGGCCACCCCGAGCGTGAACGGCGTGGCCAGGGGATTGCGAAACATGGCCTGAAACGCCATGCCGGCCGTGGCCAACCCGGCACCCGCCAGAAATCCCATTACGACCCGGGGCATGCGAAGTTTCCACAAGACGTCGACCAGCACGGGATGGTCGCTTTCGCCCCACAGCGCTGTCAGGGGGATTCGCGTCATGCCGACGAACGGCGCGACGGCCAGCACGACCACCGCGGCGGCGAGCAAGGCGGCGAGAATCCACGCGCGTTTCATGCTCAGTCCTCCTCGCCCGACGACGGAACGATCATCGGCAGCCCGGCCCGCGGATGGTCGACTAGGACGAACGGGCACCCGTAGATTTCGGCGAGCAGGTCGGGCCGCATGATAGCCTCGGGCGTTCCGACGAAAACGACCCGGCCGCCGCGCAGCGCGACGATCCGGTCGCTTTCCAGGGCGGCCCGATTCACGTCGTGGGTCACCGAGATGGTCGTTGTGGCCGAGCCTCGGGCCGAGCGGCGGAGCAGAAGGCGGATGTCTTCTTGGTGGTGGTAATCGAGGAACGTGGTCGGTTCGTCCAGGAGCATCACGTCGCCGCCTTGGGCCAGCGCGGCCGCGATGTAGACCTTCTGTCGTTCGCCGCCGCTGAGCGTGTCGAGCCGCCGCTGGGCGAACCGCGACGTGCCGGTTCGCGCCATGGCCTCGTCGGCCGCGCGGCGATCGTCCCGGCCGATCGGCGAAAAGGGGCTCAGATAGGGATATCGGCCCATCAACACAAACTGCTCGACCGTGAACGGGACCGACTGCGCGTCGGCCTGGGGCACGTAGCTGATTCGCCGGGCGAGTTGTTTTCGGGCGTAGAAGGACAAAGGCCGTCCGTCCAACAGAATTTCGCCGCTGCCGCCGGCGAGAATGCCCGCCAGACATTTCAGCAAGGTCGTTTTGCCCGCGCCGTTGGGCCCGACGATGGCCAATGCCTCGCCCCGGGCGACGCCGAACGAGACGCCGCGGAGCACCGGCTGGGCGCCCAGCGCGATCGAAAAATCGCGGACTTCGAGGATGGAGGGCGAATCGGCAATCAAGGGCGGGGATGGTGCGATAAAACAAATCGTGGGGTAATCAGCTCGTGACGTCGAGTAAACCGTGATCCTATCACATTTCGATATGTTTGAGTGCCGGTGAGAGCGATTTGGTGAATTCCAGTTGGATTGGTGGCGGCAAGGGTTCCAAGAGATCGGCTAATGCTGTAAGTGGTTTTGTGAAAAGAGGTTATGGATAATACGCGTTGCGCGCGATATGCGGCCGTGAGAAAAGACTTGCACGGCTCGCTTTTTTTGACGATACTGTGGGATAGAATTAAGTGGATCTATTCCCCGCCGGACTTGCCGAAAGGCCCCGGTGGGGTTATTTTTTGCGCATGTCTTTGGAACCTCACATCAAGCGAACTTGTGCGTTTTTCGACGGGCAAAATCTGTTTCATCATGCCAAAGCGGCGTTTGGATATTCGTATCCCAACTATTCACCGCTTGCTCTCGCATCGCGGGTTTGTCAGCGAAACGGATTTCATTTGCACGAGATCCGTTTCTACACAGGGATTCCTTCCGCCACGGACAACGCCTTCTGGAACCAATTTTGGTCATCCAAGTTACTCACCCTCTCGCGATCTGGAATCCACACGTTTTCCAGGCCACTGCGATATCGAAGAAAGACCATCCAACTCGCCGATGGGATTGAATACTCAGTCACCATGGGCGAGGAAAAGGGAATCGATGTTCGCATGGCGATTGATATCGTGCGGCTTGTGCGTCAAAACCTGGTGGACGTGGTCTTGGTTTTCAGCCAAGATCAGGATTTCTCGGAAGTGGCTGATGAGGTCAGGGAAATCGCCAAGGAACAAAAACGCTGGGTTAAATGGTTTCCGCGTTTCCCGTTGGTCCTAACGCGAGCAATAAACGAGGAATTAACAAAACCGACTGGTTTCGGGTGGATCGAGCAATGTACGATTTGTGTCTAGACCACCGCGATTACCGAGTGCCCCCCCAGATACCACCAAGCGTTTAATCATGATCCAACTCAAGCAAACCCAACCGCCGGCGTGGGAATATCCGGCCTACGAGCCGGGCGAACCGGTCGCCTTGTTTATTCCGTGCTACGTCGACCAGTTTTATCCCGACGCCGCCCGGGCCACGGCCGAACTGCTCCGGCGGCAGAACGTACCGATTGTCTTTCCCGGCGAACAGACGTGCTGCGGCCAGCCGGCGTTCAATTCGGGCTATTGGGACGAAGCGCGGCGCGTGGTCCATCATTTTTGCGACGTGTTCGAGCCCTATCGGTGGGTGGTTTCCCCGTCGGGCTCGTGCACGGCGATGTGCCGCGTGTTTTTCGAGCACGTCGATCCGGATCCGCGCATCGTCGACATCGGCCGCCGCGTGGTCGAGTTGACCGAGTTTCTGGTCGAGGTGCTCGGCGTGACGGACACCGGCGCGCGGTTTCCCCACAAGGTCACGATGCACAACGGCTGCCACACGCGGCGCGAGCTGGGAGTGGTCGACCCGCCGGCAACCCTGTTGGCGAACGTCCGCGGGCTGGAATACTGTCCCTTGCCCAGCGCCGACGACTGTTGCGGTTTCGGAGGCACGTTTAGCGTGAAGATGCCGGGCACGTCGCTGGCGATGGGCCAGACCAAGGTCGACAACGTGCTGGCCAGCGGCGCCGACGTGCTCGTTTCGCCCGACGCGAGCTGCCTGATGCACATCGGCGGCATTCTTGCCCGAAGCGAGGCCGGCCGGCGAATTCAGGTTCGCCACATCGCCGAAATCCTCGTCGCCGACGAATGAACTGTGGTAACACTTTAGCCATCCGTAGTATTCGACGGGCAAAACGTTAGCCGCCGCGCCTGCGCGGCGTTTGTCGGGGGTTATGGTTGCAACGCCGCACAGGCGCGGCGATTAACAAGGGATACATTTCTTGGGGCGATTTCACGCGTATGTAAATCATTGTCAGGCACGGGGGTGCCTTGACCTACTTTTACTTTTGATCACGATAGTGGATTCACATGACAAACGATTCGCTTACTCCCGGCGTCGTCCGCGAGGCCTTGGCTGATTTTCAGGATCCCGAGACGGGCCGGAGCGTCGTCCGGCTTGAACAGGTTCGTGACGTGTGTGTCGACGGAAACCGCGTCGAGGTTGCCCTGGGACTGACGAGCTTTTCAGCTCCCCTTTGGGAATCGCTCCGCGAGGAAGCGGCCGCCCGCCTCCGGGCGAAACTGCCCGAGGGAACCGACGTCGCGGTGCAAATCGTCGAACACCATCGCGGGGCCGAAAAAATCGGTGAAGTCGGGGTGGCCGCCAAGTGCGTCTTGGCGGTCGGGTCGGGCAAGGGGGGCGTCGGCAAAAGCACCATCGCGGCCATCCTGGCTGCCGGGTTGGCACGCGCCGGATGCACGGTCGGCCTGATGGACGCCGATATCTATGGGCCGAGCATCCCGCATCTGCTGGGCTGCCGCGAGCGACCTTGCATGGTGAACCAGAAGATCGAACCCATTACCGTCGAACGGATGAAAATCATGTCGATCGGGCTTCTGGTTCCGCCGGGTGATGCCGTCATCTGGCGAGGGCCGATGCTCCACAGTGCTCTGACCCAGTTTCTCAAGGATACCAATTGGGGGGAATTGGACTATTTGGTCATTGACATGCCGCCGGGCACGGGCGATGTGCCGATTTCCTTGGCCCAACTGCTGCCGACGGCCGCCACGGTCGTCGTTTGCACACCCCAGGATGTGGCGCTGGCCGATGCGACGAAAGCAATCGCCATGTACCGCAAGGTAAACCTCGACGTGCTGGGAATGGTCGAGAACATGAGCCATTTCATCTGTACCGAGTGCGGCGCCCGACATGAAATCTTCGGCCACGGCGGAGCCAAGGCCAAGGCGGCCGAGTTGGGAGTCGCTTTCCTCGGCGAGGTGCCGTTGAACGTCCAGATGCGCATTCAGGGCGACCGGGGCCGCGTCGTGGACGGCTTAGAAGAAGCGACGGCAAGACCCTATCTCGACGGCCTGTGCCGCAACCTGGTTGAAACAATCGTTGCCCGGCGACGAAAGAACCCGCCCTTGCCACCACTTTGCGTTTTATAGACCGGGTCATGCACCACGGAGACGCGGAGATTGGAAATTGTAGGTCAGGCTGTGCCTGACGGGAGGGATTAGAGACTAGGGATTAGGGATTGATTCTAGGCTGGGTCGCGACCCGGCCTACGGTGTTTACGGTGCCGTGGTTGGTTTCCGTCAGGCACAGCCTGACCTACACAATAACTTCGATCGGTGACGTAACTCCTTGCTCCTGAAACGCTTAGAGCCGCCTTGGCAACTCGCTTTGGCGGCTCTTTCTCGTCGTATTCTGGGCTGGCGAAGCTGGATCGCTTCGTTGGTCCGCGCGCGTCTGCTACGTTCAGCAGGGCATGCAGCCGGCCGTCTTCTTGGTAGCCTTCTTCTTTTTGGCGACCTTCTTCTTGGGCGCCTTTTTGGC
>JAFGAY010000329.1 GCA_016933425.1 Pirellulales bacterium
CCCTTCACCCTTCACCCTTCACCCTTCACCCTTCACCCTTCACCCTTCACTCTTCACTCTTCACTCTTCACTCTTCACTCTTCACTCTTCACTCCGTAAAGAAGCCAGTAAACAACGGGAATCACAATCAAGGTAAACAGGGTCGAGGTGAGGATGCCGAAGATGATCGCCCAGGCGAGACCCGAGAAGATGGGGTCGAGCGTGATAACCCAGTTGCCCAGGAGCGTTGTGCCGGCGGTGGCGAGGATCGGCCGGGTACGGACGGCGACGCTGCGGACGATGGCTTCGCGCAAGGGGAGCCCCTCGGCCGTGCCGTGCTGAATGAAATCGATGAGCACGACCGAGTTGCGCACGACGATGCCGGCCAAGGCGATTATCCCGATCATGGCCGTGGCCGTGAGAAAGATGGGATCGGGATAGCCGCCCACCGGCCGGTTGACCAGGACGTTCAACAGCCAGAAACCGGGCATGATGCCGATCAGCGTCAAGGGAATTGCCAGCATGATGATCAGCGGCATGAGCCGCGAGCCGGTCTGGAACATGAGGATGACGAAAATTCCGATCAGGGCCGCGCCAAAGGCCAGGCCGAGATCGCGGAACACGTCGAGCGTGATTTTCCACTCGCCCTCGCCGGCCCAATCGACCGTGTAGCCGGCGGGAATCGACCAGGGATCGTCGCCGCCGGGCGAAAGCCACGTTCGGCTTTCCACCGGACGAGGCGCGTCGGCCGGCGTGGTCGGCTCGCCGTCGGGCCGCTGGTCCCATTGGATGTCGAGGATCGCGTCGGCCGGGCCCCGTCCGGCCACCTCGCCGAAAGCATAGGCCACTCGGCGTAGGTTTTTGTGGTAGATCGTTTTGTCAACGATCGTTTTCTCGAAGTGGCCGATCGCGCCGAGTTGAACCATCTGGCCGTTGCGGCCTCGAACGTAGATCTCCCTGAGGTCGTCCTGGGCCGACCGCTTTTCGCGCGGCAAGCGAAGCTCGATCCAGAGCGGATCGACCTCGCCGGCCGGATGGGCCACGGTGGCTTTCAGGCCCGAGACGGCCAATTGGAGCGTTTTGGCGATTTCCTCGTCGGAAATGCCCGACAGGGCCGCCTTGGGTTTGTCGGGCACGAACCAGAGCTTGGTCTGGTCGTCCTCGCCCGAGGTGTCGACGTCGACCACGCCGGGCTCGCGCTCCATGCGCGCGGCGACTGCACGCGCGACGGCGATCAATTGGCCGTAGCGGGCGCCGGCCGGACCATAGATTTCGGCGGTGATCGTGGCGATTACCGGCGGGCCGGGCGGAACCTCGACCAGCTTGATCCTCGCGCCGCCGCCGGCCGCGAGCCGGGTCAATTCGTCGCGAATGCGGAGAACCATCGCGTGCGACTGCTGGCTTCGCCGGGCTTTCGGAGCCAGATTGACGCGGATATCCGCCACATTGGAGCCGCGGCGAAGGAAGTAATGGCGAACCATGCCGTTGAAATCCATCGGCGAGGCCAAACCCACGTAAAGCTGATAATCGCGAACCTCGGCCACCGTGGCCAAATACCGAGCCAGTTGCTCGGTGAGGGCGTTGGTCTGTTCGAGCGTAGCCCCCTCGGGCAAATCGACAACGACCTGAAATTCGTTCTTGTTGTCGTAGGGAAGCATTTTGAGCGGGACGAGACGAAACGCGGGAATGACCATTGCCGCAACCAGCAAAAACGCAATGCCGCCGAGTGTCGCCCAGCAAACCCAGCGATGGTCGAGCACCGGCCCGAGAATAACGCGGCTCGCGCGATAGAGCGGCCGCCGAGTGATGTCGAAGCCTTCCTCCGGTTGCTCGGGCTTCATCGTCTGAAGTTTTCGCAGGGCGACAAGGGCCAGCCAAGGCGTGACGACAAACGCCACGACGGTCGATACCGTGACGGTCAAGGGGACGCACAAGGCCATCGGCGCCATGTAAGGGCCCATCATGCCCGTGATAAACGTCAGGGGAAGAAAGCTGGCAATAATGGCCAGCGTCGATAGAATCAACGCCGGACGAACCTCCTGAACCGCGCGAAGCACCGACTCGCGCGGCGGAAGAATTTTCATGGCGAAATAGCGGGCGATGTTTTCGACGTCGGTGATCGGGTCGTCGACCAGCAAACCCAGCGACAAAATCAAGGCAAACAGCGTCACCCGATTGATCGTATAACCGGCCAACAGATTGATGAACAACGTGATGCTGTAACAGACGGGAATGGCCAAGGCGACGACCAACGCGGCCCGCCAACCGATCAACACGCCGATCAACCCGATCACGGTTAAAACGGCGATTGCCAGCGCTTCGACCAGTTCGTTGACTTTGTGATTGGCCGTTTCGCCGTAGTCGCGAGTGATGCGATAATGGACGTCGTCGGGCAATTGGGATTGAGCAAGTTCGGCCATGCGGGCATCGACCGCGCGGGCGACTTGGACCGCGTTGCTCCCCTTGCGCTTGGCCACGGCGATATGGACCGCCGGAAAAAGTTGGCCGGGTTCGACGTTGATTGTCCCCTCTCCCTTTGGTGGAAAAGCTGTCCCCTCTCCCTTTGGGAGAGGGCCAGGGTGAGGGCCGCCCGCGATTGGCTCGCCCTCACCTCCGGCCCCTTTCCCAATGGGAGAGAGTAGATTTTCTGATCCATGTCTGTCCGGCTCGTCGGTGGGGTGAGACGGATTCTCGGCGGCCGGACCGAAGCCGATCCAACTGTAGCTGTCGATTTCAGCGGGACCGTCGACCACGGTGGCGACGTCCTTGAGGTAGACGGGCCGATCGCCGACGACGTTGATCACGAGGTTTTCAAGATCCTGGGCCGATTGGAGAAACGTGCCGGCCTCGACAACCAGCTCGCGGTCCTGCTGCTCGAAAGGACCACTGGTCAATTGGGCATTGCTGGCGCGCAGGGCGTCGGCCACTTGGAGGGCGGACGTTTGATGGGCCCCCAGGCGGATCGGATCGAACAAAACGCGGATCACGCGGGGACGCCCGCCGATGACCATGACGCGATTGGTGGCGGGAATCGCCTGGAGTTCTTGTTCGAGCTGCTCGGCCAGACGCCGCAGGGCGTAGTCGCCATAGAGTGGCGACTCGGACCAGAGCGTGACGTTGACGATGGGCACGTCGTCGATCTCGATCGGCTTGACGACCCAGGCCGCAATAGCCGGCGGAATCTGGTCGGTGTTGGATTGGATCTTATTGTAGAGCTTCACCAACGAATCTTCGCGGTCCTCGCCGACGAAAAACCGCACCGTGACAATGCTCTGGCCCGGCTTCGACATCGAATAGACGTATTCGACGCCGTCGATCTGATAGAGGAGTTTTTCGAGCCGGTTGGTCACTTTCGACTCGACCTCCTCGGCCGACAGGCCCGGCGCCGAGACGAACACGTCGGCCAGCGGAACGACGATTTGCGGCTCTTCCTCGCGCGGGGTTAGCCACAGAGCCGCCAGGCCCAACGCCATCGAGACGCCGATCAACAGAATGGCCACGTCGCCACGAAGAAACAGCTCGACGACGCGGGTTAAAAAGGGTGGTTTGGGTTCCGGGGAGTTCATGGCGATTGGGAGTCGATTGGAGACATGCGGGGAAACGCCGAGCGGGCTCGACGGCTAAGGACTATCGTCATCCGATCGCGGCCGGAGCAGGACCATCTCGCCCGCTTGCAGCCCACTGAGCACCTCGACGCGAGTGGGGCGGCCTTGTTCGTCGAATTGTCCGACACGGCCGGTCTTGATCAATCGGCGCTCGAGCGCGCCGTCAGGATGGACGACGTCGACCATTTCGTTCTGGCCGATGCGCTCGATGGCTGCCGTGTTGAGGCAAAGATAGCGGCGCGTGCCGGCCGGAATGCGCAGCCGGCCGAACATCCCCTCGAACATGCCCGGCGACTTGGGCAGCGCGACCTTGACCAGGAACGAGCGGCTGGCGGCTTGGGCCTGGGGCACAATTTCGTCGACGGTGGCCTCGATCGTCCGGCGGAGCGCGTCGATGCGTACTTCGAGCTTGTCGCCCTGCTTGAGCTTGATGGCCAGGTTCTCCATGACGGGCACTTCGAGCCGCAGGGAACTCGGGTCGTAGAGAATCAGCAGCGGCACTCCCGGCTGGGCCATGTCGCCCTCCTCGGCCAGACGGTCGACGATGATGCCCGACTTAGGCGATTTGATCACGGCATAGGAGAACAGGACGTCGGCCTCGGCCAAGGCTTGCTTGGCGTGGTCGAGATTGGCCCGGGCAACTTTGACCCGCGACGTGTTCTCGTCGTATTCTTCCTTGCTGATGATTTTTTTCTTGATCAACTCGCGGGCGCGAACGTAGTCTTTTTCGGCTTTGTCGAGCGAGGCCTGGGCGGCGACCAACGAGGCGTGCGCCCTGCTGCGCTGGGTTTCCAGGGCGCGGCGGTCGAGGATAACCAGATCGTCGCCTTGCTTGACGATCTGACCGGCGCGAACCAGGACCCGCTCAATCGGCGCGAGCACGCGGGCGGATATTTCGGTTCGCGTCGAGGCCTTGAGCGTGCCAAGGGCTTCCTCGACGTAGGGCTGAATCACTTCGTGAACCTCCTCGACATTGTCGCGATCGGCCGGCGCAAGCACGCGCGACGGATGCGAGGATTGGCCCGGCGGGATTTTTTGGGTCCACGACACGTCAAAGGTGATCCACTTCATGGCCACGACGACCGACACGACTAAAAGGCCCATCAATACGAAGGCAATGAGCAAGACGCTGGTGATTTTCCAGATCGGAATTTTTTTCATGGGTGTCTCCGAATCGCATACTCGCCGACAAGCGTTTTTGTTTTTAAGTGGATCTCGCGGCCTTGACGACTTGGGCGACCATCCACAAGATCACCACGGCTCCCAATGCGAAAATCACAAGAAACAAAATCAAGGGACTCCATTGGATGTCCGCCGTTTGCCCGGCCAGATCGGTAAACTTGCCGATTTCGAGGTTCTGAACCACCTGGCGGCTGACGGCGTTGATCGCCAGGACGCCAAACTGGGTAGCGGCCACGATGGTGGCCGCCGTTCGGCTAAAACCGCGTTGTGTCAGCATCGCAAGCAAAACAACGGGCAGGCCAGGCGACAAGGCGGTTATCGCGGTCAAAATCATTGCCGGCCATGCAAACATGGTTTCGCGCACCGGGCCCGGCCACGTGCCGAAAACGTACCACGAGCCGGCCGCGGCAAACCAGGCCGCCCCGACCACGGCCAGGCCGAACGCGAATCGGCCGGCCCAGCGGCGATAATCGTCGGTCTCGCGCCGGGCAAACCAGGCCGCGTCCAAAACGATCCAGGCCGCGGTCGTTTCCAGGGCCAGACCGAACATCATCAACCAACGCGGCCACACCATGGGAACGTAAAACGCGGCGAGACCCGTCCCGGTGGCGGCGCCCGCCACCTGGTGGTCTTTCCACACGGCGGGCCAGGCGTCGACGCTCGACGTAAGGCTCAATCCGTTGACGAAAAGAAATCCAATGACGATGAACATCACGGCCGAACCCCAGCCAATCCACCGGCGGAATGCGGAAGGACCGGCCGGATCGTCGTCGCGCAGACCGAATGCGTAAAGGTACACGCCATAATAGGCGGGAATCAGAATCGCGACGATCGCGATCCAAAACCACGCCATGAGGATGGTGGCCGGGTAGAAGAATTGATAGTAGGCCAACTGGAGGAACAAAAGCGGCACAATGCCGAAATTGACGCCAAAAGCCACCAGCACCGGCATCTGCTTGGCAAACCGCCGCGAGAAGGTTCGAGCATGAAGACCGCCGCCGGCGCGAAGCATCATGGCCACCAACAGCCCGGCGAACCAAAGGTGCATCGGCGCCAGATGCAGCGTGAATCCGAGGACCTTGAAAAACTCAACAAACCACCAAGGCGCCGGCAGCGGCACGGTGGAGGCCGAATCGACGAGCATCTGGGGATTCATCGGTCGTCCTCCCGGGCATTGCCGCCGAGAAACATTCCCTCGGGATTATCGGGGGCGATTGCCCGGAGATAATCGGCCAGCAGGCCGGCCTCTTCCGGCGTGCCCGCCCACGGGGGCATGTAAAAATGAGTATTGCGAAAATCGAGAATCAGCCGTTGGATTTCCCGGGGACTTCGCCCGCGGACCAAAGGCCCGACGGCCGAATAGCCATTGGCGGCCGCGTGGCAGTCGTTGCACTGATACTGGAACAACACCTCGCCGAGCGCGACGCGATCCGCGTGATGGAGCGCGGCGAGGCGATCGAGGTCGAGCCGATCGTCGCGGATCAGCTCGGGATAACGATCGGTCACAAACGCCCGGGTCCACGTTCCCCCGGCAAGAACGCCCGATTCGGCCAACCGGGGCATTTCCTCCGGCAGGATCTGATTGCCCAACACGACGTTGTAGACGACATAGGGTTTGCGAACCGCCTCGCGGATGAACTCGCCGATGGAAACGGCGCCGAATCCAAAAATCAGCATCATGGCCGCGAAGCCGGGGGAAAGCCAACTCGGATTGCGGTAGGGCCCGAAATAAAGTGCCGCGAACACCACGGCCGTCATGGCGACAATCAGCCCCATGAACACGTTGAGCACGGCGGCCGACGGCAAAACGGCGATGGCCGAAGGGGGCAAAAAGACATACCAGCCGGCGCCGCCGGCCGTGATCATCACCGCGCCGGCCAGCGAGGGACGGATGCTCCGCCGGCTGACCAACTCGCGGAGCCGCTCGTCCTTGATCGACAACGACGCATGCAGATAGACGTACAACGAAGCCAACAACAGCGCGCCGCCCGTCCGCGCGACAACCTGCGGAATGAATTGCGGATTGAAAAAACCTACCCAGAAAGTCCGGTTGCCGGGCCAGTCGCCCGGGTTGAGCATGAAGGCCGTGATGCCCGTGATCAACACAAGGCTGATCCACGCGGCCAAGGCATAAATCCAACCGATCCGAACATGGGTACGCTCGGGCAGTCGTCCCCACCAATAGTAGAAAATGAAAGCCGACGCGATTTCGATGACGAAAAACACCCATTCCATGGCCCAACCGAAGACAAACGTGCGGATGAGCACTTCGGTCGCCAAAGGCGAGGCCAGACCGATCGTCCACCAGATGGCCACGCCGGTAATAGCACCGAATACAACGGTCAGCAGAATGAAAAACCGGGCATGACGGCGAAGATAGGCGAGATAGTCGCGATGTTGCTTTCGATAGGCGAAAGCCGTTTCGACGGCTAAAAAAAGACCGCCGCCCACCGCGTAATGGGAAACCAGAACATGGACGACCGCCACCAGGGCAATTAGCATGGGGCCGGTAGAATAGGGGACGTACCACCAAGGATAGTGCATTGCGGCATGGCTCCTTTCGAGCGGCCGGGACGGTCTGCTCGCGACGATACGTTTAGCTTCCTACTTTATCCAGCAATGGCCCTAACCATAGCACCGAGCGGCCTATCGCGGAATACGGTAAAGCACCCTTGGTCCTAGTTTTTTGCATCGGCGGGAACAAAAATTCGAGACCCAATTTTTTGAGGGCGCGAAAACACGGGAAAATATACGCTGGATCGTCATCCTGGGCAAGAAAGAAGAGATGCAGCAGAGGGGAGGGCCGTGGGGAAGAGCTTGGACGCAGCAATCATCAATCATTGCCGGCTAAGAGGGCGTCCAAGAATAACATGTGGTTTTCCGTAGGTCAGGCTGTGCCTGACATGCTTGTTGTCAGGCACAGCCTGACCTACGGAAACTCGCGGCATTAAGAGAATTTTTCGCTCCAGTGACTGCGAAGCAGACCGTCCAGGTGTTCGCGGAGAGCTGGAGGCATTTCCATGGCGGTCTCGGCCGAGTAGACCGAGATCGTTTTTCG
>JAFGAY010000330.1 GCA_016933425.1 Pirellulales bacterium
CCCGCCGCCCGAGGATACCTCGTTGATCAGCCGGGTCAACTGGCCGAGCTGGCTCGGACCGACGACCAGATCGACGTGCGGCGCGCGGCGAAACACGGCCGGCCCGTCCTTCTGCGCCATGCAGCCGATCACGCCGATGATTTTCGCCGGGTCGTGCCGTTTGGCGTGTTTCAGCCGGCCCAGGGCGCTGTAGATCTTGTCCTCGGCGTGTTGTCGGACGCTGCACGTATTGAACAGAATGACGTCGGCCTGGCGTCGGTTCGGGGCCGGCCGATAGCCGGCGGCCATCAGGTCCGCCGCGATCAGTTCGCTGTCGAGCACGTTCATCTGGCAGCCGACGGTTTCGAGATGGAATCGCTTGGTCATTGGGTGTGGCTTGGGGTTAGTGCAATCATTACTAGACTCTTGCCACGGCTGGGACGTACCAACAAACAATTGTCCGTTACGGGCTGAGATGGGAGTTGTCAGCATCACAAATGTGTGTTGTGAGAACGGCAAATTCGCAGGAGTGCGATTTGGAACATCTCCCTCGTTGTGGTCTTACTCCCAGCGCCTGCTTCATTCGATATCTCACTACCGCTATTGCCGCCAAAACTCGACAACCTCCTTACATCCTCGCTGGCGATTGTGCTTCGAGCAACTTAGCACTGTGTTCTCAACCGTGTACTCGCCGCCTCTCTTACCGGGCTTAACACGATCCAAGTCAACCTCGGATGAGCACTCCGTGCCAATCTTGTTTCGGTAGAAGCACTCGGATACAGTCATCTTGCGTGCATGTTCAAGAATGATAAGGCGTTTCTTCAGATGTTCTCTATTGAGTTTGCGGAACTGGTTTACAGAAAGGAGGATTCTCTCAAACCGATACTTGCCGATGCACTCCCGAGGCAGGTTGGCAATGATCTTCTGTAATACCCACTCTCTTCCTTCTTCCTCGATGAGCAACGACTCGGTCCGAACGAATTCGGAGTCCTCAAAGAGCTTTCGGATAGCCTCCTGTAAAGGAAGATCATCGAAGGTAATGATAAGCCTCTTGCTAGATCGCTTGGCCATTGCTGGTGCTCCCCTATGTACCACAGAAAACGCCTATGTCATCAGCCCCGCCAGGCAAAGAGCAGGCAGCCAACGATCACTTACGTTGGACCGCTATAAGTCTAGCGTAGTGATCTTGTGAATCCACAGTCGTATCAAATGGCTGCTTCCAATTTTGGTCGTAGAAGCTCCGAGTTAAATAGTGGTTGCACACGGTGAATCAAAGCTGATCGTAGACCATACTGCGGCAACGGATTTCCCTTGGTCGAAACAAATATCACGGATTGGGGTTCGAAATTGCCCCAGAAGTCTGCAATCAGCATTCGCTCTATTCGGTGTTTCAAATTAAGCGTCTCGCCAACATAGAGGTGCTGATTACCGTAATTGAGAACATAGACACCAGGCTGCTCGTAGTTGGCGTTCCCGCATTTGGATAGAGAAATGGCGCGTGGAAGATCCTTCGTGAACCACGGACGAAAACGCGTTTCCGCGAGCGATCTCCATTGGGGTGCTCTCTTGCGAATTGCCAAAGCTGCCCAGCGGTACTCAAATGGCGTGAAACCCGGTGCAAGTTCTTTGGCAATCTGGTCAAACTCAACAGCTGCTCTCGGGGAGCACAAGATGTCATCGAGCGAGTACGCATAATCCAGACTCATAAGCTGCATTGCAATCTCGCTGGCAAAACTGTACTCATCCATCATTTGCAGGGTGAGTTTCCTACAAGACTTGCCGATTCTTGGAAGCTCCCCTTTCTTTCGGATTTTCAAGAGCCATCGATTCCACACGAATGCATCACCCGGTAAGCCCTTCTTACGGCACGTATCTACGAACTTCGCATCCAGTTCTGGATTGCAGAGAATCTGGTCAGTTGAATGACCATCACATGTTTCCTGATAAGCGTCAACTATGCCCTTTTGAGTCTCTTCATCCAGATGATGAGAAAACCGCCGATTACGAAGCCGACCTTTTCTCTTGCCGGCCGAGGTCCTAGGGGCGCTTCGCACTGGGTCGGCAGGTCCATCCAACTCATCCCCGATCTTGACCCCACTGATCCGTTCCCGAATCCTTTTTACGTACTCTGCAGATAGTTCCAGGCCGAGCCACCGTCGCCCGAGCTTCTTGGCAACGGCCATGGTTGTCCCACTACCGGCAAACGGATCGAGGACAAGATCCCGCGGGTTGCTTGATATCCGGATGATCCGTCCCAGTAGTTGCTCAGGCATCTGGCAACCGTGGAAACCCTCTCGCTCCTTAAAAGTTCCTGCGACCCGGGCAAAGTACCATGTGTCGTGGATTGCGGAGAAGCCTCCCAGCGGCGCGTCCTGCGGGCGCAAGATCCACGTGTTATCTGGCAATCGTCCCTTCGGGTTTGCACGAGTATCCTTGTACACGAGCTGGCGGGCCGACAAAACGCGAACGGCCGGATTATCCGAATTGAACGTGTAGCTACCCGGATCCTTCACGAAGTGAAACAAGTGCGTGTGCGATCGGCTGAAGGCGCGAACGCAATTCACGCCGAACGTGTAATACCAAATTACCCAACTCCGGCACGTGAACCCCAGCGAGTCCTGGGCCAGAAGTTTCAACTCCGCCGCGTACTCGTCGCCAATCGCCAGCCAGAACGTGCCGGTGGGCTTGAGTGCCCGCGACACGGCGGCCATCCACGCCTTCGACCAGTCGAGATATTCCCGCCTGCTCCGTCGGTCGTCGTACACGTCGTACTCGTAACCGATGTTGAACGGCGGATCGGCAAACACCAGATCGACGCTTCCCGGGTCGACCTTCGCGAGCGTCTCGACGCAATCGCCCCGATGCACTTTGTTTTGATTGAGTCCCATTGGTCTCTTTCTCAGTATCTATACGCCTGTTCACATTAAGCATCCATCATACCATTCGCAGGCGCGATTTCAAATACACCGACGTTATCGTAAGCCTCCTTCAACAAACGCGCTACCCCCCCGAAGTACGGCTGCTCGTGCCCATGTAGCGCGATCCGATCGCAATTGCACCTACAAGAGGGGCCTGGAACACTGCGGTGCCTCCGTCGCCCCACCGATTTGTCTAATTTTGTCTCGGCGCTATTCCGGTCCAAATCGCTCGCCGGGCCGGACCGGATAGCCGCGCAAGAATTCGTCGACCGAAAGCGCCCGTTTGCCGGCCGGCTGCACGCTTCGGGGCCGGACCGCTCCCTCGCCGGCGGCAATCACCAGCCGATCGCCGGCCGCCTCGATCACCGTGCCGGGCGCGGCGGCCGGCAATCCCTCGACAACTTCGACCGGACCGAGGATCAGACGCAGCGGTTCGCCGGCCCCGCGGCGCCAGAACGTATGGGTCTTCGGCCAGGGCTCCATCGCACGAACCTGATTCTTGATCGCCGCGGCCGGCCGGGTCCAATCGACCAGGCCGTCGGTTTTTTTGAGCCGCGGCGCTCGCGAGGCCAGGCCGGAATTTTGAGGAATGGCCTCGACCAGGCCTGCTTCAAGTTGATCGAGCACCTGAAGAACCAGCGGTTCGCCCAGACGCCGAAGCCGCTCCTCCAACTCGGCCGCCGTTTCCTCGGGCTCGATCGGCGTCGAGGCCTGGGCGATGCACGGCCCGGCGTCCACCGCCGGAGTCATGTGGATGATGGTTACGCCGGTGACCGTCTCGCCGTGATAGATGGCCCACGCGATCGGCGCGGCCCCGCGATACTTGGGCAACAACGAACCGTGCAGATTGATGCCCCCCAGCCGGGCACACGTCAGCGCTTCGCGCGAAAGAATCTGGCCGTAGTCGCAAACCACGAGCACGTCGGCCGCCAGGGGAGTCAGCCGGGAAAGAAATTCGGGCGAGTTGACGTTCTCCGGATCGAGGATGGGCACGCCGGACTCCTCGGCCACGCCGCGCATCGGACATTCGACCAAGGGCCGACGACCCCGACAAAGCCGCAACGGCACGGTCACCAGCGCCGCGACCTCGTGGCGCGACCCCAATAGCCCGCGAAAAGTCGGCACCGCGAACGGGCCCGTCCCCACCATGACGATGCGCATGCTTTGATTTCCCGGCGGTTGCCGTGTCGATGCTATCGATACCACGAAAGACACGAAATGCACGAAAGATGATATAGGTTTAAGCAGTCCAGTTCCTTTAGTCAACACGATCCACCCATTGTGGAGGTCCGTTGCCGGGCCTTGTTGAGCAAACGGCATGCGAAAAACCGCCGAGTGGGCCTGGTCGGCATGACAACCGGTTGTCACCCCATTGCCGTAGACTCCGGGTGCTTTTCCGGTCGCGATTTCCGGCGCCCATGGTTTGCCGGGCCGGCGCGACTTTTGGGCAATGCCGCTCAAAAACCGGAGTCGGGCAATGGCATTTTCCAGCCTTTCCGCGCCGGCCGACGTCCCGGGCCGCGCCCTGGCACCGGCGCCCGACGTTCGGGTCGACTTTTGGGCCGGCGAGAAGGGATGCGTTCATGCGGTCATCCGGCGACTGTTCAACCGCGCGTTGGATGACGATCAACTGGCCGCGCTGGCCGGAGCGCCCGAGGGAACCAACGTCGACCTGGGCGTCTACCGCGGGGGTCTCCTTCTCGAATTCTCCGACCCGGCTTACCACTGCATTCACGGCGTTGCGCGGGTCGTGTCGCGATCGGACCGGCTTGTGCTGCTGGTCGATGCTTTGCACATCCGCCAGACCGCGATGCGCGGACGCGGACTGGGGCTCCGCGTGTTCTCGCGACAATTGGCGGCCGCCGAGCGATTGGGACTTGCGCGAATCGAGACCCACGCCGGCCGGCGCGACGACGAGAACGGCTACTATACCTGGCCCCGCTACGGGTTCGCCGGCCGTCTGCCCGACGTCGTGCGGCGGCGTCTGCCGCCGATGCTGGCCGGCGCGATCGACGTGCTCGATCTGATGGAATCCGCGACCGGCCGCGACTGGTGGCGGCGCCGGGGCGCGGCCTTGCGACTGGCGTTCGATGTCCGTTCGGACAGCCGCTCGCAACGGGCGTTTCTTGATTACCGCGCCCTTCGTGCCTCCAAGCGCGCCACCCAACCAACGGGTGAAATTCCTGGTTAGCCGCCGCGCAGTTTCCGTAGGTCAGTTTCTGTAGGTCAGGCTGTGCCTGACAACAAACAAGCATGTCAGGCACAGCCTGACCTACGGAAAATCATGAAATCGGGAAGTAATTCCGGACACCCGCCTACTTTTCAACGCCGCGCAGGCGGACGAGCATGACGCCGTGGGGCGGGACTTCGGCGCGGTAGTCGCCCTCGGTCGCGCCCAAGTCTTTTTGTCGCCATAGGTCGCGCGGGATCTGCTTGCCCGTCAGGCCAAGGTCGGTCCACGAAGCGGAAATTTCGCGAGGTTTCGCCGACAAGTTGAACAATCCCACGGCCAGCGAGCCATCTTCCATCGGCTTGGCCAGCACCAGCTCGTCGTCATTTTGGCGAACGATGCGGGCTTGCTTGCCGAGGGAATCCTGATCGACCGCGAGCACTTCGGCGTTGCACAGCACGTTGAGCGTGAACTCGTCGAGCCGGGCCATGTCGCCGCTGAAGATCAACGGCGAGGCCATCAGGCACCACATCGACATGTAGGAATACTGCTCGTCGGGTGTGAGCGAGGTTGCCGCGCCGGGACCGCCGGTCCGCGCGTCGCCCACCGTGCCGATCAAGATGTAGTCGGGATCGTTCCAGCCGCCGGGCTTGACGTATTGCCAATGCCGAGCGTTCGACAAACCGGCGTGATAGAACGACGGCAATTGGTTCGCGGCCATGAGGCCCAAGTCGTGGGTCGTTCGCCAGCAATGCCCGCCGACCTCGGCCCCCCACTTCCAAACGTCGCCCATGCCGTATTGGCACAAGTTCAAAACGATGTCGCGGTTGGCCTGTTTCAAGAGATTGCCCATCAAGGCATAAGGCTTTTGGAGAACCTTCAGATCTTGGTTGTGTTCATAGGATCCGTAGGAGCACCAGTCGTATTTGAGGAAGTCGAAGCCCCACTCGGCGATTTTTTGGGCGTCTTGTTCTTCGTGGCCGCCCGCCCCGACGTAACCGGCGCAGGTCCAGGGGCCGGGCGAGGTGTAGGTTCCCGCCTTGAGCCCTTTTGAGTGGATGTAGTCGACCATGCCCTTGATGTCGGGAAACTTCGCGTTGGTCAACAGATTGCCCTGGGCGTCGCGGTACGGCTTGTCGTTGCGGTGCTTGGTCCAGCAGTCGTCGCAATTAACGTACTGGTAGCCGAAGTCGGCCATGCCCGAGGCAATCATCGCGTCGGCCGCATTGCGCATGTGCTGTTCGGTCACGCGGTTGTAGTGGATGTACCAGCTATTCCAGCCCATCGGCGGCGTCAGGGCGAGCCGGTCGCCAACGATGACTTTCAGGGGCCGTTCGGCCTTGCCCTCGGCATTCTCGGCGACGAGAGTCAAGACATACTCGCCCGGCGCGGCGGGCGTTGTGCCCGTGATAATGCCGGTGGCCGGGTCGAGCGCGAGTTCCTCGGGCAGGCCTTGGGCCGAAAACTCGATGGGTCGCGCGCCGGTCGCCGGGATGCGGTAGAGAAACGGCCGGCCGGGACGACAACCCTGGACGCTGGGACCGTTGATCCGGGGCGCGGGGCCGGGCTTGGGGGTAAGAATCGGCCGCGTTTCGGCGGCCGCCCACGCAACATCCCACGCGCAGAACAGAAAACCACCAACAAGCAACAGGATGCACACCAAGTGGAAGCGGCGCATGGGGAGACCTCCAAGCGTGAAAAAACGGGGGCCGTGGTTGTTTAAAAACCGTTTGCCACCGGCGCGAGGCCAATGGAGCGGGAGGGCGCGCGGGCGGGAATTAACGCTCGTCCTCGGCACGGAGCCACTCGGTAATCGTCGGTTGGTAGGAATGGATTTCGGCGGGTTGGAAAAAGACGTCGATTTCTCGCGCGGCCGCCTCCTGGCCGTCGGAAGCGTGAATCAGGTTCATCTGCTGGCTCGTGCTGAACTCGCCGCGGATCGTGCCGGGAGCCGCCTTCAGCCCATGGGTCGCGCCGACCATCTCGCGGACCACGCGGACGACGTCGGGCCCCTCGATCACCGCGGCCACCAGCGGCCCGGAGGTTATAAAAGCCTCGACCCGCGGATACCAACTTTTACCCACGTGCTCGGCGTAGTGCTTTTTGGCCAATTCGGGCGTGGCCCGCATGAGCTTCATGGCCGCGACGTTGAAACCCTTATCCTCAAACCGGGCCAGAAGACGCCCCACGAGGCGGCGCTGAACACAGTCGGGTTTGAACAGGACAAGCGTGCGTTCCATCTTGGGGCGTCTCCGGGGAGAAAGGGGCGGCGAGTCCATGCGGACGGGGAGTCGGGCGGGGAAAATGGTATTCTACGAAAACTTTTCGGATATCTCAAGCAACCCGGCGCACCGAGAGCGGCCAAGACGCTGATTTTTCCAATGCGCATTGGGCAAATCTTGCCGGATCTGTCGATGATTCCCATTGAATGTGTTGCGCCGGGTCGTCCCGCCGATTTCCGACGCCGCAAGGTCCCGCACCCTTACCCAGCCTGCCACCCGACCCAGGATGCACTGCCGAAATACCCTTCTCAAGTTGCTGGCTTGTGGTCTGGCCGCATGGATGGCCGGGCCGCGCCCATGCTCCGCCGAGCTGCCAATCGAGCGGGTTCCGCCCGTGGCCGTTCCGGCGGTCGACGACCTGTCGGACGAGGCGTTGTTTGCCCATCTTCCGGCGGTGCCCTCGGTCCGCGCCCAGCGTGACCAATCCTATTGGTCCTTTCAGGTTTTGCCTGAGGGACTGATGTACAAGTCGTATTTGGCGGGCGTTAAAGAGCCGCGGTTCGCCGCCCAATGGGTCAAGGACCGCGAGGGGCGCTGGCTTTGGGACGTCGCGTTGGGAGGCCGGGTAGGGATCGTGCGCTATGGCACGACCGACGCGCTCGATCCGCAAGGATGGCAAATCGACATGGAAGGGGCCGCCTTTCCGCGGCTCGACCTGCACAACAAAATGGACCTCGTCGTCTGCGATTATCGTTTTGGCATTCCCTTCACCCACGCCATCGGACGGCATCACTATAAGATCGGCTACTACCACATCAGTTCGCACCTCGGCGACGAATGGATGATTCGCCACCCGGAGATCCAGCGTATTAACTACACGCGGGATTCGATGGTAATGGGCTACTCGTTCTATTGGCGTCCCGAGTGGCGGCTCTACGCGGAGACGGCCTACGCGATGGGCACGGGCGAATGCACGGAGCCTTGGGAGTTTCAGTTCGGCGTCGAGTACAGCCCGGCCCAGCCGACCGGGCCGCGCCCGGTGCCGTTCATGGCGATCAACGGCCACCTGCGCGAGGAAGTCGACTACGGTGGCAACGTCGTCGTCGAAAGCGGCTGGCAGTGGCGTGGGCAGACCGGCCACCTGTTCCGCATGGGCGTGCAGTGCAACGTCGGCAAGAGCGACCAGTTCGAATTCTACGACCAATATGAAAGCAAGGTCGGATTCGGACTCTGGTACGACTATTGACACGACCGGATTATGGAGGGCCACGCTCCGTCGTGGCCGAGGTGGCTGTTCACGCGCGGCCACGACGGAGCGTGGCCCTTCCACCGCAATACCGCCATCATCCGTTGCTGCACCCGACCGGACAGGGGTGCCGTTTTCATTGCTCGACACTTGACGTTTGAGCGTTTTCCGTGTAAAAGGAGAGTTTCCCGCCGCGCCGGCCCTTGTTGCCTGGCGTTGCCAGATTACCTAAGTCACGATCCTGAAACCATTTTCGGCCAATTCAAAAGCCGACGCGAGGACTGCCATGGCACACAAAAAGGGACAAGGTTCCAGCCGTAACGGGCGCGATTCCAACGCCCAACGCCGTGGAGTCAAGCGATTTGGCGGCCAGTTTGTCCGCGCCGGCAATATCCTGGTTCGCCAGGTTGGCACGAAATTCCACCCAGGAAGAGGGGTCGGCCAAGGCAACGACTATACCCTCTATGCCCTGATCGACGGCTATGTCCAGTTCGACCGCGGCGGTCGTCGGGTCAACGTGGCGGAAAACAACTGATCCCACGTCGATCCTCAAACGCGTACAATCTGGGGATGGCTCGAGCCCGGGCCATCCCTGTTTTTTTGGAACCACGGATGCACACAGATACACACAAATAGAGTTCGTTTGCCGGAAAAGACTTATCGGTTCCATCAATGTTCCCTGCCCGCTTGTTATTAACCGTATTCGTCCGTGTTCATCCGTGGTTCCCGAGGCGCCACTCCCATGTTTGTTGACGAGGTTGAAATTCAGGTCGAGGCGGGTCGCGGCGGCGACGGCTGCATGAGTTTCCGCCGCGAGAAGTTTGTTCCTCGCGGCGGGCCCGACGGCGGCGACGGCGGCGACGGCGGAAGCGTCATCCTCCTGGCCGAGACGGGCGTCGACAGCCTCAGTGCACTGGCCCATCGCAAACACTGGAAGGCGGCCGGCGGCCAGCCGGGCCGCGGCGCCCAATGCCACGGCGCGGCGGCCGACGACCTGATCCTCCGCGTTCCACCGGGCACCATCGTCCATGACGCGCGGCGAGGATTCGTGCTCAAGGACCTGGCCGCGCCGGGCGATCGAGTCGTGGTTGCCCAGGGAGGCCGCGGCGGCAAGGGCAACCTGCGATTCAAAACCTCGACCAATCGGGCCCCGCGCCAGTCGACGCCCGGCGGCGAAGGTGAAATACGGACCATCCGCCTCGAACTGAAAATCATCGCCGACGTCGGTCTGGTCGGCAAACCCAACGCCGGCAAGAGCACGCTGCTGAGCCGTCTGTCGAGGGCTCGGCCCGAAATCGCTTCCTATCCCTTCACGACTAAGTATCCCAACTTGGGCCGCGTGCAAATCGACTTCGACCGGTCGCTGGTCATGGCCGACATCCCGGGCCTGATCGAAGGGGCCCATGCGGGCCTGGGACTGGGCCACGAGTTTTTGCGCCATATCCAGCGGGCCGGCATTCTGGTCCACCTGGTCGAGCCGGAGCCGGTCGACCAAACCGACCCGATTACGAATTACCGCGTGATTCGCGACGAATTGGAGCAATACGACGCCCAGCTCGGCCGGCGGCCCGAGATCGTGGCGGTCACCAAGGCCGACCTGCCTGGCGCCGCCGAGGCGCGCGTCCAACTGGCCGCCGCCATCGAGCGGCCCGTCTTGCTGATTTCGGCCGTCACCGGCGAAGGACTCAATCAGCTGGTCGCCGCAATCGCCGCGACACTGGAGGAACGAACCACGGATGAACTCGGATAAATTTGGAGGAAGGAACCACCGATGAACCCGGATAAACACGGATGTTTCATGAAATCTCGACATAAGAGGGACAATCATCGCCATTTTTTTCCTCTTCATTCATCTGTGTCCATCTGCGTTCATCTGTGGTTCCAAACATTCATACGGTCATGACTCGGTTTCCCCTGATCGCCGTCGACGTGGGCAACGCGCGGACCAAGCTCGGCTGGTTTCGCGGCGCGGGAGACGACGGGCTGCCCGAGCCGGCGGCCATGTTGCGGGTCGACAACGCGGCCGATGGGTTCGATTGTCTGGGCCCCTGGCTCGCGTCGGTCGATGCGAAGGCGGCTTCGTGGTGGATCGGCAGCGTTAACCGGCCGGTCGCCACGCGACTGGTCGACTGGCTCCGCGAGCACCGGCCCGACGATTCGGTGACATTGCTAGCGGCGACCGATCTTCCGCTTCGGGTGGCGTTGGCGCGGCCCGACATGGTGGGCGTCGACCGTCTGCTGGACGCGGTGGCGGCCAACCGGCTGCGAGCGTCCGGCCGTCCGGCGGCGGTGGTCGACGTCGGCACGGCGATTACCGTCGATCTGCTCGCGGCCGACGGGACCTTTCGCGGCGGCGCGATTCTGCCGGGCATCGCCATGTCGGCCCGGGCATTGCACGAATTCACCGATCTGCTGCCGCTGGTCGACATGACGGACCTTGCCGCCGCGCCGCCGCCGGTCGGCACGTCGACCGACGAGGCCATGCAAAGCGGCCTCTTCTGGGGCGCGGTCGGAGCGATCCGCGAACTGGTCCGGCAAATGACCGCGACCTTGCCCTCGCCGCCCGACGCCCGCGACCATGCGGCCGAACCGGAAATCTATCTGACCGGCGGCGCCGGCCCGGCGGTGGCCCGGCTGCTGGGACCAACCGCGCGCCATGTTCCCCATCTGACACTTGCCGGGATTGCTCTATCAGCACAATCGCTCAAAGACCTTTGACCATCACCGTTTCAGCCCTCAGCGCCTCAGCGCTTCCGCGCGATGATAAATAAAGAAGGGTTATCGCGCGGAGACGCAGAGACGCGGAGAATGGGGCATGTCACACGGAGGTGATTGGCGTATAATTTCCATAAGAGTTGATGTTGCACGTCGATCCACGGTTTTCCAATCGCCATGAACGATAGCACCGAATCACCCCAACCGTCCGAACCGCGTCCCGTCTACGTCATCCGCGAAACGGCTCCGCGCCGGTCGTCGGGGTTGTTTTGGGTGTTGCTTTTTCTGTTGGTTCTTCTGGCCATTCCCTATCTGGTTCAGCGGATTACTTACGGCGTGGCTCGGGGTCGCGAGGCGGCCCGGGCCGAAGTCGCGCGGGAATTGCTCGACGAGTTGCCCGACGAGGGCGGCGTTTATCCCTGGGTGGCCAAAGCGATCGAGCCGAGCGTGGTCGGCATCGACACGATCAGCAACGGCCAGGCCGGGGTGGCCGTGCCGGCCGACGAATGGTCGCACATGTTTCGCGTTCCCCAACAGCCGTACTTTCTCCAAGGCAAGGGTTCGGGCGTGATCGTCGACGCCGAGGGCCACATCGTGACCAACGCCCACGTGATTCGCGGCGCGGTCGCCGCACGAGTCAAATTGTCCGACGGCCGGACGTTCAACGACGTCAAGGTTGTTGGCGCCGACTCGCCGAGCGACCTGGCCGTGTTGAAGATCGATGCGACCGACTTGACCCCAGCCCCCTGGGGCGACAGCGACGCGGTCGACGTGGGCGATCCCGTGCTGGCCGTGGGCAACCCCTTCGGCCTCGAACGAACGGTGACCGCCGGCATCATCAGTGCCAAGAATCGCAAACAGGTCGTGCCCGGACTCGACTACCAAAACTTCTTGCAGACCGACGCGGCCGTGAACCCGGGCAACAGCGGCGGGCCGCTGGTGAACCTAAAGGGCCAGGTCGTCGGCATCAACACGGCCATCCACGGCGCGTCCTACCAGGGCATTAGTTTCGCCATTCCCAGCAACATGGCCCGGGACATTGTCGACAAGCTCAAAACGGGCGGCCAAATCGCCCGGGGCTGGCTCGGCGTAAGCATCACGGAGCTGACCGGGCCGCTGGCCAAACAGTTGGGCATCGAGTCGGACACGCCCGGCGCGGTCGTGACCCACATTCTACCCAACTCACCGGCCGCCGCGGCGGGCATCGAGCCGGGCGACATCATCGTCCAGTGGGCGGACACGCCGATCGCCGGCCCGGGCGAATTGGGTATGGCCGCAGCCGGCACCCCGATCGGCTCGACGGCCAAGGTCATCGTGTTGCGCAAGGGAAAACGGCTCGAATTGGACGTGAAAGTCGGTCAACGACCCGACGGTTTGCGGTAACACCCGCTGCGACGGGAAACCAAAAAACCACGCGGCCGGTGGGTGACACGAGCCGTGGAAATGGCCATAATGAGATGGTCCGCGGTACTATCTCTGTTTTCGCCGCGATGACGCCAAGGACGCAAAGAATCCGTCGACGGAGAAAACCCATGGCCGAACGGTCCAAGTACCAAGACCGGGCAATCAAAAACTACTACGACAACCGCGACGCCATCATGGTGCAGCGGTTGGGCGAACTACTGAGCGATCTGTACATGGCCGAGGGGAAGGCTCGGACGAGAATCTGGCAGCGCGCGGCCGCGGCGCTTGAAAAACTCAAGGTGCCGCGCGACCAGATCGACCACCTCGTGACCAGCGACAATCCGAGTTTGTTGGCCAAGCTGTATGAGCAGATGTTGGGGAAGTGACGGAAGGAGAGATTTCGAGATTCAGGAACTTCGGGGGATGACCCATGGGCGATCGGCTTGCAGACGCTTCATCGGATCGGAAGCCGGACGCGACATTGGACGATTTCTGGGCGTTTCGCACAATGTTGGCGCCCGTGCTCATCCAGGTCGTTTTCTGGGTCGGCGCGCTGGCCTGCGTGTTGTACGGCGTGTATCTGGTTGCCCGAGCCCGATCGGGCGATTCGTGGGACCAGCTTCAGGTGCTTCGCGGAGCGGGTTGGGCCGTGTTCGGCCCGCTTGCCGTTCGGCTGGCGTGCGAGGTGGTCATTCTTTTTTTCCGCATCAACGAAACCTTGACCGAGATCAAGAACCGGCTGAAGTAAA
>JAFGAY010000331.1 GCA_016933425.1 Pirellulales bacterium
CCATGACGGTTCGTACTCGATTTGCTCCTTCGCCGACCGGCTATTTGCACATCGGCGGGGTGCGCACGGCTTTGTTTTGTTGGCTTTTCGCCGAGCGTCATGCCGGCCGATTCATTTTACGGATCGACGACACCGACCAGCAACGAAACGTCCAGGAGGCGTTGCGGCCGATCCTCGAGGGGCTCAAGTGGCTGGGCATCGACTGGGACGAAGGGCCCGAGGTCGGCGGTCCCTACGGCCCCTACTACCAATCGGAACGAACCGAGTTGTACGAGGCGGCGGTCGAGGAGTTGCTCCGCCGGGGCTTTGCCTATCGCGACTACGCCACGCCCGAGGAATTTCAGGCCGAGCGCGAGGCGGCGCAGGCCGACAAGCGCGAATTCGTCTATAGCCGCCGGTGGATGGCCGAAACGCCGGCCGACTACGCGCGGTTCGAGGCCGAGGGCCGGCAATCGGTCGTCCGGCTCAAGATGCCCCGCGAAGGATCGCTGACGATCAACGACCTGATCCGTGGCCAGGTCGAATTTCAATGGGCCCGCGAACAGGATCACGTCATCCAGCGGGCCGACGGCTCGTGCCTGTATCACTTGGCCAACGTGGTCGACGATCAGGCCATGCGAATCACCCACGTCATCCGCGCCGAGGAGCATTTATCGAACACGCCGCGCCAGGTGTTCATCGGCCGGTCGCTCGGCTACGAGATGCCCGAGTATGCCCACCTGCCTTTTGTGGCCGAGCCGGGCAGCAAGGTGAAGCTCAGCAAGCGCAAGCTCGACAAGTATCTGAAAAACCGCGATTTTGCCGACCTGTTGGACCACGGGCGGCGAATTGCCGAGGCGATTGGCCTGGAAACCCGGCCCGAAGAATTCAACCCAGTCGTGGTCGATTTCTATCGCGAGATTGGTTTTTTGAGCGAGGCGATCGTCAACTACCTGGCGTTGTTGGGTTGGTCGCTGGACGACCGGACGGAGCATTTTCGCCCTTCGGAATTGGTTCAGCATTTTTCGCTTGATCGGGTCAACCGCGCGCCGGCCAGTTTCGATCCGGTCAAGCTCCAGGCGTTTCAGGACTACCACATGCAGCAGCTTCCCCTGGCCGACAAAACGGTCATGGTGCTTCCCTACTTGCAGCGGGCAGGCCGGGCGCCGGCGCCGGCCGGGGCCGACGTCGAGACCCGCGTCACCCAGGTGCTCCAGGCGGCCGGCGACCGGATCAAAGTGGCCGGCGACATTCTCGATTACGACGAGTTTTTCACCCCGGACGATGCGCTGGTTTTCGACGAAAAGGCGATTGACAAACGGCTCCGCAAGCCGGCCGACGCGGTAGGGCTGCTCGGCCGCTTCCGCGCCGTGTTAGCCGAGTGTGAGCCGTTCGACGCCGCGACTCTCGATGCCCAACTACATGGATTTGTCGAGGTCGAAGGGATCCAGATTGGCCAGATGATTCATGCCTTGCGGGTCGCCGTGACCGGCAAGAGCGTCGGGTTGGGCATGTTCGACACCCTGGCCATTCTGGGCCGCGAAAGCTGCCTGGCCCGAATCGATCGGGCACTCCAACTGGTGCAAAACCGGCCGGCCGGGTAGAATGAGACGCTCCGGGCGCCGCGTAGGCCGGGTCGTGACCCGGCCTACAGGGCGCTCATCGCTTACCAGGAGAGTCCTGTGTTTGTTGGTCCGGTTTTCACTCGCGAGTTCACCATCGCTCCGCGGCGGCTTCGGGTCTATGTCGCTCGGTCGGTCTACGTCGGATCGCTTCTCGGGCTGATGGTCATCGCCTGGCTGATGCTCACGGGCACGCAATTGGTGCGCGACGTGGGCGATCTGGCCCGATTCGGAACCATCGTATTCCAGATTCTGGCGCCGTTGCAGTTGGTGGTGGCCGTGTTTTTTTCGGCCGTGCTGGCCGCCAGCGCCGTTTCGCAGGAAAAGGACCGGCGGACGCTCATCCTGCTGCTGTTGACCAACCTGTCAAACAGCGAACTTGTGTTGGGCAAATTGCTGGCGAGTCTTTTGGGCATGCTCGTGCTGCTGGTCGCGGCCGCGCCGCTGTTCATGGCGTCGATTCTGTTGGGCGGCATTTCGTTTTCCCAGGTCGGACAGATGGGCGCCGTTACGTTGGCCAGCGTGCTGGTTTGCGGGAGTCTCGGCTCGACCGTGGCCTTGTGGCGTGAAAAAGCTTTTCAGTCGCTGACCGTCACCGTAATGGCGATCGTTCTTTGGGTTGTCTTCTGGGAAGTGGTCGCCGCCGGGGTGCTGGGGGCCGAGTGGGCGGGACTTTCCTGCGAGGCCTGGGCGGCCGGATTGAGTCCCTGGCGAGCCGTCCTCGAAACGACCGTCCCCCTGGCCCAGCCCGAGCCCGCCTTGGGACCTTTGGCCCATCCGGTTTATCTATACATGGTGGTGGCCGCGGCCGGCGCGGTGTTGATCAACGGCGTGGCGATAGCGATGGTTCGGGTGTGGAATCCGTCGCGCGAAGCACAACCCCGCGAGCAAGAAGAACCGTCGCGTCAGAAAGAAAGCATCTGGGGCGTCGAACACGATCTGGCGGCGTCCGCCCGGCAAGAGCCGGCGGCGCCCGCAGCCGTTCGGCCGGCGGGCGCCGTGGCCCGAACCCGCCGCGTCTGGGACAACCCGGTCCTATGGCGCGAGATGCGCACGTGGGCCTATGGTCGCCGGATACTGTTGATACGTCTGGTCTACCTGCTGCTTTTCGGCATGGCGGCCGGGGGGCTGATTTGGATGACGCACGCCGGCGCGGCGATCGACCGCGGCGAGGGGGCGCTTGCCCTGGCGCCGCTGTTTCTGTTGAGCCTGTTTCTGGTCAACACCCAGGCGGTCACCTCGCTGACCAGCGAGCGCGACGCTCGGGCGATGGACCTTCTTCTGGTGACCGACCTGACGGCAAAGGAAATTGTCTACGGCAAGCTCGGCGGCGTCGTCTACAACACGAAGGAGATGATCGTTCTGCCGATTCTTCTGTGCGGTTGGCTCTGGTGGCAAGGCGTGCTGGGGACGGAAAATTTGATTTTTTTGACGGTTGGGCTTTTGGTGCTTTTCGCCTTTGCCGCCATGCTGGGAATCCACGCCGGGATGAACTATTTCAACTCGCGCACCGCCGTGGCCGTGAGTCTGGGAACCTTGTTTTTCCTGTTCGTGGGCATGGCCACCTGCATGAGAATGATGGTCGCCTTCAGCGGCTCGTTTCAGGCCCAATTGCAACCGTTCGTCGCCTTCACGATCGGCGGCGGCATCGGGCTTTACGTCGCCTTGGGCGCGAGAAATCCCTCGACGGCGATCGGCGTGGCGTCGTTCGCCTGCCCCCTGGCCACGTTCTACGCGATCACCAGCTTCCTGCTGGACAAGCCCATGGCCGTTTTCCTGGTCACGATCGTAGCCTATGGTTTCATGACGGCCGCCATGCTGGTTCCGGCGGTTTGTGAATTCGACGTGGCGACGGGTAGAACGACCATTGAGGATTGACCTTTCATGATCGAACACTTGCCCTGGCTCGTGGCGATGGGCGTGTTGATTCTCGGCTCGGCGTTTTTTTCGGCGAGCGAAGCGGCCTGGTTCTACCTGCGCCACGAAGACCGTCGGGCCATGGCCCGGGGCAGCCGCGCCAACCGCATGGCCGCGGCGCTGTTGGTCGATCCCGAGCGGCTGCTGACGGCCATCCTTTTCTGGAACCTGGCGGTCAACCTGGCCTACTTCACGATCGCGTCGATGACCAGCCTGCAACTCGAACGCGGCGGCCGCGGCACGCTTGCCGGATCGTTCGCCGCGGGTTCGCTCTTCGTGCTGATCGTGTTCGGCGAAATGCTTCCCAAGAGCCTGGCCGTGTTGCAGCCGCAAGCACTGGCTTCGTGGTTCGCAATGCCCTTGGCGTTGGCGGTTCGGTTGGTCGATCCGGCGCTACCCGTCTTCCGCATGGCCATTCTCTTGTCGCGGCGCGTGTTTTGGCCCAGCTTTCGGTCCGAGCCGTATTTGCGGCTTGGCGATTTGGAGCGGGCCGTCGAGCTTTCCACGAGCGACACGCGGCTTCTGGAACAGGAGCAGATGCTGCTTCAGCGCATCGTTTCACTTTCGGAGGTTCGGGCCGACGAGCTGATGCGCCCCCGGACCCAAGTCGTCGCGTTTCGGCCGCCCGTGGCGCTGGCCGACTTGGAAGGCCGGATGACCCCCAGCGGCTACCTGTTGATCACCGAACCGGACAGCGATGAGATAGCGACGGCCATCGATCTCGGCCGGTTGTCGAGCGTTCCCGCGACGCATCTCGAGCACCACGCCGAGCCGGTAATTTGCGTTCCCTGGTGCGCGACGGTCGCTGCCGCGCTCGAGGCCATGCACCAGCGCGATCGCCGGGTGGCCGCGGTGGTCAACGAACTGGGCGAGACCATCGGCGTGTTGACGTTCGACGACGTCCTCGACACGATTTTCACGCGCCGGTCCAGCCGGAGCGAACGCCTGTTAAAACGCGCCGCGATTCAACTCCACGCGCCGGGAACGTGGCACGTGACGGGCATCACGAGCCTGCGGCGGCTCGCGCGGCATTTCGACGTCCCGCGGCCCGCGAGCAAAAGCGTTACCGTGGGCGGCGTGGTCCAGGAATTGCTCGAACGGTTTCCCGAGCCGGGCGACGCGTGCCGCTGGGGACCGTTCCAGTTCAAGGTGCTCGACGTGCCCAACCGCGGTCCCTTGTTGGTCGAACTGACGTTGCCCGAGAACGAGGAGCCGCCGGCATGATGACAAGCGTGCTCGCCCTGGCGGCCGTCGGACTGTTCTTAAGCGCGCTATTTAGCGGGCTGGAGACGGGCTTTTACCGCGCGACCCGCGTCCGCCTCGTGCTCGATGCCCTGGGAGGTGACCTGGTGGCGCGAAGCCTGGTCTGGCTGACCAATCTTCCGGCATTGTTCGTCGCGACGATTCTGGTCGGCAACAATTTGGCCAATTATCTCGTGTCGCTGGCCATGGTTCTAGGCGCCCACGCCGTTTGGGGCAGCGACGCGCGCGTGGCCGAGTTGATCGCACCGTTGGTCTTCGCGCCGGTGCTGTTTGTCTATGGCGAATTGTTGCCGAAAAATTTGTTTCTCCAGGCCCCGAACCGGTTGCTGCGACTCGGGGCTCCGCTGTTTCTGGTTTTCCTGGTGGCGCTGCTCCCGGCGAGCCTGTTGCTCTGGGGGTTGAACCGGCTCCTGTCCCGATTCGTGTCGGAGCCGCCCGAGCAGGTTCGCCTGACCCTGGCTCGACGCGAGCTGCAAAAGCTGCTGGCCGAGGGCCGCGAGGCGGGCATCCTCCATCCGGCCCAACAAAGCCTCGCGCGGAGCATCTTCGCCTTGAGCGGTCGCCGCGCGGACCAACTCGCCAGGGCGCTGCGCGACGTTCCACGAGCTCGCCACGACATGGCGAAGGAAGACGTCCTGCGCCTGGCGCATCGCTACCGGATCGCCGACGTCCCGGTCGAGGATGAGCAAGGCGAATTGACGAGCTACGTTCGGGTCATCGAGTTGGCGCTGAACAACTCAAGCAGTCTGGGCCCCTTGCGCCCACTGATTGCCATTCCCCAAACGGCCGATCACGTCGATGCCATCGTGCGGATGGAAAACGCGGGGCAAGACCTGGCTCGCGTCGTCGATGCGAGGGGGCACGCCCTCGGCATCCTCACCGCGAAGAGTCTGCGCGAGCCCTTGTTCCATGGACGATAGGCTATTTGTGATAGCCAAGCGAGACAATCACCGAGAGCATTTCCTCGAAAGTGATAAAACGCCGCCGGTGACGCAGTTTGTAGCCGTCGATGGCCTGGGCCAGTTCCTTGGCGTCGGGCGAAAGCTCGTCGTGGCTGTTGGCGAATTGGCGGCGCTCGCACGACGGCGGCACTTGGCTTGGTCCACCCTCGCGGCGATCGACAAACGTCGCGTCGGTCTCATGAATAATTTGCGACATGACCGGAATTCTCCTCTGGACGTTCGGGAAAGGAACTCCTCGCGGCGTCCTTCCCGCTCCCATGGTTCCTCGACCATCAACCCTGTCGGACGGTCGGTCGCCATGAAGCCCGTGGACTGGTCCTTCAGCATAGGCTGTTGCCGCTCGCGGGTGCTCCAACCAACTCTAGACCGCGATTTCACGAAGGTCAAACCGATGGTATCGGCCGGTCGGGTCGTGACGAGAAAAGCGGCTCGCGCGAGCCGATCGTGACGGCTTGCCGGCAGGGGTTACCGGCGGCACGACCCCACCCCCGACGACCGGCCGGCAATCTCCTCGTACAACCGGCGCGAAGGGCCGTGGTCGGGTTGCAGCCGCAGGGCTTCGGCGACCGCCGATGCCGCCTCGGCGGACCGGCCCGCGCGCCGGCGAAACTCCGCCAATTGACAGTAGAGTTCGGGCGTCGGCTTGCCCCGGGCCAGGGCCGCGGCATACTTGTCGGCCGCCTCGTCCCAACGCCCCAGCGCGGCGCAAGCCAGCCCCTCGAGATAGATCGCGTTTTGCGGCTCTTCGCCCGGGGCATAGGTGTCGGCCAACCGATGCAGCAAAGCCAAAGCCTTTTCAGGTTGGTTTAATTCACGGTAGAGTTCGGCCGTTTCCAGGAGCAAATCGCGATCCTCGGGAACGAATCCCAAGGCACGGTGGTAGTCGGCCAGCGCTCCGGCCGCGTCGCCCGTCGCCCGCCGCGCGCGGGCACGCATTGCCCAGGCGCTGCTGCTGTCCGGCTCGATGTCCAACGCCGCGTCGATTTCGGTCCGAGCCTTCTCGGATTGATTCATGGCCAGCCGCATTTGGGCCAAACGGACGCGCAGCGCCGCGTCGTCAGGCAAGATGGCGGTGGCCTGCTCCAATTGGGCAACGGCCTCGTCCCGGCGATTGAGTTTCCACAGCGCGTCGGCATGGTGGCGCCGCGCCTCGGGATCTTTGGGGCAACAGGCGACCGCGTTGGCCAGAAGCGTCTCGGCCGACGCCCAGCGACCCTGCTCCATGGCCAAAACGCCTTCTTGGGAATACTCCCGGCACTTGGCCAATGATGGCGAGATTGGCCCCCCCGGCCCGCTCAAACGGCAGCCGGACAACGCGGCGCTCAGCCAGGTGAGGGCGAAAATCAAGGACAGCCGAGGGACCATGGAGAAAGAGATTCGGGATCAGGGATTGAAAATTAACACGGCGCGCGGCATCCCCGCGGGTTTTGCCCGACGGGCCGGCGCGGTATGTTATCAGAGTCGCCCGACGGCCACCACACCAGTTGGTTCATGCCAATCACGAAACCCCCGAATTCCCTAATCATCCTTCGCTTTCCATGCCTTCAGAATTTGCCGAAATGGGCGTTCGTTTCCAGTATCCCGAGTCTTGGGCGCTCGTCAGGGACGAGGGCCCGGTGGACTGCCGAAGCGTGACCGTGACTAGCCCGGAAGGCGGGTTTTGGGTCCTTTCGATCCACCCTCCGTCGAGCGACCCGGCTCGGCTTGTCGACGCCGTCCTTCAGGCAATGCGCGAAGACTACAATGAATTGGAGTCGGAAGAAATTCAGGACCAGATCGGCGGACACGCATGTGTGGGCCGGAACGTCAACTTCTACTGTTTTGATCTGACCAACACCGCGTGGATTCGCGGCTTGCAAACCGACCAGGCAACCTACGCCGTCTTCTGCCAGGCCGAAGACCGCGAGTTCGACCGCGTTGCCGACGTTTTTCGCGCCATGACGCTCAGTTTTCTCGGAAATCTTCCCGGATCATAGAGAGTTTCTTGGAACAACGCAAATCGGGTCTTTCCGCACGGCGTCGAAACCTTATTGACTCCCGCATTGCTAATCCGAGGGTCTATAAAATTTGTCCCCAACAGCCGGGGCCGGACCTACATAACTCTTCGCGTCCTTGGCGTCTTCGCGGTCAACAGGATCCGCCCGGCCAATCCAACGTGCATTCTCCCCCGCAGAGGCTATAATTGAGGGATAGGGTCGAGATTTTTCCTCACGGCGGCGCCACAATGCACGATGTCCAATGGTACTACGCCCGCGATGAGCAGCGGTTCGGGCCCGTCTCGACCGTCGAGCTGAAGCGGCTGGCCGAGCACGGTCAGCTCGCGCCCGGCGATTTGGTCTGGCGCGAAGGCATGTCCGATTGGGCCGAAGCGTCGCACGTCAAGGGGCTATTTCACGCGGCGCCGGCCGAACGGGCCGCACCGACGGCGACCGGCGCCGCGCCGCCGATCCGTCCCGGCGCCGAGCCCACCCAGCCGGTCACGGCCCGCCCGCGGAAGCCGTTCGTCCATCCGGTCGCGGCTGTTCTTTCCTTGGCGCGGCGCAATGCGTCGGAAGCCTTTGTCGATTCGAGCATCCGGCTGTTCGTGCTTGCCGGCCAGTGGGCAATGGTTGCGGCCATGCTGCTGGTGGTCGCGGCCGGCGCGGCCGTGAGCCTGCACGAAAAATCGCCGGTCCACATCCTCATCGCGCTCGGGGTGGTTCCCGTCCTGGCCGTGCTCCAATACGCGGCCGGGCAATTCTGCGGGGCGCTCGATCGCGTGAATCGCTCGACCCGGGCCGCCATCGCATCGACCACGTTGCTCGACCTGCTGGGTATTGTCGGACTGTTGCTTGGGCTGGTCTTGCTGTTCGGGATTACGGCCCAGGCCATTAGCCTGTCGAACCACGCGACGATTCTCGCGGCTTTGCTGGCATTTATTCTATGCGAGCATTGGGCCGCCGTTTCCCTGGTGCACGTCGACCAGAACGTGATCGTGGCCGACAATCTTTCGCCCGGCGAGGAAGCCCTTGGCACGCTTTGCGCCCTGCTCAAGACGTCGGCGCGCGTCGTACCGGTCGCGTTTGGGGCGGGAGTTTGCTGGGGCACGCTCTTGCTGGTCGTCGCCTGCGTCCATTGTCTGCGCGGCGGCGAAGCCGTGGAACTGAGTTGGGGAGTAACCCTGCTCCAAGTCACCACGGTCGCCCTCTTCGCCGCGATTCCCATGCTCGGCTACGTCCTATTCCTTCTGCTTGCCCTCGTGTTCGACGTATTGGACGGGCTGCTCACGCTCCGACGCGACGAAGAGTGACCGGGGAGACGGGGATGGCGACGGTCTTCAAGACTCGCTTTACCGCCGCGGTCGACGATGGTCGTTCTCGTCGAGTATCCGCACGTCGATAATCCGGTCGCGATGGTCCGACTCGGCGATGTTTTGGGTTTTCTCGGTGGCCGAGCCCAGTCCAAACACCTTGCCCAACAGCGGCATCATCGCCATGCCGGCGACAAACCCGCCGACGTGGGCCCACCAGGCCACGCCGCCGGCATCGGGCAGCCCTGCGAGCTGCGCGTGTCCTTGCACGAGCTGGAGCAAAAACCAGGCGCCCAGCACGGCCAAGGCCGGCAGATCAACCACCGTGATGAAAATCACGAGAAACACGAGCGTGTGTACCCGCGCCCAGGGCCAGGTAATGGCGTAGGCCCCGAGCACGGCCGCCACCGCGCCCGACGCGCCAACAACCGGCGTGAGACTGTCCATGTTGAACAGCCAGTGACACCCCGAGGCGAATAGCCCGCCGGCCAGGTAAAACAAGAGAAACACGACGTGGCCCAACCGGTCCTCGACGTTGTTGCCGAAAAGCCAGAGAAACCACATATTGCCCAACAGATGCACCCAACCCGCGTGGAGAAACATGCAGGTGAAAAACGACAAGACAATCTGCTCACGATCGGCCGGCAACTCGCCAATCTTCTGACGCACGACGACCGGCCGACCGTCCCACCGGCGAGCGGGCATATCCCGCCAAACATCCAGTTTTTGCGGATGGACGAGCTGGTCGACTCGCGCAGGAATGAAGCCTCGACGCAACGTCACGTCGTCGCGTTGACGCGGCGACAATTGCAAAAGCCAAAGAAACGCCACGACGTTGACGGCCACCAGCGCGTAAGTGACCACCGGCGCACGCCGCGTGGGATTATCGTCGTGGAAGGGCAAAAACATGGTGCGGGACGCCGATTACCGCCGTGAACGACCGCTTGGGCATGATTTTATTGATGTTTGCTTGGATAATGACCCGTTCTGCGAACGAATCTGGCCCATTTACCGGCCTCCCGTTGGTCGGCCTCGGTTCATGGGCCGTGCAAAAGTCAATAGGCCTGCCCCGGCAGGAGTTCGTCAACCGGCAAGGGAACTCCTTTCAGAACTCCCTCGCAAACCAGATTCTCCTTGACGAAACATTGAAACTCGCAGGTGAGCATCAAACGCCGGACCTTCAACAGCCGGGTAACGACGACAAACCGGTCGCCCGGCCGGACCACGCCGCGGAATCGGACGTCCTCGAGGCCCCCGTAGCCAATCACCTGGGCGTCCATGAGCTTGTGCTTCAGCGCGTAGTAGCTGGCCGTCTGCGCGGCTGCCTCGCACATGATCACACCCGGCATCAGCGGCATGTCGGGCATGTGCCCGCGGACCCAAAAGTCGTCCGGCCCCAGGTCCTTGTATCCCACGCAGATGCTTTTGTCGGGATCCTCGTGGCAAATGGCCGTCAACTGGGCCATTTCAAACCGCTGGGGATTGTAGCGTTGGATTTCCGCCGTGTCGGCGACAACCCGATTGAGATCGTATTCGCCGTGGTCGAGAATAAGCGATTTGATGGCCACGTCCCACTCCTTCGTGATTGGTCGTAAGGCGGATACCCGGCCGAAAAGGTGTTCTACCGCGTCTTGACTTTGCCGAAAGTTCCCGTCCGGCCGTGCGTTTTACGTCTTCACGCGCTGCCGTTTTTCCTTGCGGGCCTTGCTGCTGGCGGGCCGTTTTCCGTGATTGGCTTTCTTGATCTTTCGTCCCGGCTTGGCCATGGAATTCACTCCCGTGCGATGGGGTTGAGGATGTTGAGGATAACCCAAAAACGACGATTAACCCCCTTAACGGGGAGTCCTCCGCGGCCGACGGCGTTTTTTGCCCGCGCCCGATCGGCAACCGAACCCCTAAGTTTATCAGGGTTGCCTTCTGTTGAGAAGTCCCCAACAAGCCGTGGGTGCGGTAATGTGGTAATGGATTATGGCGGTATCGTGCTGGAGGGCCAATGTGGAGGGCCACGCTCCGTCGTGGCCGGGGTGGCTGGTTACGCGCGGCCACGACGGAGCGTGGCCCTACATCACGCGGCAAGGCGGTGTGTGCTTTTCCACCATCGGCCCGCTCCATCACCGGCCGTCGGCCAGGTCCATCGAACCGCGTCTGGTGATTTCCGGCACGGCGTGGGGGCTCGTGCCGGGGTGGTCCGGCGGTCGGCGACGATGCGAGTCATGGACCGAAATCGACCGCGGCGGGCCTGCGTCCGCCCGATCGTCCGAGTCGGCCGGGCGGCGGCGCGTGGCCCAGGTCAGCAGGGCCGGCAACATCAACAGCGATGAAAACAGACAACAACTCACGCCAATCGTCAGCACACGACCCAGGCTCTGGAGACCCTGATGCCGGGCGATCATCAGGCTGCCGAACCCGACAATCGTCGTCAGCGACGTGATCAGAACCGCGCCGGCCGTCGAGGGGCTCATGCGATAGGGCCCTCGCTGGCGGCGGAAATCGTGGACCACGTGAACCCCATTGTCTATCCCGATTCCCAAGATCAACGGCAATATGATCATGTTGGCCGGATTCAAGGGAATGTCCAAAAGCCCGAGCAGGCCGAACAACTGAATCATGCCCAGACCCAACGGCAACATGGCCAAGAGCGCGTAGCGGACGTTGCCGAAATCGAGCAGGAGAACAAGCACGATTCCCCCCAGCGCATAAAGCGCCGCGTTTTCGTAACTGGCTTTTATCTCGCGCGAGGCTTCGTAGGTTTGCAGCGGATTGCCCGTCGCCTTTGGGTCGACCGAGCGGACGTCGTCCACAAAACGCCGCATGGCGTCCATGTCCCAGATATACGACTTGCTATAGATTTTCATCAAAAAACAGTTGCGCCGTTGGCCCACCAGCCGCGTGACGAGGCCCTCGGGCAGGTCGTCGAGTTTAGGCGGATCGGGATTGGCCACGCTGCGGAGTTGGAACAACCGGCTGAGCAAATCGCCGGCCATGCCGTGCTGGAAGCGGCGCAGCCGTTCGTAACATTCGTGCTGCGTCAGGCCGCGCAGAGCGTTGCGAGCCTGCTCGAGCTGGTGAGTGATCCGCTCCGCCTGGGCCCCGCCGCCCACGAGCACCTGGGCGCGGGCCAGGGCGCGGCCCAACTCGTCCGGCGGATCGACGGGGATCTCCGGCGGTCGCTCGGGCAAATGATCCAGCCGGCCCCGTATCCGCTCGATCATCGGGCGTTTCTGTTCATAGTCCAACGGCAGGTAGGTCGAAATGTCCTCGACGCGGTCGATCGACGGTTTTTTCAGAAATGCTTCTTTTCTCGCGGCCAGCTCCTCGCGGCTATTGACGATCGACAAAGCGAACCACGCGCTCTGATCGGCCTTGTCGAGCAACGCCCGCTCCAACTCGACGCTCTCCAGACCCTTCGCTTGAAGGTTCAACAGATTATGGTCGTAGCGGAGCCATGCCAGTCCCGCGCCGATAGCCAGCGTGCCCGCCAGCGTCGCCACCAGCAACAGCAGCGGCCATCGCAATAGAGGCCGGATCCAAACGTCGATGGCCAGCGGCACGGGCAACAGCGAGCCGCGCCGGCGCGAATCGCTCAGATGGATCATGGCTGGCAAGACGACCAAGGCTCCCGCGCAGCAAAGCAGGATTCCGCCGCCGGCGATGATTCCCAATTCGGCCACGCCCCGAAAATCGGTGAACGCGGCCATGAAGAACGCGATGGCCGTGGTCACCGCACCCGTCACGATGCCCGGCCCCACGCCCGAGGCCGTCTCGACCATAGCGTCGTCGACCTCGAGCCGGCGCCGGCGATTCTGGAGGTAGCGCGCCACGTAGTGTACGCCAAAATCGATGCCCAACCCGATCAACACGACCGCAAAGGCAATGCTCAATATGTTCAAATGCCCGACTGCCAGCGTGATGTAGCCGAAGGACCAGGCCATGGCCATCAACAAGACGACCACAGTCATCATCGGATGGCGCAAGCCGCCGAATCCGGCGATAAACAGACAAGCCACGCCGACCAACGAAAGGACGCTGGCCCGCATCATGGCCCTCTGGCTCGAACGCATCTCGTCGTTTTCGAGGACCGGCAGGCCCGTCAGGCCGATTTTCACGCCGGGATGGCGAACCTCGGCGCGCGCCGTGAGCCGGCGAAGCGTGTCGATGGCCCGACTCCCCGACGCCATGGCCCCCGGTTCCTTGTCCTCGGCCAGACGGAGAAGAATCAACCCCCAACGACCCTCGTTGGTCAAAAAGTACGCCGATCCAGGCTCGCTTAGCGATTCAAAAATCTCGGGCATCTCGGGCCAGGGCGAGCAGTAACCTTCCGTTTCCGTGAGCGACGTCAGCAATCCGTGGGAAAACCGGTCCATCGTGGCCAGCGTCGCTTCGCGCCGGTAGTCGAATCGGGCATCGTGCAATTGCAGGCACAAGGCGTCGAGCATGTTGCTCACGTTCAGCCGCGACCATTGCCCGTCGACGATCGGCCGGACCTCGGCCAGAAAAGGCTCAATCGGCTGTAGTTGACGCGGATCGAGATAGTAAAGCCCCTTGCTGCGAATTTTCGCCAAATCCACATGGTGCAAAACCGCGTGGAACAACTGGTCCTCGTGGATCAACTCGCTGGAAAGCTCTTCCAGGACGGGCACTACCTGACGGCGGCCGCTTCCCTGAACGACCACGACCACGTCGTCCTGGTGGCCGAATTCCTTGATGTAGTCGATCCACAAGCGGTTGTGGGTGCATTGGGGATCAAGCAGATCGAGCCGGCTCGTGTGAAATTCGAGCCGGCTGCCGGTCAGCATCAACGCAACCAGTGCTAAAGCAATCCCCAGGGTAACCACGGCCACCGGATAGCGCAGCACGCCCCTGGTGAGCCAAGCCAAGGGCCCGGCCAATAGCGATGGCTCCGCTGGCGGCATCCTTTCCGCAGCCATGATAGAATCCTGATGTTGCTCTTGGCCGAATCGCGGCGGGCCGGTTTCCAGAAATACCCATGCCGCGAACTTGGGTATTGTAGCTCGTCGGCCCCCACCCCACAAGAGCGATTGAAAAGCGTTAACCCCTTGCTGCTTTTCAGATTACGGCCCGCCGCATGTCGTCCGACTCAGTCGCCGGATGGGGCCGACTGGTTGGTTTGCTCGACCAACCGTGCCAGTAGATCGGCGGCAGCCCCGCTTTCCAGGGCCTCGGTCGCCAAGGGCACGCACCCGGCCACGGTCGGCGCGCGACCGACAAGCCACAGGGCGGCCGCCGCGTTGGCAATCACGATGTCGGTCGCCGGGCCGGGCCGATTCTGCAGCACGCTCCGAATCCGCTGGGCGCTTTGGGCGGGCCCGTCCACCCGAAGATCGTCGAGCTTCACTTTCTCAAACCCAAAATCCGAGGGATTCCACTCGAAAACCCGCTCTTGGGCGTTTTGAAGGTCGACGACCTGGGTGGTCCCGCTCAGCGAGACTTCATCCAATCCCCCCTCGCCATGAACGACCAGGGCCCGACGACAGCCGAGTAGGGCTAGCGCGCCGGCCATGAGCGATTGCGTCTCGAGGCTGGAAACGCCCAGAAGTTGCATCGAAGCTCCCGCCGGATTGGCCAGCGGTCCGAGAAGGTTGAAAACCGTCGGCGTGCCCAGCTTCTGGCGGACGTGCGCGACATGTTTCATGGCCTTGTGCAACAAGGGAGCAAAGCAGAAGCAAATACCCAATTGGTCGAGGCAGGCCTCGACGACCGCTACGTCGGCCTCGACGTTCACGCCCAATTCGGTCAGGACGTCGGCCGAACCACTGCGGCTAGTCATGGCCCGATTGCCATGCTTGGCCACCGGGACGCCCGCCGCGGCAGTCACCAAGGCGGCGGCCGTGCTGATATTGAAGGTTCGGGAACCGTCGCCGCCGGTTCCCACCACGTCGACCACATCCGCGCGGGTGGTATGGATGGGCGTCATATGGCGGCGCATGGCCAGTGCGGCTCCGGCGACCTCCTCGACCGACTCGCCCTTACGGTGCAGGGCGACCAGCAGCCGAGAAATCTGGTCCTCGGTCGATTTGCCCTCCATGATGATGCCGATCGTCTGGGCCATTTGGTCCATCGACAGGCTCTCGCCCGACTCGACAAGCTCGAGAAACGGTCCGATCATGTGCTTCTAGTGACCATAGTGGGGTATTGTGACAAACGCCTATTGTAGCAGACTCGGCTAAAGTTGACACCCAACCCAGCGGAAATCAGCCACCTATGGGGTATATAATGCTCTTCCTAATGAATTATTTTTCCAGAACCATGGCATCATCATGGATTCACCAATCGTGCGGTATCCCCCACAAAATATATTATAATACACTACCAGCAAGGGTTAAGCGTTTACTTGCCCTTGTCGAGGGCTGGCGAGACCTCTACAATCGCGCGGCGCGCCGGTTTGTGGAGTTTTTTCGCCGGGTCGCGCTTGTGGATAAAATAATAACACTAGAACTTTTTGGGGGATCGGATGCCCAAGAAGGTAATCCTCGACGTCGATCCGGGAATCGACGACGCTATGGCGCTGTGCATTGCCCTGTTCCATCCGGAACTGGAGGTCCTGGCCATAACGGCGGTGGGGGGCAATTGTTCGGCTGATCAGGCCACGCGCAACGTCCAGGCAATTGTCGAGCAGCTCGATCCACCCCGATGGCCCCGGATCGGAGCCGCCTCGCCACCCGAGCAGGCCTTGCCCGTCGAAGGACGCTACCTGCACGGCAACGACGGGCTGGGCGACGTTGAATTGCAAGTCGCCGAACTCCGTTCTCGGCATCCTTCCGAAAAGGTCATTTCCGACGCCATCCGCTCCAGCCCCAACTCGATAACCATCATCGCCCTGGGACCCTTGACCAACATCGCCCGCGTGTTTCAACGCGACCCGGAACTATCGTCGTTGGTCGATCGGATCATTATCAGCGGGGGCACGGTCCATGGGCCGGGCAACATCACGCCGGCGGCCGAGTTCAACGTCTATTGCGATCCCGAGGCGGCCCGCGAGGTCTTTCGCTCCCCCTCGACGAAAACCCTGATCCCGCTGGACGTGACCAATCGGATCATGCTCAGCTACGATCTGTTCAATCGGCTGCCCGACGAAGCGACGAAGGCGGGCCGGCTGTTGCGCAAGATTCTTCCGCCGGCGTTTCGCGCTTATCGGCAGTGTTTCGGCCTGGAGGGCATCCATGTTCACGACTCGATCACGCTCACGGCGGCGATCCATCCCGAACTCTTCACGTTCAAGGAAATGGCCGCCGACGTCGAGACGATGGGCGAGCTTACCTCGGGCATGACCGTATTCGACCGCCGCCGCGTCCCGGCTTGGCGCCACAACATGGAAGTGGCCGTCGAGATGGACGAAAAGCAGGTGGTCGCCACGATGATTTCCGATCTGGGCGGCAAACCGGCCGAGTAGACCGCCTCACGCCTCCTCGAGCACCTTCCATCCGAGGACGTCGGCCAGGGCGTAAACCGGCTCCTTCAAGTCGCCATAGTACGTCACCCGATGCCATCCCCACTGATCCCATTGGCGGAACAGTTTTTCGACGTCACCCAGCGGCTCGACGGCCAGCTTGGAGCGGCACGCCCGATCGTCGTCCACGGCCTCGATCCCCTTGCCTTGGTGGAATAGAATTTCCTTCCGTTCGGGGCCGAATTCGACGGTGGTCGTCATGTAACCAACTGGAAAAACCGAGCGGACCGCCGCTCCCTGGCGATCCTCGCTATGGGTGAGGATCTCGAAGGGATTCGTCGCGCCTTGCGGACCGAAAACCTTGTTCGACGCCACGCAATGAGCGTAGATGATCTGTCGCTTGGTCGTGTCGACCACGGGGTCGGAGATGAATCCCGGACGTCCTTGGGTCAGGGCCGTCATGGCGACCATCGTCGCCGTCGAGCGCGCGTCGCACTCGCAAGCTCCAATGAGCCCCTCGTTGGCCAGTTCGTGGAATCCGAGGCATGGATACGCATGGATGTGCCCGCCGTAAAACCCGCCGAGGCAGTTGATCGTGATCGCGCCCGCCCCGTGCTTCTTGAGCACGTCTTTTTCGGCCAGGTACATGGCGGCCGACTCTTCGAGCGTTTTGCGCGAGACGTTTTCGATCTTGGCGGCCGTGTTTTGCCACCGGTCGGCGATTTGCCGCGCGAGGTCCTTGTCGGCCGCCTTCCAGGCCTCGTTCAGCTCGGCATACGAAACGTTGACGAATTCTATTCCCATCCGCTCGGTGACCGCCGGCCGGATGTCGGGCCAACCGCTGCCCACGGCCAGAATCTTCGATCCGCGAATCGCCGCGAGACAATCCTTCGGGTCAAGCGTTTTCACGTCGTCCGGCGCGACGGACAAATTGCCGGGAGCCGGCGTGCGTTCCATGCGCGCCCGCTGGGTGGCCGCCGCGAACTGTTCAATCGAGCCGCCTTGCCGGACCAGCTCGAAGCACCGAACGGCCGCCACCATATCATCAAGGTTCGACGACGCGACAAAGCCCAAATTCGGCTGCTGGTCGCGAAGCAGTTTGGCCGTGTAGACGAGAAATCCGCCGCTGCCGCCGTACTGGAAATCCGCGTAGAGCGTCGGCTTGCCCGAGGTCACCACCGTCTGCACCACGGGATTCCAACAGTTCATTTGATAGACCAGATAACCGTCGATTCCCGTCGAACGATCTTCCTCGACGATCTTTCGCGCCTGCTCTTCGTTGGCGGCCAGCGACATGACAAAGTCAAAGCCCGGGCAGCCCTCCTTGAGCTTTGCGTTGATTCGCGCGATGACCGGCGTGAAGTCGAATCCCAGATTCGGCCAGTCAGGCCCTTTGGTTTTGATGTTGCTCAGCGCGTAAATGACGCGAACTCGCGTTTTCTTTGGCTCGGTGGCGGCCCGCGCAAGGCCGGCCGCACCGGCCAGTCCCGTCGCGCCGACGCACGCCGCGCACCCCGCCGCCAAAAACCGCCGCCGACTCACGGGACAACCAGCGCACACCGTTTGGATATCAAGCCGAGTCATCTTCATTCTCCTTGAGGTGGGATATTATTGATGTTTGCTTGGATAACAACCCGTTGGGCCAACGTATCTGGCCCATTTACCGGCCTCCTGTTAGTCGGCCTCGGTTCATTGGCCGTGCAAAAGTCAATAGGCAGGATTGTAAGTTCCCAGACAGAAGGCGGGAACGGTGGGCAAGCGACGAACGCGACAAGCCGATCCCGAATTCGCGCGGGCGGCAAGCACGAAACCGGTCGATTACCTTCGGGCGCTTATTGTAGCCAGGCGGCTATCCAATATCAAACACTTTCGCCGCGCCGAAATCCAAGTCGAAAGTGAAAGGCGCGTTGCACGAATCCGTCTTGTCGGATAATGTATCGCGTGGACGCGGTGAGACGCGAAGAAAAGACATGGATGAACACCCTCTAGTGCATGACCGGCGGCCGTTTCGGGGCAATCTGATTCAATAGATTTTTTGTAACGCTTCAGCCATCTGAAATGATTTGGCGAAAATGCAGTTAGCCGCCGCGCCCGCGCGGCGTTTGTCCGGCCGAAGTATTGGAATTTAAGAAGGGGCGCGTCGTCGCTTGCAAGAACAGCCCGTTCGGGTGCATCGCCTGTGTACATTGCATGATGGCGTGTCCGGCGGGCGCGATTCGAGTCGCCGGATGCGGCGTGTCGCCGGAGAATTTGCTGCCGATGCCCAAGACGGAAGATCGAGCCACGGCGGAGGGGCTCGCGTCGCTGTTGCTCGCGCGCCAGTGCATTGCCCAGCATATCCAAAGCGTATGCCGAGAAACCCCCGCGGCCAACCACTAGGGGGGTGCCTGGGTTTACTGAAGAAAGGAGGCGAGCATCTTGGAAACAAGGCGCTAGCCCGACGGGGTTATTGGTTGTGAAAACCCATTTCAAAAACGTTCTTGCGGTTAGCCGCCGCGCCTGCGCGGTGTAAGCACGCCATGCTTGGACAAACGTCGAGCAGGCTCGACGGCTAACAGGATTTCCGCCATTCGGTACAAAAAACATGTCCCAAGAATGGAAAATTCGCGCGAGTTCGGCTTTCCCTGCGCTCGGGGAGGAGTATACTGAGCGTTTTGGTCGCGTACCTGCAATGACTTGCCCGCAAACGGATCCTTCCTGGATTCTTGAGCCGCCAAAGTGGATCCTCCACCGAATCGCGACTTTCTGCCACCCGAGGCCCCTTTCCCGGGTCCGGTTCCAGTCTTTTTCGGTCGCATCCGGTTTGGTCAAGTCGCGGTTGAATGCCCGCCGGTCGAGCAAGGAGCAATACGGTGAACATCAAGGTTGGCGAGTTGGGTTTCTTGAAGAATCTGGCTCCGCGGTTTCAGATTCCGGCGCCCGAGTTCGTCGTCGAGCCGGTCGCCCAGTCGGTTGTTCGGGAAAAATTGGAGAAATGGGGCTCGGGCATTATTAAGCCCGACGTGCTGACCGGCAAACGGGGCAAGGCCGGGGTTATTCGCACGGTAACCGATTACCGCGTGGCAGTGCGCATGCTCAAGCAGGTGGCCGCCACCGAGGTATCCGGGCAGCAGCCGCGCACGGCTTACATGGTCCAGTCGGTGCCGGCCGACTGGGAGATATTTTCGGCGATCACCTACAATTCGCGGCTTTTGGGCCCGTCGCTGACCGTGTCGCTCGAAGGGGGCGTCGAGATCGAGGCGGTCGACGAATCGAAAAAAATGACCATTCCGGTCGGTGTTTTCCGGGGTTTGAACGCTTACGAGGCTTCCGAGGTGCTCTCGAAGCTGGGGCTCGACGGCCGGCCCAACGCCACGCTGGCCCGATGCCTGGTCGCCCAGTGGGACATGTTCATTTCGACCGGCATGCTCAGTTGCGAGGTCAACCCGTGGCGCGTGACCCAATCCGGCCAGGTTTACGCTTGCGATTTCAAGGCCACGCTCGACCAAAACAACTTCAAATCGCGCGACCTGGGCATTCATTGGCCCGAGTACCCGACCAATGAAACCCCATTCGAGGAAGAGATGAAGGCCTGGGCTGCGTCAAGCTACCAAGGCCAGGCCCACGTGTCGGACCTGGGGGGAAAGAAAATCCTTCCGATTCTTTTCGGCGGCGGGGCTAGCACGATCATCATCGAAACGCTCGCCCAACTAGGCGGGGATCCCATTTTTCTCTCCGATTTCGGGGGCAATCCGCCCTATGAGCGCATGAAACGCACGGCCGCTATTTGCTTCAAGCACCACCTGGGCCGCGCGTCGTTGCTGCTGATTCTCGGCGGCAAGGCCAACAATACGCGAATCGACGTCACGTTTGCCGCCCTCGGCGACGCCTTGCAGGAGTGGGTCGAGGAGCACGGACCGATTTCCATTCCCGTAGTGGTCGGCCGCGGCGGGCCTGGCCTGGTCCAGGGATTCGCCCACCTGAAAGAGGTTCTGGACAACTTGTCGATGCCCTATGTCTTTTTCGGTCCCGACACACCCATCACCATGGTGGCCGCCTACGCGGCCGATCTGGTCAGGGCCGCCGAGCAATCCGACGCGGCCGAACAACCCAAGGAGGAAGAAACACCCGCATGAAAGCCCAATCCCTCGAAGATCTTCTTAAGACGGGTGACCGGGTGGCCGTTTCCAACATTACGGGCCGCGAAGCGTCGAACGTCTCCTACATCTCGCAAGTCTACTGCGGCAACATCGTGGCCGGCTGGTCGCTGGGCAAGGCGGGCCAGACGATCCATGTTCCCGGCAGCCACGACATCCCGGTTTTCGGCCAGTTCGACGAGCTAATCGACCGGCTGCCCGAGGAACGGAAGCCCAACAAGGTCGTCGTCTACTCGCCGCCCGAGGCCGTCTACGGCGACGTCAAGGAAGTCATCAACCACGGCAAGGGCCGCATCGAAACGATCTACGTCATCACTGAAAACGTCTCGGTCGAAGTCACGGCCAAGCTGCGGCGGCTATGCGACATCGAAGGATTCGACGTCGTCGGATGCAACACGCTCGGAGTGATCAACGCCCACGACGCCGCGCGCGTCGGCGCCGTCGGCGGCGACTCGCCGGCCGAAGCCTTCCGCCCCGGCAGCGCGTGCATCCTCTCGAACTCCGGCAACATGGTCAACACGATCGCCTCGTATCTTCAATCGGCCGGGCTCGGCGTATCCTACGGCGTTTCGACGGGCAAGGACCCGCTAATCCTCGCGCCGCTCAAAAAACTGCTCCCGCTGGCCGAAAAGGACCCGCGGACCCGGGTGATTGTTCTTTACGTCGAGCCGGGCGGCGCCTACGAACTCGAAGCGCTCGAAATGGCACGGGCCCAAGGCTTTCAAAAACCCCTGCTGGTATACGTCGCCGGGTCGTTCGCCGAGGGGACCGACATCTCGTTGGGTCACGCCGGCGCGGTGGTCGACGGACTGCACACGTCGGCTTCGGCCAAAATGGCCCTGTTCGACGACTATTTCGGCGTGCCCGTGTTCGATCCCGACAACGCCAAGGAATTCACGGCGATGCTGGCCGAGACGCGCAAGGGACTTCGCGTCAAGACGCTGCACGACCTGGTGCCGGCCGCCGCCGCGCTGATGGAAGCCATGGCGTGGGACCGCGACATGATTCCCAAGAGTCCCCTGGTGCCGCGGCCGTGGCTGGTCGGGCTGGGGTCGTTCGCCAAAAAGTTGCCCAGCCATTTGGTGCCCCACGTCACGACGATCATCGAGCCCTATGGGTCGCTCATCAAGAAGTACATTCACTCGGGTCTGGGCCAGGTGCCGCCCCGCCAGTCGATGCGCAACGCCTCGCACGCCTCGTCGAACGACGGCGTCACGCCGCGGATTTACGGCCATTCGGTCCTGAATCTCATGAAACGGGGCTCGCTGGTCGACGCCGTGCTGCTCTATTGGCTCGGCCAGCCGGTCCGCCACCCGTTCGAGTCGCGTCTGGTCGAAATGTGCCTGGTCGCGGCGCTCACCAATGGGCCGGGCACGATCTCGGCCCAGGCGGCCAAGCTATCAGCCTCGGCGGGCAACGGGCCCAACACGGCCATGATGGCCACGCTCGGCGCC
>JAFGAY010000055.1 GCA_016933425.1 Pirellulales bacterium
ATTGTTGGTGGTCGAGATAGGTGGCGTGCGAGTCGTGGTCGCCGTAGAAAATCACCAGGGTTCCCTCGGGCAGCGCGTCGATGTAGCCGCGAAGGGCGTCGTCGACGTACCTCATGCTGTTCAAGTAACGCTGGCCCTCGTTTCGCGGGGTTTTGAACGGGGCGTCGTCGGGCGGCGGAGTAAAGTGGAACGGCGTGTGCGAAGTGACCGTGATGATGAAATGAACCATCGGGCGGTCGGCTTCCAAAAGCCGCTTCGCGGAAAATAGAAACAGGTCCGCGTCGGGAATCAGGTTCCTGTGCAGCGGCAAGCCCGCCTCTTCCAGTTCTTCACGGAAGAACAGTTCGTCGAATCCCGTCCGTTCGTATGCCTTGCGCCGCTCGAAAAAATTGCCGGCGTTGCCGTGCAGGGCCGAACAGGCGTAGCCCCGTTCGACGATGTGCCGGGGCAGTCCGTTCTCGAAGGGAAAATCGACCACCTTGAACGGGGCGATGACTCCCAGGGGCATATGGTTTTCGAGCATGACGAAGTCGGCGTCGGACGAGCCGCTCGAGTGGATGGCTCGAACCTGATAGTACATGCACTGGTCCTTCAATTTCGATAGGAAAGGCATGACCGGCCAGCCGTCGATCGTGGCCGAAAGAGCAGCGACGTCGAGGCTCTCGACCTGCACGATGGCGACGTGGCGGCCTGGATCCAACGGCGTTTCGACGGCCGTTAGGCGGTTATAGGTAGTTTGGGCCGCCTCTTGCGCCTTGGCGAGCAGCGTGGATTGGTCCAGATACAGGTATTCACCCAGGGCGGCTCCCGAAAAACCGTAAATCTGGCCCAAGTCCTCGACGTTCCAGACGCCTCGAAGGTTGCCCAACGAGAGCGCGTAGTTGGCTAAAATCAAGACCAGCAGCGCGCCGCACGTCGCCGGATAGAGGCCTTGACGCCAAAACGACCGCGCCAGGATTTTTTGGGGTAACCGCGTTCGCAGCCCGATTTTTATTGCCAGCGCCGCCAACAAGAGCACGATTTGCTGGGTATTGGCATGGGACCAAAACGAATCGGCCACCGCCGCGCCTTCGCCAAGCTGGTAGCGAATCGTCGAAAACGTCAAGGCGTGGCCGAAGTAGTTGAAATAGGTCAACAACACGGCCGACCAGATCGAACTGAGCCCGAAAACCAGATAAACCCAGAAACGGGGCAACACGACAACCAGCAAGGAACAAAACGTCGCGTCCATGCAGAATTGGGTTATTGGGCGAAGCGGCACCAGACCGAACGGATATCGACCACCTTCGCTGTAGACGTGCCGCTGGACCAGAAAGACCTCGATGGTCCAGACGGCGACCAACAGCACGAGCCACGGCCAACGCATTTTCAAACCGGCGGATGTCGTCTCTTGGGGGTGCGTCTGTTCGGTTTTGGTCATTGTCGAGAGGCCCTCTTTGGGTTGCATTTCATGACGATGGGAAAAGACGTTCCGACCGCGCCGCGGCGAGTTAGGAAAAGGGTCCACCGCCTTCTTCTTGCCCTGCGATGGATCAAACCGCGAGAACAAGAAAAACAAGAAACGGTTGCCCCGGCGCGGCGCCACGAAAGGGACGTCCAAAAAAAGATACGTTTTATGGCGTGCATGTCAAAACCGAAGCAAAATACCCCCCCTTCGGGCTAACGCCTCGGTTCGGTCATGAGATTGGAGGGCCACGCTCCGTTGTGGCCGAGTCTAATGTGCCACCTCGGCCACGACGGAGCGAGGCCCTCCATCCCCTTATTGCCCACCGCCGACTGCGATAAATCATTGCCGCGTCCATTCCGGCCGGATGGCTTTCGTGCTTGGCCGACAAGTGCTATAAACACGACGGGCTTGGATTTTTGACAAGGGCGTAGAAAAAGGTTCATGCGATGGCCGCGGCCAAGGATTTCGTCGCCGTTTATCCCGGCACGTTCGACCCCATCACCTTGGGCCACCTCAACGTGATGGAGCGGGCGAGCCGTCTATTCGATCGGCTGGTGATTGGCGTCGGCGTGAACATGGAAAAAAGCCCCCTGTTCGACGCCGCCGAGCGGATCCAGCTCATCCGCGGCGCCACCGCGCATCTGCCGAACGTCGAAATCCACGAGTTTTACGGATTGGCCGTCGAATTCGTCCGGCAGTGCGGCGCCCGGGTCATGGTCCGCGGCGTCCGTCCAATCACCGACATTCATGCCGAACTGACGATGATGATGGCCAACCGGCGGCTCGCGCCCGACGTCGAAACGCTTTTCATGATCGCCGACGGCGAACTGGCCCACGTTTCCAGTTCGCTGATCAAGGAGATTGCTCCGCTGGCCGGCGACGAGGAACTCGGCCGTTTTTTGCCCCCGACGGTCGTCGCGGCCGTTCGAGAGAAAGTCGGCGCGCCAAAAACGGAACCGCGACCATAAACGGAACCGCGACCGTGAGGGAGCGGCGTGCGGGTCAGTTTTTTTCCGGCCCGTTGGGTTCGTTCTGGCCGTGCAGATGGCTGCGGAGGTAGCGGGCCCGCTCAATGTTGCGGTCCGACGAATCGAGTTCCGCGCCGGTGAGCTTTTGGAGGTGGGCCGGCTGGGTTTTCAGGAAAAGGTCGTTGAGCAAGGGGATTTCCAGATCGTGGATCAGCCCCAAGTTCACGCCCATCCGCACGCTCGAAAGCAGCAGCATGGTTTCTTCCGAACTGATCGTCTGCGCGGTCCGCAAAATGCCGTAGGCGCGGCTCACGCGGTCGTGCAGGTTTTCGGGGCTTTCCTTGATGAGAAAATCCCGCGCCTGGCGTTCGTAGTCGATGATGACCGGCACGATGTCGTGGACCTGTTTGATGAGGTCCTGCTCGCTGCGGCCCAGGGTAATCTGGTTGCTGATCTGGTAGAAATCGCCCATCGCCTGCGAGCCTTCGCCGTAAAGGCCACGCACGGCAAGGCTGATTTTTTGCAGGCTTCGGAAAACTTTTTCGATCTGGCGAGTCAGCACGAGGGCCGGCAGATGGAGCATGACGCTCACGCGCATGCCGGTGCCGACGTTCGTGGGGCACGCGGTCAGATAGCCGTATTTGTCGTGAAAGGCGTAGGTGACCTTCGACTCCAGGGAGTCGTCGATCCGGTTGATCTCTTCCCAAGTTTCGTCGAGGCTCAGCCCGCTGCGCATCACCTGGATGCGCAGGTGGTCCTCCTCGTTGATCATGATGCTGAAGCTTTCGCCGCCGTCGATGGCCACGGCGCGAACGCCCTCGCTCTCGGCGTGCTCGCGGCTAATGAGGTGGCGTTCGACGAGAAACTGGCGATCGACCCCGGCCAGATCGTCGACCTCGATGTACAGCAACCGGCTGGCGTCCTCGATCCCCTGCACCGCGCCCTTGAGCACTTCCTCGATCCGCTGGCGGTCAACGTCCGACGCCTGGCCGACGAACGGGAAATCGGCCAGATTTCGGGCGAGCCGGATCCGGCTGCTCATGACGATGTCGGACTGGGGGCCGGAGCCTCGCAGCCATTGACCCTGGTTTTGCGTCAGATCATTCAGTTCCAAAGGAGCACCTGGCGATCTAAAAAATCGCGCGCCGCGGCGCGTCGTGAGTTGCTAATGCGATGTTTCCTCGGGGCTGTCGCCCTGCTCGATGCGGCGGATCGTGTCGCGGAGCTTGCCCGCCCGCTCGTAGTCTTCCTCGGCGACGGCTTCCTTCATCTCGCGGCGAAAGCGGATCAGTTGGGTTTTTTCCTGGCTGGCCCGCGAACCCAACCTGGGCGTCTTACCCGTGTGCTCCGTCTCGCCGTGGATGTTCAAGATCAACGGGTTTAACTGGGCCTCGAAGCAGGTGTAGTCGTGGGGGCAACCGAGCCGACCCCGGCTGCGAAAATCGTAAAAACTGATTCCACAGAACGGGCAGACCTGCTGGTCGAGCCGGGCCAACTCCTCGGCCGTCTGGCCGACGGCCATTTGTTGGGCCATCTGGTGCGCCAACGCCGCGGCCATGTTCTCCGGCTCGGCTGATCCCATGCCCGACTGGCTCAAATACTCGCGAGCGTGCTCCTCGCAAAGATGGAGTTCCTGCGGGTTGCCGTCGGTCAACTCGGTAATGTGAAACGTGGCCGGTTTATCGCACTTCTGGCATTTCATCGAGGCATATCCTTAAGAAGCGTCAATACCTTTTTATGATCCAGGAGCGGTTCCGTTTCATGTGCCGATCGACGACCGCGCCGGCCGCCGCGTCGCAACGACAACCAACACGCCTCCATGGGGATTCTAACAGCCCCCCCCTGACTGTCAAGTCGGGCTGCGGCGGTGCGGTTTTTCCACCGGTCGGCGGCTGGTTCGATACCCCCGTACCTGTTGCCGCGACACCCAAGTGGCGGTAAGCTAACCTTGGAGGAGTGGGTTCGTGCAATAGGAAGCATCGGAACAAGCGGCATGAATTCCACGCGCTTATTCCCTTTTATTTCACGATTCCATTCATTCCATTCCCCGGTTGCTACGTCGTTCCCTTGTTTCCCGGCCGTGCCATGACGCCCGACGTGACCCGACACACGCCCGATTTCGACGCCTTTTCCCGGCTGGCCCACCAGGCCGACCTGGTCCCCGTCTACCGCCGGCTGCTGAGTGACGCGCTTACGCCCGTATCCGCCTTTCACAAAATCGACGGCGGGCGCTGCGCGTGCCTGTTCGAAAGCGTTATCGGCGGCGAGAAGGTCGGCCGCTACAGCTTTCTGGCCACGCACCCCTATCTGGAGATCGAGGCGTCGGGCAACCGCGTGACGGTCAATTCGCACACCGACGTGTCGGCCTCGGGCATGCCCATCCTGCGCAGCCGTTCGTTCGAGGCGGCCAATCCGCTGGCCGAGTTGCGAAAACACGTCGAATCGGTTCGCGAGGCGCGGCTGCCGGGCCTGCCGCCGTTTGTCAGCGGTGCGGTGGGCTACGCGGGGTACGACTTGGTCCGCTGCTTCGAACGATTGCCCGACGCCCCGCCCGACGACCGCCACGTGCCCGACCTGGCTTTCGCGTTCTACGACCGGATGGTCGTGTTCGACCACGTCACGAAATCGTTGATCGTCGTCGCCATGGCGCGGCTCGACCACACGCGGCTTGACATTCGCTCGGCCTACGACGACGCCTGTTGCCGGGTCGACGAGCTGGTCGAGCAGTTGACCGCGCGGCCGTGCTCGCTCCACCCGGTCGACGTTCGATCGTCGGGCGACGCGACCCTGCCCTATGAATCGAATTTCACCAAGGAGGGATTCGAGGCGGCCGTTCGGCGGTGCGTCGAGTACATTCGGGCGGGCGACATTTTTCAGGTCGTTCCCAGCCAGCGGCTCGTCGTGCCGATCCGCGTGCATCCGTTCGAAATCTATCGCACGCTCCGCGTGGTCAATCCAAGTCCCTTCATGTTCTACGTCCGCACGCCGAGCGTCACGTTGGTGGGCAGCTCGCCCGAGGTGATGGTTCGGGTTATTGACGGCGTGGTGACCGTCCGCCCGCTGGCCGGAACGCGCCGCCGCAGCGACGATCCGGCCGAAGACCAGCGGTTGGCCGAGGAACTGCTCGCCGACCCGAAGGAACGAGCCGAGCACGTCATGCTGGTCGATCTGGGACGCAACGACGTGGGCCGCGTGGCCCAATACGGCACCGTGCAACTCGACGACGTAATGACCATCGAACGCTATTCGCACGTCATGCACATCACGTCGAACGTTTCCGGGCGGCTCCGCGAGGGCATGACCGCGCTAGACGCTCTCCAGGCGTGCCTTCCCGCCGGAACGGTCTCCGGCGCGCCGAAGGTTCGCGCGATGGAAATCATCGACGAGGTCGAGCCGTGCCGGCGCGGACCCTATGCCGGCGCGGTCGGCTACATCGATTTCAACGGCAACATGGACACGTGCATCGCCCTGCGAACCATCGTCGTCCAGGACGACAAGGCCTACGTCCAGGCCGGCGCGGGCATCGTTGCCGACAGCGTGCCCGAGAACGAATGGAACGAAACCCTCAACAAGGCCCGGGGCCTGCTCAAGGCAATCGAGCTGGCGGAACAAGAAAGTCAGAAGTACGAAGTCCGAGAAATCAGAAACGCGCAGTAAGGAATTCCCGTTTGTGAAAAGTACGAAACGTGTTTCTTAACATAGTAAGAATCTCAGCACGTCAAATCGTTCATAGCCGTGGGCGGAAGCCCACG
>JAFGAY010000007.1 GCA_016933425.1 Pirellulales bacterium
ATACTGAACGTCACTTGGCAAACCGCGGCAGCGGAGGCATTCGACGATCGCACCAATCGACGAAATAAACCGGGAGTTGCTTTAAGATGGATAATACGGCTCAAGGGACTGCGCTGGTGGATCAAGCAAGTTCTCGCGTCATGAGCGCGCCAAGAGTGCTCAGGATAGTCGTGGTGATGTTCTTTGCTGCGGCTTGGGTCATTACCCCCCTGTCGGAGGCATTTGCCGCCAGCGTCGAGGCAAAAGTAAAGTCGGCCTATCTTTACAACCTTTTGCGGCGGACCGCTTGGCCCGACAGCACTTTCGAGAACGACGAATCGCCTTATCGCGTCGCGGTGTTGGGCCAGGACAATCTTGAAGGTCTTCTCGAAAAAATCGCCGAGATGAAGAAGGTCAACAAGCGAGCGATCAAACTCGAAAGGTTGAAATCGATCGACGACTACAAACCCTGCCACATGCTTTACGTGCCCGGCTATGCCCTGACGGCCGATCAGCAGCGAGCGATCGTCGAAAAGACGGCAGGGACGCCTTGTCTGGTTGTTGGCGATTCGCCGGGCTTCGCTCAAGCCGGCGCCACGGCCAACTTTGTGGATCGCGAGGACGGCACGATTGGGTTGGAACTGAATCTCGCCATGGCCAAGAAGCACCGATTGTCGTTCGACAAGCAACTGCTGGACGTGGCCCAGATCGCCGCGCAGTGAATCTCCGCTCGGTGGGCGATAGCGTTGTGCCGACCCTTCTTCAATAAGGGCTTTCCGGACGGATTCCGTCCGGGAACCATCCGTGCAGGCATAGCGATCAATATGGGTCAATAAGCCGCGTCCCTCTCCCGCGAACGGGAGAGGGACACGCTGATAAATAGCTATTGATCACCGAGAGGTCTCTAGTTTCCGTCCCGGAGAATTCTCCTGAAGACGCTGTCGGCCAGGACTCGCAGATACGCTTCACCCAAATCGACGCGGCCGTCGCCGTCCAAATCGTAGACGTGGGTATAGCCGCTGATATTGTCCGACGGATCCGTCATGGCATTGGTGGCCAGGAGCAATTGCATGAGCGTCATGTCGGTGTCATTGGCCACGCCAAACGCCTCGCCGCTATTGCCCACATTGACGATTCGAGTGCCAATGCCGGTATCGGTCGCATTGAATCCGTAGCTCGCGCCAAGGCTGCCACCCAAGTCATTGGTCGTGAAATAGGTAGCCAGCGCGAGGGCCATGAAATCCATGTCGACCTTGGCCGTCAAGAGCGACCAGATGCTCCGGTGCCGGACGAGTTCGAGCAGGTAGAAGGCATAGACGTCCGATCCATCGCCGCCGATCAACTCGTTTCCGGTAACGTTGCCGAAGTTGTCGGTGAGCCACTGCGCCAAGGCGGGTCCAGCCTCGATGATCAAGTTCCGTCCCCGGCGGCTGGCCCAGAAACCGATCGAGGCCGTGTCCCCGTCGTGGACGACCTGGCCAATCTCGGCGAAGATGTAATCATGGGCGTCGGTCTGTGCAAGCGTCACCTGCATGGTGTCGTTCGCGGGAATGGCGCCGCCGAGCGTTCCCAACATTTCGGTACCATCGTCGACGCCGCTGGGTTGGATCTCGTGGATTTGATACGTGCCCGCTACCAGATCCTCGAACAGATAGAAACCGTCTTCGGTTGTCGCGGTGATCGGGTTGCCTTGGGCGTCGAGCACCGGCACGCCCATTTCGTCGAGCAGTTCGATAACCACTCCATCGATAGTCGGCTCATTGGCGTCGAAGAGGCCGTTTTCGTTGACGTCGACGTAAACGTTTCCGGTGATGCTGGCGCGGTTGATCAGATCGATGGTGACGACCGCCGTATCGGAGCCGCCCGCGTCGGTCGCCTGGACCTCGAGCGTGAAGGAGGTAATTGCCTCGTAGTCGAGCAGGGTTTGGTCGGCAACGGTGACCTCGCCGGTGACTGGATCGACGGCGAAAACCGCCGCGCCCGTTCCGCCGATGACGGAGTAGGCGAGCGGGCCTCCGCCTCCGCCGCTACCCGTTTCGACGGATTCTTCAAGAAGTCCACCGGAGACGTCGGTCACGGTGACGTTGATCGTGTGGCCGCCTCCGCTGCTCCCGGTGGCGACGAGCGTGCCGACAAGCGTGCCGTTTTCGCTGTTCTCCTCGACGGACATGGCCGCGTCGTCGAGAGTCGGCGCGCCGCCGCCGCTTCCGCCGCCGGCGTAAACGTGGTCGACGTCGACCGTCATGACGCCTTGGGCGAGCACCACCTCGTCGGTTTGGCCGTCGCCCCAGTCGATCAGCACGGTGTGAGTCTGGGGATCGTTGCTGAAGTCGACGGTGAGCGTCGTGACGACGTCCTCGCCGACCTGGTTCTCGGCCACGGCCAGATCCAGATTTGAAAGAACGGCGTAATCGACAAAGACGTCGGCGTTCCACTCGTCGGGATCGTGGTGAATAACCGTTTCAATTTCGGCCGGATCCGTCGAGAACCAGGTGTTGCCGTGCGCCGGGACGTCCTGCCCGGCGGGGGGAAGGCCCGTCGGTCCCTCGAGGCCATAGTCCCACAACATGGCAAGAACCGCGGGCCAAAGCAATTCAGGCGTGTAGGCGGAAAAATCGTTGCCCCCGGAGCTGACTCCCAGGCCCGTGAAATCGACGCCTTCGCCGAGCTGGCCGAGGTCGATGTAGCCGGATTCGCCGAAGGCATTCACTGCCGAGCCGAAGTTGGCCAGAGCAGTGAAGTCGTTTCCCTCGAGCATGGCTTTCGGGGTGGCGCCAAAATCGGGCACCATGAAAAGACCGGCTGCAACGAAGTCGTTCGCGGCAAACGTGTTGTTGGTCATCTTCACGTTGCCGTCGTGCTGCTCGACAACGGTAATGTTGTTGAACAGGTAACACTGGTCGACGGTGACGGTTCCGCCGAGCAGCATGATGCCCGTTCCATAATTGGCGTCGAGCGTGCAATCGGACACCAACAAGGAGCCGGCGCTGATTTCGATGGCGGAGAGGCTGGACGCAACGGTAACGTTGTTCAGCGTCGTCATGCTATCGGCGTCGCCGCCGCAGAGGATAGCGTTGGGATTTCCGTCAATTGCCGACAGATCCTTGATGGTGATGCTGTCGTAGTTGGTCAACGTAATGACGGTTTCGAGCAGGTCGCCGGTAATGATGACATCCGAGGCGACTCCGGTCGAACCGGTGAGCGTCAGGTCCTTGCCGATGGCGACGCTTTCGAAATAGGCGCCGGGGGCCACGACCACCGTGCCTCCCGGATCGGCGGCGTTGACGGCTTCCTGAATCGAATCGAACGCATTCACTCCGTAGACCAGACCGGTTGTTTCGCCTGCCTCGCCCTGGGCACAAACGACCAGATCGCCGGGTGAAAACATGCCGTCGCTGTCGAGGTCGCCGCCGACATCCCATGCGAGCGAGTCGTCGGCGAACGTGGTGACGCTCAGCAGGCATCGTTGCTCGAGCGGTTCGGCGCGAAGCCGCCGCCGGAACATCGATCCGCGGGCCATGCGTCCCCGGCTCGACTGACTTCCCGACATTCTTTCCGCGACATAATCACACACACGCCGCCCTAGATGCGGTCTACGTTTCATGGCTTGGTACTCCTTCAGCGGTGGTCATGGTTGTGAAACGGCACACAGGCCTAATGCCATTTCGGAAACGTTATGCGGAACGACAGACGTTGCCCGAATGCGGATCTCGTCGGATGGGTGCAACAAACCCATTCCAACGAGGGATTACTTCACTGGCTCCACGAAGAACGCGAGACGACGTGCATCGGCTCGGCAAAAAATCCGGCACCGCCGGAACGATGCCCAGGGATAATGGTCGCCCACGGATAAGAAACAAGAAACGCGAAACGAAAAGCAATGGTTTGCGATAAAACCGATCCCCAAACGACATCCGTTTCGACTCATCCACGCGATCACCCAGCTTCGGTGGTGCCCAATCAATCGGAGGCAGGCGAGAAACCACACCAATCCGGTTGCAAATCCACCCTAGTCAACCAGACTCGCACCCGAATTGTCAAGTCTTTGCCTCATGGATTCGGAAAAATGCCGTGTTTCTAACGCTGTTGGGGGAGATTTCAAGCACGATTCTGCTCAAGAAGGCTGTCTTTCCATGACCGGACGTCGGCATGCGACTGTTTCTGGCGATGAACTTCCTCCAGGCGACACCCCGCCTCGCGTTTTATTCTGCTTCCTGAGGCCCAAGCGTGATGCGGAAAGCCAGCCGTCACGTCCCGAACTTCCGTCATGACCGGTGTTGCCGTCACAATTGGAGAAACTGTCTAAAGTCGACCCCCTAATTGGCACGAAATTAGACAGTGGACGGCTTGCCTCCGTTTCTGGGTGTGTGACGTGTGCCCGGCAGACGCGAGGCGAGTCCAAGGGGGGAACCTGCTTTCAAGGCATCAGCCTTGAATGGTCCACGACGGATGTCCGGTTGTAGTGGACCTTCTGCTTGGTCTCCCCTTATTGCATGTGGTCACCGGTTGTTTGTTCCGGGTAGGAATAGGATTCGTAATCAGAGAACTGATACGCTTCTTCTCTATTTTACGGATTTTCCCTGGTTTCCGGCTAACCTGGTTGCCGATGTGATTAGTGCGGCGAAGATCAGAAGGAGCTGAGCTGCTGCCGACTTGAAGCGAATTACGTCAGACCCCGACCCAGATGTTTGCGGATGGCCGGCTGGCTCACAGCCGGCGAGAAGGATCGACCCAACGGCCTAGAGGTCCGCAGGCAAGGGGCTGTTCCGTTTCGTGCTGGCTCGCCCCGGCGCGAAGCGGCAGTTCAAAACAAGCGAGCGAATATATTAATGGAGAGCCTGCAATGAAGGTCTTC
>JAFGAY010000332.1 GCA_016933425.1 Pirellulales bacterium
CCGAGGCAAACATCAATCTCTATCTCGGATTGATGAACCAACTCGAAATCGATTATCCGGCCGTGCGCTTCGTCTACATGACCGGGCACGTGAACGGATGCAGCACGACGGGCAACCTATTCTTGCGAAACCAGCAGATTCGCGACTACTGCATTGCCAACGATAAAATCCTCTACGACTTCGCCGACATCGAAAGTTGGGATCCCGATGAGAATTACTACGGCGACAAGCTGGTGACGGACAATTGCGACTATGACTCGGACGGAAACGGCAGCCAAGATCGCAACTGGGCCACCGACTGGCAGAATAGTCACACCGAAGGGGTCGATTGGTTCAATTGCACGTGCGCCCACAGCAAGCCGCTTAACGGCAATCGGAAAGCGTATGCCGCGTGGGCCCTATGGACGGCCTTGGCGGCGGTGATCGATGCCCTGCCGGGCGACGCCGACAGCGACGGCACGGTCGATGAGGACGACGCGGCGATCGTGGCGGCTCATTGGGGCGACGCGAATGCCCTGTGGGGCGACGGCGATTTCAACGACGACGGCACGGTCAACGCGGCCGACGCGGCCATTTTGGCGGCCAACTGGGGAACGGTCGCCGCCGAATCCGTGCCCATCCCCGAACCGTCGTCGTGGATGGCTCTGACCACTCTGATGCTTGCCGGCGCCGCCGCACGAAGGCCCGGGAAACGGCTCCTGCGAGCGTCACAGCGGCAGCAGGTAGCGTAACAGCGGCGAGCGGAACGTCTGGTCGTCGATCGCCTTGTGAATGGCCTTGTTGGCCTGCTGGCGAATCCGGTCGTGTTTTCGACGGAGTTCATCGTTCAGCAGGTCGCGGATCGGCCGTCGCGCCGCGTCGAGCAGATCTTTTGACAGATTGAGATTTTCGATCCGCGCGTCAATCCGCAGCACCTCGGGCGCGTCGAGATGGACCGCGTCGGCGTCGCGCCGCGCACGCACCTCGACCACCACGTCCAGGGCCACCTGGGCGCGATAGCCGGTCGAAACGCTCAACACGTCGGGCACGCGATATCGCACCCGGCCGGCCACGGGCAACTCAGCCCGAACGACGAACATCAAAATGCCGTGCTCCGGCTGGTCGTGGCGTTTGAGGTAGGGCATGTGCGTGATTTCGACAGCCGGCTGCCCGTCGAGCCGGGCCTGAATCTGGTACTCCTCGCGCGTCGAAAGAATGCGGTGCTTTTTCGTGCGCTTCGGGTGGCGGAGGGTCGGCGCGGGCAGGCGTATGTGTTCTTCCTTTTTCTTGACCCGGGTCTTGTCGTAAGGTTTGTCGGCTAGTTCCTTGACGACCATCGCGCGCGTGGCCGCCGACAGCGCGCCGCGGAGAACCGGGGGCACTTCGGCGAAACGATAAACGATCACCGGCCGCTCGGGCGTGAACCACCAGCCGAAACGATCGCGAAAGACAACCGTCGGGCCGCCCGGATTGACCGCCTGTCGCGGGTCCGGCGCGCGGCGAACCGGGACGGTTTCAAAAACGTCGTTTTGCGTGGGAAACCAGGCCGTCGGCGCCGGGGGGCTGTTGGGATCGACGTGGTAGAATCGCGGCGCGAGCGTTCCATCGCCCGCGGCCTGGCGCAAAACGACGCGCGGCGCGTCGACTGCCGGCGTCGCCGCCGGGACGAACAACAGCAGGGAAATTACGAAAACGCGAAAGGAAGAAAGCACGAAAGGGCTTCCAGTGATGGGGTCGCTTCCTTACGGTCGCGGTTCGGTTGCAGCCGCGGTTCGGTTTTTTACTATTGCACGCGATGGCCCGGCCGTGCGCCCTGGTCGGGAGCGACCAGCGAGAGCGATTTTCCTCCCTCGCCGACCGCGGCGACGATCATGCCTTCGCTCGTGCCGAATTTCATCTTGCGCGGCGCGAGATTGGCCACGCAAACGACCAGCCGGCCGACGAGATCCTCGGGTTTGTAGGCCGACTTGATCCCGGCGAAGACGTTCAGCCGTTTATCGCCGCCCAGGCTGAGCGTCAGGTGGACGAGCTTGTTGGCCTCGGGCACGTCCTCGGCTGCGACGATCCGCGCGACCCGCAGGTCGACCTTCTGGAAATCGTCGAACGAACACATGGGCGCCAGCGGAACGTCGGCAAGCGGCTGATCGCTGTCGATGGAGGAAGAACCCTGTTCAGGTTGTCCGGCCGGGACGACCGCGGCGCTCTCGTCGGGTTGTTTGCTCGCTTCGATCATGGCGTCGACCTGTTTTTTATCGACTCGGGTCATCATGTGCTGGAACCGGCCGACGGGCGTGCCCAACAGCGGCGTTTGGGCTTCGTCCCAATGGCTGATGGGCCGGCCGAGCAGCTCGCCCGTTTGCCGCGCCATTCGCGGGAGGACGGGCGCTAGATATACGGCGATCTGGCGGAAAAGGTTCAGGCCAACCGTGCAAATGTCCTGCAATTGCCGGGCCTTGGCCGGATCCTTGGCGAGGACCCAGGGCTGGGCGTGCTCGACGTACTGGTTGGCCCGATCGGCGATGGCCATGATTTGTCGCATCGCCCGATTCGTGTCGCATTGCTCATAGGCCTCGGCGATGGTTTGGCCTTCGTCGGCGGCTTGGGCAAACAATCCACCGTCGTCGGGATATTCGGCCGCCAGGCCCGTCTTTTCGACGAATTTGGCCGTGCGGCTGGCCAGATTGACGACCTTGCCGACCAGGTCCGAGTTGATCTTGGTGATGAACTCGTCGAGATTCAAATCGAGGTCGTCGACCCGGGGACCGAGCTTCGAGGCGTAGTAATATCGCAGGTAGGCCGGGTCGAGGTGTTCGAGATAGGTCGCCGCGCGGATGAACGTTCCCTTGCTCTTCGACATTTTTTCGCCGCCGACGGTCAAGAAACCGTGGATGTGGACCTTGGTCGGCAGACTGAATCCGGCCGAGTGCAACATGGCCGGCCAGAAAAGCGTGTGGAAGTAGGTGATGTCCTTGCCGATGAAGTGGTGGATTTCGGTCGCCTCGCTTCGCCACCAGTCGTCGAACGCCTCGCCGTGAGCGTCGCACCATTGCCGGGTCGAGGCCATGTAGCCGATCGGCGCGTCGAACCAAACGTACCAATAATTGCCCGGCGAGTCGGGAATCTCAAACCCGAAATAGGGCGCCGGCCGCGAGACGTCCCAATCGCGAAGCGGTTCGTGCAGAAAATGGCCGGCCAGGTAATTGGCCACCTCTGGTTGCAAATGCTCGCCGGATTGGGTCCATTCGGCGAGAAACCGGTGCAGCCGTTCGATTTGAATGAACAGATGGACGGCGCCGCGCACCTCGGGCGTGGCGCCGGTGAAGGCGCTTTTCGGATCGACCAGATCGGCCGGACTGTAAGTGGCGCCGCACTTGTCGCAGTTGTCGCCGTATTGATCCCGCGCGCCGCACTTGGGGCAGGTTCCCTTGACCTGGCGATCGGCCAGAAACGTGCCGGCTTTCGGGTCGAAAAGCTGAGTGACCTCCTTTTCGACCACCAGACCCGCTTTGCGAATGGCGGCCCAGATTTCCTGGCACAGCGCGCGGTTTTCCGGGCTGTTGGTGCTGCCGAAGTTGTCATACTCCGCGTCGAAGCCGGCGATGTCGTCGATGTGCGCCTTTTGCATCCGGGCGATGAGTTCTTCCTCGCGGATGCCCTGCTGCTGGGCGCTGATCATGATGGCCGTGCCGTGCGTGTCGTCGGCGCAAAGGCTGACGCACTTGTGGCCGCGGAGCTTCTGAAACCGGACCCAAAAATTGGTCTGGATGTGCTCCAGCATGTTGCCGATGTGGAGTTGATAGTTGGCGTAAGGCAACGCGCTAGTGACGAGAATCCTTCGCTGAGTCATTTTATACTCCAACACTTGTTGCCACTATGCCGTGATAAACACCACGGAGGACGCGGAGGA
>JAFGAY010000333.1 GCA_016933425.1 Pirellulales bacterium
CACGTTTATCGTTTCCGACGGATTGCACTCGCAAACGTTCCGATTCATCGACCCTGATCTGCCCTTCACGGCCGATCCCACCGTGATCGACGTCGCGTTCGAGGAAGGGCTGCGGGCCGACGAGATGGCCGCGTTGATCGTGGCCGCGATCAATTCGGCGGCGGATCTCGACGTGACCGCCACGAGCGTCTACTACTCAAACGCCGTCGGCAGCAACCGCGTGCTGCTCAACGGCGCCGCGGTGGTCGACGGCATCGACCTCCTCGTTTACGACGAGGAAGGCCAATTCCCCACCGGCGTCGTTGTCTACGACGTCAACGGCGACCTCATCGTCGACGTGGCTTTCACGTGCGACGAATACACGGGCACCGTCACCGACATCCTGAGCGGCGTCGTTTATGATGTTGGCAACCTGCCCTCGGCCATCGCCATGGCCGACGTCAACAACGACGGCACTTACGACATCGTTACCTCGAACGCCGGCGATCACACGGTCTCCCTCCTGTTGGGCAACAGCACGGGCACCTATGAACGCCAGGTCACGTTGGCCGTCGGCAACGAGCCCTCGGACGTCGCTCTGTACGACCTCGACGCCGACGGAAACGTCGACATTGTCACGGCCAACAAAACCGACGGAACCGTCACGATCCTCTACGGGCTGGGCGACGGAACGTTCCAATCGGCCGTCACGCTGCCCGTCGGCTGGGCGCCGATGGGCATAGCCGTCGGCGATCTCAACGGAGACGGTTTCAGCGACATCGTCGCGGCCAATTCGCGCGACAACACGGTTTCGGTCCTGTTGGGCGTGACCAACGTCGTTTATGCCGCGCCGGTCACTTACGACGTGGGCCGCCTGCCGGTCGACGTGAAACTGGGCGACATGAACAAGGACGGCGCGCCGGACATCCTCACGGCCAATCGCGTCGAAGGCACCGTGTCGCTGTTGTTGGGCGACGGTTTCGGCGGTTTTGCCGACGCGGTCGATTACGCCGCGGGAACCGAACCGGTCGCGCTCGACGTGGCTGATCTCGATCTCGACGAAAACCTCGACGTCGTCACCGTCAACTACTCCATCAACGGGGGTTATATCCTGCTCGGAACGGGCCTCTCGGAAAACACGCTCAGCGATAGCCCCATTGCTATTCCGACCGGAACCGGGCCGCGCGGCATTGCCTTGGGCGACATCGACGAAGATGAAATGCCCGATATTTTCACCGCCGATTATCTGGCCCATCAGTCGACCGTTCTCCTGTCGACCCTCGCCTACGCGATTCCCATCTCGCTGTCGCTTGGCAATTCGCATCTCCGCAAGATCGAGGGCGATCCGAACGAGGAGCGGGTTCAGGGGATCGTCGTCATCGAATCGAACGAAATCCTCTACCCCGCCGGTTATGGCATCGAATTCGACGCGGGCCAGCGCGACGGTTCGCCGCACCCCGGCTCCACCGCGCCGCTGGTCAAGGTCAATCAGCAAGATCTCGTCCCCTGCGTGATGATTCAAAACAACCTGATCGTCGGCGCGGGCACGAGCGGCATTCTTTTCAGCGGCGACACGAACCAGGACGGAACAACCCCAATCGCTCCGGCGGCCGTTCCCTTTGGACGAATTGTGAATAATACCGTTTATGGCAGCTCCGCGCCGGTCGAATTGCTCGAGCCGGGCGATATTGTCATGGGACCCAACGACGACAATAGTACTGAGCTGTTGGCAATCGGTTTCGCCCTGAACTTCTATGGCAACACGTACACCGAGATGTACGTGAACAACAACGGCAACATCACGTTTGACGAGCCGCTTTGGGATTTCGTGCCAGATGGATTCCCGCAAAATACCCCCATCATTGCCCCATTCTGGGCCGACGTCGACACGCGGGCGACCGGCGAGGTCCGCGTGGCTTACGGCACCAGCTCGAATGGCAATCCTGTTGTACAGATCGACTGGATCGATGTAGGGTACTACAGCACGCACGCCGACAAGAAAAACTCATTTACGCTCTACATCGAGGATGATCCGGTCGGCGACATCGTCATGTTCGTCTACCACGACATGCAATGGACCAGTGGCGACGTCGACGGCATGGGTGGTTTTGGAGGCGAGGGAGCCCAGATTGGCTTTGATGCCGGTGACCACTCCAACTACATCAGCGTCAGCCGGCCGCGATCGCTACACGATCTCGAAGACCTGATGGATCCGGGCATCTATGTCTGGCGATTGGCTGCCGACACCGGCGTTCCCATTGCCAGCGCCGGTATAGGCATCGAGGTGACCCAAAACGCTAGTCCGACCATTCTCAACAACATCGTTGCCAATCTCGAAATCGGCATTTCCGTCGACGACACTTGTTCGACCACCGTTATCGGCGCCAATGCGTACCAGAACAACGGGCTCAACACGCTTGGCATTAACCCATCCCAGACTGCCCTTTTCCTGGATCCCGACGAGCCGCTGTTTGTGGATCCGGACAATGGCAACTTCTATCCGGCGGCTGGAAGCCGCGTGATCGACAGTTCCATCGATTCGCTGGAAGATCGTTCGACACTCAAGCAAGTCCGCGATCCCTTGGGTATTTCGCCCTCGCCCATCTTGGCGCCCAACGCGGATATCTACGGTCAACTCCGCGCCGATGACATCAACACTCAGCCGCCCTCGGGAATGGGAAGCAACATCTTCAAGGACCGTGGAGCCATCGACCGCGTCGATTTCGTCGCGCCGACGGCGACCCTCATCGACCCCATGGATCGCGACAGCGTTCTCGATCCGCCGGGCGTCGACCGCGACCTGGCGCCCTACGACGTCTTCGTCGTCGGCGAGGATTTGCCCGTCTTCTCCATTCAGTTGAGCGACACGACCGACGGCATCGGCATCGACGACCACTCGGTGACGCCGTCCACCGTGACCATCTACAAGGACGGCAGCAGCGTTCCCTTGGTCCTCGACAAGGACTACTACTTCCGCTACGACGACGCCACGGACGTGATCACCTTGATCGCCGCTCCCGGACTTTGGAAAGACGCGAGCCGCTACAAGATCGTGCTCGATAATTCGGCCGAGGGAATCCGCGACATCGCGGGCAACGCGCTGCGTCCCAACCGCGACGGCATGACGTACTTCACCGTGTCGATCGGATACGTCGACTTCGGCGACGCTCCCGATCCCGATTATCCCACCACGCTTGACAGCGACGGCGCGCGGCACTTGCTCATCGGCAATTACTATCTGGGCAACGGCGTGTCCGGCGAAGCGGACGCACGAGTCGCGTATGATCTTGAAACCGGCGAGTTGCTTAAGAACGCCAGCGCGGACACGATGGACGACGGCGTGTCGTTCACCTCGTCTTTCTTGGTGGGGAGCACCGTTACGTTGGACGTCAAGGCATCGGCCTCCGGCGGCTACCTGCACGCTTGGATCGACCTGAACGGCGACGGCGATTTCGACGACGCCGACGAGCACGTGATCGCCAGCGAGCCGCTGGCCAAGGGCTGGAACTCGCTCAGTTTCACGCTGCCGACGGTCTCCGGCTATTTCCCGCGCGAAACGTTCATGCGATTCCGCTATATCGGCTACGACGACACGGCCGCGCCCATCGGACCGACCGGCGAAGTCGTCGGCGGCGAGGTCGAGGACTACCAGGTCGTGCTGGTCGACAGTTTGAAGGATTTCGGCGACGCGCCCAATCCCTATCCCACCCTCCTGGCCGACAACGGCGCCTACCACATACTGGGTGGTTCGCTCTTCCTAGGCGTCACGCTGGCCGACGTCGACGATGAACTCGACGGCCAACCCAGCGCAACGGCTCGCGGCGACGACAACCATGGTCTGATCGACGAGACGGGCGGAGCGCCGGTGGTGATCAACGATGAAAACGGCGTCCGGTTCCTGGACTATATCGTTCCGGGCACGACGGTCGACGTGAGCGTCGCAGCCTCGGTCGGGGGCGGCTACCTGAACGCTTGGATCGACTTCAACGCCGACGGCGATTGGGACGACGCCGGCGAGCAGATTGCCACGGGCCTTCTCCTGGCGGCCGGCGACAACGCGCTTTCGGTCGCGATTCCCGCCGACGCGGTTGTTGGCAAGACGTTTGCCCGATTCCGCTTGAGCACGGAGCAATTCCTCGGCGTCACCGGCGGGGCGGTCGACGGCGAGGTTGAGGATTACCAGATACTCGTCACCGACTCTCCGCGCGACTACGGCGACGCGCCGCTGAGCTACTTCACGAAGAAGGACTCGCAGGCCGCCGCGGCCCATCTGATTCTCGCCGGCCAGAACAACGACATGTTGATCACGGCCGTCGTGCTGGGCGAGGCGATGAACGACGTGAATGTCGTCATTGTCAACGAACTCGCCTACGGCGACGAGGCGTTCGTCGAATACGACGCCGACGCCAATGAATTGCGCATCGACGTCGACCCACAGTTCACGACCGCCGCGACCGTGGTGGCGGCGGTCAACAGCCAGGTGGGCACGATCTTCACCGCCGTGCTGAGCAGCATGGTCGACCAGGGCAACGACGGCTCCGGTCTGCTGCCGATGAAGGGCATGGTCGCC
>JAFGAY010000334.1 GCA_016933425.1 Pirellulales bacterium
AGTGTTGTGCCAATCATTACAGAAATACTGGACCGAGTGAAGACTGAAAAGACGCAATCACGAATCCAGAGGCTTCTAAATCGAGATCAAGAAAAGAGGTTGGAGTAAAGCCCCCGTATGTCAAGGCACCCCGTGCCTGACAAAATTCCCTGAAACCCGAGATCAAAATCCTCCTTAAAGATCCTCCCAGGTTCCCTCGGTGATCAATACGAAGTCGGTGACGTTCGGGTCGAGATCCTTGCGGTCGCCCGAGCTGTTCGAGTAGGCTCGAACGCTCTCGAAGTTGGTGACCCAAACGAGGAAATCGATGTCGTCGTTCGAGAGTTGGGCCCAGGCTTTCTCGGTGTCGGGGGCCGTGGTTCCGGTTTCCAGCAGGTCGCCCAGCGGCGAGTCGTGGAGATAGGCGACGTCGTTGCCGCCCAAGCCCCAGGCCTGGACTTTGTCGAATCCGTAGGCCCGCAACGACCGGCTTTCCTCGAGGGTGGTCATCTTTCCGTAGCTGGTCGTGCCGAGGAACGTGTCGGTGCCGCTGGTTCCATAGAGCCGGGCCTGGTCGTAGCCCTTGCTGGCAAAGGCCACCAGGTGCTGGAAGTAGTCGGCCCTGATCTGAAAGCCGGCGCCGATCAACTGCATCGAGTTGGTGCCGGCGATCACGATGTCGTTGCCTGTCGAATCATACAGGCGAACCACGTCGTTGTCGGCGCCGTCGCCGCCGCCGTGGCCGTCGGCCGTGACCTGGCGGAAGTAGTCGGCCCGATTGTAAAACGTGTCGCCGTAGAGCTTGGCGTAGGTCGGAGTCGCCTCGAAGGTGTCCGCGCCGGGCGAATCGAAGAAGTTGGCGACGTCGCTCCCGCCGGCGGTGGCGGTCGTCGCCGTGTAACGGAACGAATAGGCGGTCACTTCAAATGCGCCGCTATTATTGCGTAGTTTGACGTACTCGGGCTTGGCGGTGAGGGTCTCCGCGCCGGACGAGTCGAACAGATTGGCCCGGTCGGTGCCGCCGGCGCCCGCGTAGGCGGTCACGTAGCGGAAGGCGTTCAACTCCATCCGATAGTCGCTCGCGCTCATAACCGACTGGGTCGGATACGACGTGAACTGGTCGTCATTGGCCGAACCGGTGATCCAGGATTTGTCGCCGATGGCGGCGTGGCCCTGGCCGGCGACGATCACGTTGTCGAAACCATCGGCCCGGAAGGACGTTCCGTCGCTGTTGGTCAGTTCGCTGGTGTTGGGATTGCCGACGAACTGGTCGTCGCCCGAGGTGCCTTCGAGATTGGCCGTATCGGATCCGACGCTGCTGATTGCCTGAACGTGGTTATACCCAATGGCGACCAGCGGTGCGTCGACGGCCGTGGCCGCTTTGATCTCGGCATACCCCGGCCGCGCGGTGAAAACGTCGTCGGCAATGCTGTCGTGCAAGACAGCCGCGTCGTTGCCGCCGCCCGCGCCGGCCTCGATCCATTCAACGTTGGTCGTGTCGACAAGGTATCGATACGGATTGTGCGGCGAACCGTAAGTTCCCTCGGGCCCCTTGAACACGCCGCGGTTGGTCCAAAGTTCGACGGATTCGCTCTGCGTGGAGCCGTGGAAGAGAACCGTGTCGGAGCCCTTGCCACCGTCGAAGAGAATCGTGTGAACGCTGTTGGGATTGCCGGCGTTGTAGGCGGGGAATTCCATCCGGGAACCGTTCAGTTCGACCACCAGAGTGCTGCCGGCGTAGAACTCGAACAGATCGTTGCCGTCGGTGCCGGAGAGCGTGACGACGTGGTTGGAAACAAGCGGTTGGGCGACGAACTGGACGCAATAGTCCTCGACTTCGCCGCTGGACGCCTGGCCGGTGTAGCCAAGGCCGCCGGAGCTGCTGAAGCGGAATCGAGCATAAGACGATCCGATTTTGGCCGTCGAGGGCACGTTGACGTTCAACGTGTTGGCGCCGGCGGTGAGCATTTGGCCGGCGAAAATGCGCTCGCCCTCGTCGTCCCAATCGCCGTCGGCGTTGAAGTCCATCCAAGCATCGAGAAATCCCAGGGTCGAGGCCGTTACGGTGAGGCCGACCGTGGTGCCCTGGGCGAGCGACGCGGGAATGACCACGCCGTCTTCATCGTCGGTGACTGAAACGTCGTCGCCATTGGCTTCCGCGTTCGGTTTGCCATTGGTCTCGGCGTCGATCGCCGATCCGAGGTAAACGCCGGCGACGACGAGATGCCGGGCGCCGTTGTCAACCAGCAGCGTGGGATAGGGCGAGGGGGCGTCGCCGAAGTCGAGCGCTCCGTCGTCGTTGAGAATATTGATCACGGCCCGGTCGCTTTCCAACCGGACGGTGTCGATTTCGACCGCCTCGAAGTTGAGGTAGAAATACTCGTCGTCTTCAAAGTCGCGATCCCCGATGATTCGCAGGGTGATCGTCTCGAGGACCTCCGGCTCGTTGCGCTCGGCAGCGAGAATCTCGAAGTTCCCATCGACGTTGGCCCGCCAAACGACCATGACGTCGGAAACCTGCGGATTGAAATCATAGCCATCGCTGTTGGAAACGTTGGTGAGAACGTCGGTCTGCAGATCGTAGTGATACACCTCCCAAGTCCAGCCGGTAAAGGCCCGCCATACCACCTGGTTTCCGGCGATCTGGGGGACTTCGTCGTAATAGGTGTTCTTTGAGATATTCTCGGGCGTCGACTGGGCGACGGTGTTGTAATTGAGAATTTCCCAGTTCGATCCGGTGAAACTCTGCCAGACCACTTCGTTTCCGGAAATTTGAGGATAACGATCCTCGACCGAGTTCGTGGTGACCTGGGTGGTGGAACGGGAATCGATCTTGTAGAGGAATATCTCGTGGGAAGTGCCGATCTGACCTTCCCAGACGATCTGGTTGCCGTCGATTTGCGGCGCCTGGTCGACTCGACTGTTGCTGGTCACGCGAACGATTTCGGGATTGGCCAGGTCTCCGTTTTCGCCATCGAAGACGAAGATTTCGGTGTTGGTTCCGCCCCGCAGACCAGTCCAAACGATGTTCCGCCCCGAAAGCACCGGATCGCGGTCGTCGAGCGCGTTGTCGGTCAGATTGATGATGTGCGGCCTGGGATTGTCGACATAGGCGAGATCGAGGACAAAGATTTCGTTGTCGCCCTCGCCGTCGTCGGCCCACCATGTGATCAGCGAATCGGAAACTTGCGGATCGTGGTCGTCGTAGGCGTTGGACGTGATGCGGATAACGGTCGGCGTGCCGTCAGCATCGGTCGCTCCGTTATAGAGATAAATCTCGTCGTCGTGGCCGTCGGTCCCCACCCAAACCACGTTGACGCTCGCGCCCGTGTCGTAAAGACTGGCAAAACGATCGTCGGTGTCGTTGTTGGTCAGTTGGATGACGTAGGGAACGCCGCCTTCGTCGTAAGTGCCGTTGGAAAGGTAAATCTCCCAGTCGTTTCCGTCGAAGCCTTCCCAAGACACGTAGTTGCCCGACACGCCGTAATCGTAGTCGTTCGAGGCGTTGCTGGTCAGGTGGTGAATGTCCCAGGTCGGAGCCGGAATAGACTGCGGATCGAAGGTAATCGTTCCGCTCTTAGCCACATAGTCGTCGTTGTCGATCGTCGCGCTGCCGTCCTCGGTCCAGTAGTTGATCTCGACCGGCGCGCCGAAGGAGTTGACCAGCCGTAACGTGACTTGGACGTCCGTGAATCCCTCGTGGCCTTCGTACTTGGTCACGTCGACGACGGAAACGCTCGGCTTCGGATAACTGCCGAAATTGACGTTCTCAAATTCCTCGCCTTCCTGGAGATACATCGTGTAGGAGTGGTCGTCGTTGCCGCGCGAACCGTCGGGGAACCGGACGGTGCCGTCGGGATAGATGACCTGGTAGTCCTCGAGGGACGGGGCGTCGAAACGGACCTGGTAGGCCGTGGGCCGACCCGCCAGACCGTCGAAAATGTAGTAGCCCGTCTCGTCGATGCCGGGCGTCGTCAGATCGTCGGCCATCGTGATGACGTACGGCTCGTAGGCGCGGTCGATATCCGGATCGAACTGGCCGTTGCCGTTCAGGTCGTCCCAGTCGAACTGCGGGTTGCCCAGCTTCATCGGGTCGGTGTATTCGTCGATGTAGACAATGACCCCGGCAATGCCGATTTCGCTGTTGTCGAAGGCGCCGTCGCGGTCGCGGTCCTCGAAAACCCAACCGGCCAACACGGCCGTGCCATGGACGATGTCGACCTGGTAGTCCTCGACCTCGCCGTCGGACGCGGCGCCGCTGAAACTCAGATCGGCGTCGGTGCTCAGGCGGAATCGGGCAATCGTGGTCCCTTCCACGGCGGCGATCGGTATCGTCACGGTCGCCGAGTAGATGCTCTCGGCGTTGAGATCGGCGGCCGTAATCGCGTTGCCGTAAAGGATTTGCTCGTCGGGCGTGAATACGCCGTCAAGATTGAAATCCATCCAACCATAAAGATAGGCCGTCGACGTCGAACCGAGATGGACCTTGACGTCGAAATTCTTCGTGGTTCCGGCGACAAATTCGCTGGGAAGCAGAACGCCGTCTTCGTCGTCCGTGTCGGTATTGTCGTCGCCGGTGGCCTGCGCGTTGGGCTGGCCGTCAAGCTCCGCGTCGACCGACGTCCCCAGATAAAGGTCCGACGTCAGATAATGGAAGGCGGCCTGGTCGCCGAATCCGTCCTCGCCCCCGGCCGTGATGGCGACCATGCCCTTCATCGGCAGCAGACCGGAGCCGTCGTTGCCCTGGTCGACCATGCTGCTCAGCACGGCGGTGAAGATCGTGCC
>JAFGAY010000335.1 GCA_016933425.1 Pirellulales bacterium
CAGTTCAAGCTGATCGACCACACGCCCGGCTACGGCTCGACCGCCAAGTACTGGATGCACATGGTCCAGAACGCCAACGAGGAAAACGCCGGCTCGTGCCCGGCCGATCCGGTGCTGGTCATGCAGGCGATGGGCCGAAAGATCGGTTTTATTCCGGCCGCCGCGCGGCTTGCCGATCCGACACGCGAGATGCCGCTTCTGATCTACCTGGCTGAAAGTCCCTGCTCGCTCGAACAACTGGCCGATCAGGTCAACGATCAACTCCGCCGCCGCGGCCGGGCGCTGGTCGTGATCAGCGAGGGATTCGACGTCGGCTCGCTCGGCGAGGTCAAAGACTCGTTCGGCCACACGTCCTTCAGCTCAAGCCAGACGACCGTCGCTCAGATCGTCGTCAACTATCTGAACCAGGTCGGGCTGGCCGCCAAGGGAGCGGCCCGAGGCAACGTCTCGGGCACCGACCAACGCCACTCGATGGCCTACGCATCGACGGTCGATTTGGACGAGGCCTACCGCGTCGGCCAGAAGGCGGTCGAGCTGGCCGCCACCGGCCAGAGCGGCTTCATGGCCACCATCCTCCGCGAGCCGGGTCCCCTCTACAACGTGCGCTACGACAAGGTGCCCTTGGCCGACGTGGCCAACAGCGAACGCACTTTCCCAGCCGACTGGATCACCCAAAACGGCTGCGACGTAACCGACGAGTTCATCCGCTACGCCCGGCCGCTGGTCGGCGACGAAATGCCCAGCTTGCCCATGATCGACGGACGTCAACGGCTAGCCCGATTCTCGCCAATCCTCGCCGAGAAAAAACTGCCCGAATACGTCCCCCAAGCAAGCCGAAAATCATAACCAGTTGGCCGGACCGAGAAATCCGGCTCTCGCAAGACTCACCACGAAGAGAAACCAACCATGTTGAATTTCAAGGCAACCAGCAAGTACCTGGTGGGCATCGATTCAGACGGCTGCGCGTTCGACACCATGGAGTTGAAGCACAAAGAGTGCTTCATTCCAAACATCATCAACTACTACGAGCTCCAGGGCATCAGCAAATACGCCCGCGAGGCGGCCGAGTTCGTCAATCTTTACAGCAAAAGCCGGGGCGTGAACCGGTTTCCGGCATTGATCGAAACGTTCCAGTGGCTGCAAAAACGGCCCGAGGTCAAGGCCCGGGGCGTCGCGATCGAAATCCCCCAGTCGCTGGCCGATTGGATCCACCGCGAGACGAAGCTGGGCAATCCGGCGCTCGAGGCCGAGGTCGAAAAGAACCACGATCCCGAACTCGAGTTGGCGCTGCGTTGGTCGAAGGCGGTCAACGAATCAATAGCCGGCATGGTCCGCGGCGTGCCGCCGTTCCCGTTCGTTCGCGAGTGCCTCGATAAAATCGACGGGGAGGCCGACATCCTGGTGGTTTCGGCCACGCCCCAAGAGGCCCTCACCCGCGAATGGGAAGAACACGATCTGAAAAAATACATCGCCGCGATCTGCGGCCAGGAAATCGGCACCAAGAAACAATCGCTCCAGACGGCCTCGCAGTATGGGCCAAATTGCGCCCTGATGATCGGCGACGCGCCGGGCGACTATCGGGCGGCCGTCGCCAACCAAACCCTCTTTTTCCCCATCAATCCAGGCGCGGAGGAAGCAAGCTGGAAACGGCTCTTCGAGGAGGGAATCGAACGGTTCCTGTCGGGCACGTTCGGCGGGGCCTATCAGAAGGAACTGCTCGACGAGTTCGAAAGCTATCTGCCCGAAAACCCGCCCTGGCCGGTTCAGGCATGTGGCTGCTCCTGCGACGGATAGAAATAGGGCATTTACGTTTTTTACCACGAAAGACACGAAAGACACGAAATTACGGGATAATATGATGGCGGACAAATGCGATATCGGCCTGATGGGCCTGGCGGTGATGGGACAAAATCTGGTTCTCAACATGGAGGACCACGGCTTCTCGGTGGCCGTTTTCAACCGGACGACGAGCAAGGTCGACGATTTCATCAACGCCGAGGGAGTCAAGGGACGCAAGATCGTCGGGTGCCATAGCCTCGAGGAACTGGTCGCCCATCTCGCTCGGCCGCGCAAGGTCATGCTCATGATCAAGAGCCCCGACGCCGTTCCCGCGATCACCGAGCGACTCTATCCCGAGGTCTCGCCGATCGACGCCGTCATCGAACAACTCATCGGCCTGCTCGAGCCGGGCGACGTAATCATCGACGGCGGAAACACCAACTTCCGCGACACCGAACGACGCACCCGCGTCGTCGAATCAAAAGGCCTGCTCTACGTCGGCACGGGCGTGTCCGGCGGCGAGGAAGGCGCGCGGTTCGGACCCTCGATCATGCCCGGCGGAAGCCCCAAAGCCTGGCCGCTGGTCAAGGAAATCTTCCAGGCCATCTCGGCCAAGGTCGGCCCAAACCAGGACATCCCGTGCTGCGAATGGGTCGGCGACCGCGGAGCAGGACACTACGTCAAAATGGTCCACAACGGCATCGAATACGGCGACATGCAGTTGATCTGCGAAGCCTACTGGATGCTCAAGCAGGCCCTGGGCATGTCGAACGACGAACTCTACGACGTCTTCGCCCAGTGGAACCAAGGCGAACTCGATAGCTACCTGATCGAAATCACCCGCGATATTTTCAGCGTCAAGGACCCCGAAACCGGACAATACCTGGTCGACCTCATCCTCGACACGGCCGGCGCCAAGGGAACCGGCAAGTGGATGAGCCAGTTGGCGCTCGACCTGGGCGTGCCGAGCACCCTGGTCACCACCGCCGTTTACGCACGCAGCATCTCGGCCATGAAGGACGCCCGGGTCCGTGCGAGCAAGGTGCTGGCCGGCCCGACGGCCCGCGCCTGCGACTGCGGCGCCGATCCGGCCGCCAAGAAGCCGTTCGTCGAAAAAATTCGCAAAGCGCTATATGCCTCGAAAATCTGCAGCTATGCCCAGGGCTACGTCCAGATGCAGGCGGCGGCCAAGGAGCACGACTGGAAACTGAACTTCGGACCAATCGCCCTGCTATGGCGCGGCGGGTGCATCATCCGCGCTACCTTCCTCGAACGCATCAAGGAAGCATTCGACAGAACTCCCGGTCTGGAAAACCTACTCCTGGATCCCTATTTCAAACAGGCCGTCGAATCGTCCCAAGAGGCCTGGCGCGACGTCGTCAAAACAGCGATCACGCTCGGCATCCCGACCCCCGCGTTCACGGCGGCCCTGGCCTATTACGACAGCTACCGCAGCGAGCGGCTCCCCGCCAACTTGCTACAAGCCCAACGAGACTATTTCGGCGCCCATACCTATCACCGCGTCGACAAGCCGGGCGAAGGACCGTTCCACACCGATTGGATCCGCGAAAGAAAAACTCCTAAATAGGCACGGCCGCGGACACACACGGATAGACGTAGGCCGGATCGTGACCCGGCGCGAATGCGATTTAACCGCCGGGTCTCAACCCGGCTCTCTGGCCCTTTTTCGAGACGGGAGATTCACTCATGGCATCCACTTCTCGATACCTTCAGGACCTTTTCGGACTCGACGGACAAACGGCCGTCGTGATCGGCGGAGCGGGCGTGCTCGGCGGGGCGTTGTGCGCCGGACTGGCCCAGGCCGGAGCCCACGTCGTCGTGGCCGACGTAACCGAGGAAGGATGCCGCAACCGCGCGGCCGAACTCGAAAAACTCGGCGGTAAGGCTACCTGGACCACCGTCGACGTCACCAGCCGCGCGTCCCTCGAAGCCCTGCTCGAAGACGCCAAAAAACCAACCGGCCGGTGCGACATTCTCGTCAACAGCGCCGGCGTGAACAACGGAACCGACTTTCTCGACCACACCGAGGAGGCGTGGGACCGCGTCATGGCGATCAACCTCAAGGGCGTCTTCGTCGCCTGCCAGGTCTTCGGCCGACACATGGTCGACAACGGCCGCGGAGCCATTGTCAATATCGGCAGCGTCACGTCCCACCTGCCCCTGTCCCGCGTGTTCGGCTACTCCGCCTCCAAAGCCGGCGTGCTAAACCTCACAAGAAACATCGCCCACGACTTCGGCACCACCGGCGTTCGCGTCAATTGCATCTGCCCAGGCTTCTTCCCCGCCGAGCAAAACCGCAAACTGTTGACCCAACAACGCATCGACGCCATCATGAACGGCACCCCCATGCGGCGATTCGGCGAGCCCAACGAACTCATCGGCGCCTTGCTGCTCTTAGTCTCCGACGCCGGCCGCTTCATCACCGGCACCCACGTCAACGTCGACGGCGGATTCACCTGCGCCTGGCTCTAAAAACGTGTTTTGATATTCGTTTTGGCTTCCAAAACCCCCACCGGGCTTGCCCCGGTGGATTATGGTTTGGCAACTACAACGCTTTCCAAAACCAAAACCCCCACCGGGCTTGCCCCGGTGGATTACGGTTTGGCAACTACAACGCTTTCCAAAACCAAAACCCCCACCGGGCTTGCCCCGGTGGATTAAGGTTTGGCAACTACACGGCCGCACCGCCCCCCAACTTCGTGCCCATTGCCCAGAGTCCAAGGGCCACTTGACGCCACCCAACTTGCGGTAAAAATGGGTTAGCCGCCGAGCCCGCTCGGCGCGTTGGCGCGCGTCGCTCGCCGGCACGACGGCTCTACCATCTCGCCACCGATTCAAGGACGTCGCGTGCCATGGCCCATACCATCGTCATTTTCGGCGCCTCGGGCGATTTGACCAGCCGAAAACTCGTGCCGGCCCTCTACGAACTCCACCGCAAAAAACGCCTGCCCGAGGGACTGCGCATCGTCGGATTCTCGCGGACGCCCCATACCCACGACGCCTGGCGGGCCAAGCTGGCCGAAACAACCGCCAAACACCTCGGCGACCGGTTCGATCCGTCCCTGTGGCGGCCGTTCGCCCAGTCCATCTTCTACCAACCCGGCGACATCGAACGGATCGACGACGTCCGCGCGTTGCGGCAAACGCTCGACCGGCTGGAAGCCGGCGCCGAGCCAACCCGGATCTACTATTTGGCCACCGCGCCGCGATTCTACGAACCGGCCGTGGCCCACCTTGGCGCCGCGGGGCTGGCCGAACCATCGTGCGCGCGATGCCGCGTGGTCGTCGAAAAACCCTTCGGCGCCGACGCCGCCTCGGC
>JAFGAY010000336.1 GCA_016933425.1 Pirellulales bacterium
CGTGCCGACGAAAATGCCGGCGAATTGGGCCAGGAACTGCTTTCGCGGATTGGCGCCCAGCAGGTAGCCGCTTTTCAGGTCGACCAGAAGATCGGCGGCCGAGCCGGCCGCGCCCGACGTAATGTTCGCGCTCATCAAATTGACGTCCATGGCGCGCAGGACGTTCGCGCTGCCGCTGGCCGGATGGATGGCGCCGAAAATCAACTGGGTCACCTTGCCCATCGGACCGACCGGCGTCGTGTCGGTTTCGCCCGTCACGCGGCACGCCACCAGCGACAGCAAAAAGCTCAAAAGCACGGCCAGCGCGCTTTGCCAGTAGGGCATGCCGAACGATTCATGGGCCAGAATGGAGAGGGCCGCCAGCGAGACGACCTGGCCGAGAACAAACCACGAGCCGGGCGTTTCGATGGCCGACAGCTCGTCGGCTCGCCGCTTGCCGGGCGAAAACATCTTGCCCAGATCGCCGAACGCGCGGAGCACGCTCCGCCATTGCAGGGCGAACGAAAGCAGGCCCGAGGACACCATGCACGACGCGCCGCCCCAGACAGTCCACAGAATGAGTTCCCGATAGCCGGTGGCGTTGGTGACTCCCTGATGTTGCAGGATGGGCACGAACACAATCCAGCACAGCGTGCCGCCGACGAACATGCTGATCGAGACCCGAAGACCCGTCAGCACGCCGGCCGCGATGAACATGGGCTCCCAGCCGAACAGCACGGTGCGATCGACCCAGGATTGGCCGAGCACTTTCTTGTTGAGCTGTTCGACGATCGCCGTCAGCGAATACGCGCTCGCCTTGTCGCCGAAGAGCATTGGTCCCTCGGCCCAGAATTTACTGACGGCCGCCGCCGCGCCGGCGATGCCCAGCGCCCGGGCCGCGCGCATGCCCTTGGCCCCGTGGGAATGCAGGGCGACGAGCGTTTCGGCCGCCGCGATGCCGCTGGGAAAACGAAGCTGCTCGATGTTGATCATCTGGCGTTTCATCGGAATGGCCATGGTTACGCCCAACACGGCGATGAAGAAAACCCAGGCGAGCGTCAAGGGAATCGACAGCGGCTCGCCATGGATCATCATGTAAGCGGCAAAGGCCGAGATGAGCGTGCCGCCGGTCGAATAGCCGGCCGAGCTGGCCGTCGACTGCATGCAGTTGTTTTCGAGAATGGTAATCCGGCTGCCGACCAACCCGAGCTGATAAAACGTCGTCCAAATGGCGTACGAAAGAATGCACGCGGTAATCGCCACGCCGAATCCCCAGCCGCTTTTGAGCCCGACGTAGAGATTGGTCAGCGACAACACGCCGCCAAGAATCGATCCCATCACGACGGCCCGAAAGGTCAACTGGGGCATCGAGTCGCCGCGTCCCCGGTAGACCTGCTCGTACCACTGCCGCTCGATCTGGTCGGCCGTGCCTTGGAAGCCGGCCACGGGCAGCTCGAAATCATTCGCTCCCGACGGATCGGGAACGTTGGGCGTTTCACAAGACGATTCCACCGCCGGGTCTGTTTCCGACATCAACAAGAGCCTTACCACGGTGCCAAGGAGTGCAAGAGCGTCGACAAGTCTCCATTGTCCGGCTCGACGCGGCCGTTGTCCAGACCATGGCCCCCGCGGGGGCCATAGCGGCGTGTGGTGGAATGCGGTGGAGCATGTAACGGAGCGTGGCCCTCCCTATCAAACTTTATCCGCGTCTCTGCGCCCCCGCGTCTCCGTGGTGAAAACCCAGCTTAGCACCGCTCCACGACCCACTCGACCAGGTCGCCGATGACCTGATCCTTTTCCGGCTCGCCGAACAAGTCGTGATAGAGCCCGTCGTAGAGTTTCAGCGTCTTGTCGGTCGATGCGGCCTGATCGTAAAGCCGCCGGCTGCCCTCGGGATCGGCCACACGGTCGCCCGTGCCGTGCAGGACCATAATCGGCGTTTCGATCGCGTGGCCCTCGTGCCAGAGACGGTCGCCGGCCGCGAGAATCTCGGCCCCCGTGCGCACGGGAAATCGCTCGTGAACGACCAGCGGGTCGGCGCGGAACCGTTCGACATTGGCCGGATCGCGCGACAGCCTGCCGCAACCCATCCGAACCACGCGGAGCCGAGGCCACACACGGCTCATCAGAGCCGCCAGGCGGCGCAGCAATGGAAACACGTCGCGGTCGACGCAAATGGCCGGCGCGCTGAAAATCAGCCCCGCCGTCTCGACTCGGTGCTCGATTGCCAGAAGCCCGACAATCACGCCGCCCATGCTGTGACCCAGCAGAAAGAGCGGCACGCCCGGACACGCTTCCCGCGCCCCGGCGACGCAGTTTTCCACGTCGTCCAGGTACTCGCCGAACGATTCGATCCAAGCACGCCGTCCGCCGCTGCGCCCATGTCCGCGCAGATCGAGCGCGTGAACCGCCACGCCGCGGGCGTTCAACTCCCGAGCCACGTGCTCATACCGGCCCGAATGCTCGGTGAACCCGTGGACCACGACAACCACCGCCCGGCTCGCCCCCTCGGGCAGCCACGACCGTCGATGGATCGAGGAACTATTTTGCGAATCGGCAAATCCCGGCATGGACGTCCATACTCTCCGTAGGTCAGGCTATGCCTGACACCAATCCCTAGCTGTAGGCCGTAATTTCAACGACAGTGTAAGCGGACCGATCGGCCAATGCAAACCCAGTCGTTTCGCGGTAAAAACAAAAAACGGGCGGTGGAAAAACCACCGCCCGTTGGAATTCCGACTGCCGTGATGCCTTGTTGGGACTCCTGTTTTTTGTGACCAGGTCGTTGGTTGGTTTGCGGGAGGGTCTATTCGGATTGAGTCGAACCAGGCTTGCCGGCGACAGTCGGCCGGCCCGTGGGCCTGCTTCAGAATCCGAATCCGATGCCCCAGCCCCGACCCCGAATCACGACACCGCCCGGCCCATAGTAGTAGGGCGGATAATAGACAGCCGGAGGCCCAACAATCACCGGACCATAGGGGCGATACGGGCGATAAGGGCGATATGGCCCGTGGTGCCAGCCGTGATGGTGGCCATGATGGCCGTGGTGGCCCGGATGGGCGACGGCTTGCTGGGCCGCCTGGGTGACCATCGCCTGCGAGGCCGTGAAGGCCTTGGCCTCGCTTCCCAACAACAGGCCCACTACCGCCGCCAGACTCAGACACAGGACAACGCGTTTCATGACTTTCTCCTTCTCCGCGGAAGAACCATTTTTCTCCGCCAGCCCCCATGGCCGGCATTCCGATTGAAGGAGAACGCATATGGCGTGCCAAAACACGCGACATAGTAGGTAAGTTGTTTGTAGGTAATATATTGCGTTATTCCATGTGCAACTACAATCTTATTTATCAGACCCAGGGTGACATCATAATGACATCACAACAGAATCCCATGAGCAACATTGCGGCCGACATAGTGTATCCATGTCGCGTCTGCCCTTCTCCTTGTATAACTATTCATTCGGCTGAAGTGTTGCATCACCCTATATCCTCTTCACCATGCCCGGCTCGACGAAGACCAGTCGGGCCGACACTTGGGCCGGCGATAGCCCAAACATCGACGCCGCAGCGCGGGCGTAGGCCTCCATCTGGGGGCGATAGAACTCGACCCGAGCGGCAAGGGCGGCCGGATCGTCGGGCGGCAGGCGGTCGGTTTTAAAATCGAGCACGTCGGCCGAAACGGGGACGCCCTCTTGGTAACAAACGATCAACCGGTCCATTGTGCCGGCAAGCAAGGCGTTGTTTTCACGAATGGCAAACGGCCGCTCGCGCCATAGACGAACCTGGTCGGGGTCGTGGTCTTGGGTCGAACGGCGCAAGACGGCTTGAACCTCGACCCGGTCGAGCGCTTCCCTAAAATCGACCATCCAACGCCGAACGATTTCCTCGTCGGCCACGTGTCGCCGGGCCGTTTCCAAAAGCTGTTCGTCGGTCGGCGCGCCGTCGTCGAGCCAGCCGATCTGCTCGAACCAGGCGTGCATGATTGTGCCGCGGGCCAGCGCCTCGTCGGCGTCGAATTGGAGCAGCCGGCCAAGCTCGACGCGAGGACCGCCTTCCAATTGCGACGGGCTGCGACGGTCCAGGCCGCGACGAGGTCGCCCGGCCGGCTCGGCCAGACGGATGACGGCCGGTTCCTCCACAACCGACGGCTCGGCCACCGACACCGGCGCCCCGCCAACGGCACGCGGCGCGGCGATTGTCCGCGCCCACGCCGGTTCGCCCTGCTCGAACAGGAGCGACTCGGGCTCGACCCGACCCGCCTCTGCCAATGCCGCGCGGAGCACGCCGGCCGACGTGGCCGGCAACTGCCGCTCGCTGGGACGCGACGGAGCAATTATTATTTCGAGCGAATGGACGGCCCGGGTCATCGCCACGTAGAGCAGGCAAAGCGATTCCTCGACCCGCTGCCGGCCGTCGTGCTCAAACATTTCGGCAAATGTTCGCGGCAAGATGGGTCGCAGCTTCTCGCCGACGTAGCGGCAAACTCGCTCGGGCGGTTCGGTCGCCCGGCGTCGCCCGACGACAAGACGCGGCGGGTGGCCGAGCAACGGGTAGTCGAGTTCCGGAAGCACGACCGCGTCGAACTGGAGCCCTTTGGCCTGGTGAATTGTCATGACGCGGACCTCCGACGAGCTGGGGTCCTCGACTTTCTGTTGCGCGACCAGGTCGAGAAAATCGTCGGCCCGCTCCGTGGCCTGCGGCTGGTAACCATAGGCCATTTCGACCAATTGAACGAGCCGGGCCAAATCGCGAGGGTCGCAATCGGGCGCGAGCCACGTGGTCCATTCGTGCAGGGTCGGTCCGTAGCCGTCGGCCAGCAACCGCTCGCGCAGCCCGGCCGACACACGCCACGCCGCCCGGGCGTCGTCGAACCGCTCGAGACCCAACCGCTTGCCCAGCGGGCTTCGCGCCACATGGAACCGCGAGGCCGTGTCGCCCGGGTGATCGGCCAGCCGCAGCGCGGAGAGAGCCAGTTGCACGGCCGGCGAGTCGGTCAACGGGTTGCCCCCTTCCTCGCTTGCCGCCACACCCAGGCGGCCGAGACGGTGGATAAGCCGCGCGACGCTCCGGTTGCGGCGCACCAGCACGCCAATCGACCGGCCGGGCACGGCCGCGTGCAACTCGGCGATTCGACCGGCGGCGAAGTCGAGCGTGGCGTCGGCCTGCGCGCCGCGCTGGTCGACCAACGGTCCCGTGTCCAAACGGCAATAGCCCGGCAATTCGGCCCGCGCCGTCGAATGGGCGTGAAACCGTGCGGCCCAGGCCCGGGCGGCCGGTTGATACTTGTCCAGGGCGTCGTTGCCGGCAAGGCTGCCGAACACCCGATTGACCACGTCGATCACCACGGGCGACGAGCGGTAGCTCTGGTTCAACTCGGCGGCCGTCAGCGGCGACAGTTCGTCGGCAATGGCTTCGAGAATCTCGGCCACGCCGCCGCGCCAACCGTAGATGGCCTGCTTCACGTCGCCGACGCAAAAAAACGAATCGGCCGGCCGGCCGACGATTCGCCGGGCAAAGGGACCCAACACGCGCCATTGGGCGGGCGATGTGTCCTGAAATTCGTCCAACAACAGATGGGCCAACCGCGCGTCGAGCCGATAAACAACCTGCTCAATCGTCCGCCGACCGTCCGCCGACCCGAGCCGCCGCGTCACGTCGTCGAAACGCAGCGACCGCTCACGCTCCTGCAACCGACCGTATGCCTCGGCGAACCGCGCGAGCATGTCGCGGGTCGCCTCGGTCTGGTTGGCAATCACGCCGAGCAGTTCGGCCGTGGCGTGGTCGATCAAGATTTGATAGGCGGCAACCACCGCGTCGGGGAGCGGCTTGTGAAAGAAAGTTCGCGTGCCGTCGACAACCTTGGCCGCGAGCCCTGTGTTAAGAAAAGCTTCCCACTGGCCCGCCTCGGCCCGGCCAACGTCGGCCGCGCGGGCCTTGGCCATACGGCCGTCGTTGGGCAACGCGACTGCGGCCAGCGCGGCCACCGCCGCGGCAAGCTGGTCGGCCGCGAGCGGCTTGCGCCGCGCCAGCGCGCTCCAGGCCTCGGCCGGCGCGTCGCCGAAATACGAGTAGAGATGGTCGACCAGGTCGAGAATCTGCCGCGTAACGCTTCGGGTCGCTTCGCCTTTGGTCAACAGATGCATTAACCGGAGCACGTCGCCGGCCGACTCGCGCTGGAGCACCTGGCCGATTGCCTCGGCACGAAGCCGCCGGTCGGCCGGCGCGTCGACGATCCGCCAGCCCGGCGGCAGACCCAACTCAAGGCTGAAACTCCGCGCCATTTCGATGAAAACACTGTCGAGCGTCCCGACCCGAAGTCGATGCAACTGCCGGATCATCGTTTGCAACACGTCGAGGCATTGCGCGCGGTCGAGCCCCGGCCGCTCGAGTTCGCCGGCCAGCGCAGCCAACTTGCCGTCGTCCAGCGCGGCGTCGGCCAGTCGCAGCAAAACCCGGTCGAGAATCTCGCCGGCGGCCTTGCGAGTGAACGTGGTCGCCAGGATCGTTTCCAGCGGGGCGCCGTCCAGGGCAAGACGCAAAAACCGGTTGCTCAGTTGAAACGTCTTGCCCGTGCCGGCCGAGGCGCGGATAACCAGATTGACGGCGTCGCGGGATATCGGACTCATGGCGTTTATTCCTCCTCCTCGTTGCCGTCGTCTTCGCTATGGTCGTCCGCGCCGCCGAATTGGCCGTCCTGGCAAATTGCCGCGAATTCCTCGCAGAACGCAGGCGGAGGATCGGCCGGCGGCCAAAAAACGCCGCTGCGAATGTCGCGGACGACGCGGCGGGCCGCCTCGTCGGCGTCTGCCAACTCGGCGTCCGACCACTCGGCCTCCAGCAGGCCGACCTTGCTCACGTCGCGGGGCAGCACGATGTAGCCTAGCCCGACCGGACCGTCGATCCCCAGTCCCCGAACCAGGTGGCGGTAAAGCGGCAATTGCAGATCGACCCAACGCGATTTCTGACGCCGATGCGATTTTTCGGGCGACTCGCCCCGGTCGGACGTTTTGTAGTCGAGCACCATGCGGCGGCCGGTCGCCTCGTGAACGTCGATGCGGTCGATCCGCCCACGCAGGCCGATCGGGCGGCCGTCGACGTCCAACATAGCCTCCTCGGGCGGCGGACCTTGCTCGACGTGCTCAATCCGCCAGCCCGCCGAAGCGTGGGCCGCTTGCCACTGCGCCAGCGCATGGAGCCGCGCGCGAAGTTGCTCGGCTTGGATCCGAACCGCCGGCAACGGCCGCCCGCCGTGCAACCGTTTCACCGCGCGGTCGAGCCGGGCATCGAGCCAGGCGACGATCCGCTCGGCATCGGTCGACGCCGCAAGTTCCGAGCGGCCAAACTCGCCGAGCACCTCATGGGCCAGGGAACCAAAAGCGCCGCCATCGAGCTCTTCCGCCCGATCGTCCAGGCCTTCGAGCCGCAACCGATGACGCAGATAGTAGCGATAGGGACACGCCAGGTAGTCGCGGAACTCTGTGACCCGCATCGATTCGACCGGCTCGGTCAATGCGAGCGGCTCGGGCACGGTAAATCCCGGCGTTGTCCGCCCGGCGACCAGCCGGCCCGGCAAGCCAAAACGCGAACCGGCCCGACCCTCGCCGCGAAACAGCCGCCGCACGCGCCGGGCCGTTGTCCCAGCGTCGGACAACAGCAATAGCCGGCTGGGCGCCAACGGATCGCCGTCGGGCGAACGACGCCCCGCGATCAACGTCAACTCGCGGCCCGACGCGGCCAGCACGCAAAGGGCATAAGCGTCGCGGGCCCAACGCCGCTGGTTGTCTTCGATCCCCAGCGCGCGGCGCATCTGATTGGGCAGAAACAAGTCGGCCCCGAGCGACTGGGGAACGATTCCCTCGTTCATTCCCGTGACGATCAGCACGGGCGCGTCGTCCAGCGGCAACTCCAACCAGCCAAGCAATTCGACGGCTTCCGCGTCGGCCGGGGCGGCGATCGTCTCGCCGGCCACCGCCCGAAGCGCGAACCGAATCGCCTCGGCCCCGCTGACCCGCGGCGCAATCGCCGCGGGAATCAACCGATGGGCGTCGAGCGACTTGTGAATTATTTCGCAGGCGCCAAGCACCGAGCGGTCGGCCGGATCGTCGGGCCGCAGCGGCCGGCTGCCATAGACGGCCACCAGCACGTCGGCCGCGGCCCGGCCCCATTCGCCCAGCGGCCGGGCCGCGCCGGACAGCGGGCCCAAGAGCGTTTCGACCGCGTCGTGCGCGGCGCGCAACGCGGCCGTTTCTTCCGCCGGGCCCAGCCAGCGTCCGTCGATGCGCCACGGCAGGTGGTCGGCATGATAGCGGTCGAGCTGGGTAAGCCAGTCGCCTTCGACGCCCCGGTCTTCGATCCACCGGCCCAGGTCGGAATGACGCGCGAGCGCGGCAAACGATCCATGACGCGCCTGGCCCAGGTGGTCGGCCGCCGCGGCGAGAAGTCGATAGGGACCGGTGCGCGCGAGCGACTCGCCCACCCCGTGACGCGCGCGCAGCCCTGCCTGGCGGAATTGCTGAAGGAGGTGGGGCACGATCCGCTCGTCGGGCACGCCGATCGTGATTTCGTCGGCCGCGCGGCGACCGCCCAACGCGGCGATTCCTTGGAGCACGGCGGCCGCCTGATCGGCGGGCGATTCGACCACGTCGATCTGCTCGTCGCGCAGCGCGACCGGCAAGTCCCGCCACGCCTCGGGAACCAGGCAGCCGAGGTCGTCGAACCGGTCGGCCATCGACGGCGGGGCAAGCACGAGCGCCGTCACCCGATCGGCCACCATGTCGAGCATCATCCGCTGCAACCGGTTCAGGTCGACCGTGCCGACCAGCACGAGAGGCGCGTCGGCCCGACATTCGCCGTGGCGGGCCGCGTAGAGTCGGGCCGTTTGCCGATCCCACAGACCGAGCTGGTCGAGCGTGGTCAAATAGTCCTTTTGAATTTCAACCAACGCAGCCCAACGGTCGTGTTCCTGAAAATCACGCAGACCGGCTCCGCAGTCGGCCACGGACTGAAAATCCATCGCCTCGGCGGCCAGTTCCCGGTGGAGCCGTGACAGCATTTCGCCCAACGAAAGCCAACCGGCCAAATCGTCCGCCGCCGGCGGTTGCGGCGCCAGCCGGCCCAGCCGGTCGGCCGGCGCGCGGCGCAACGATTCGACCCAGGCCAACTGTTGGGTCAACGGATCGGCGAACGGCCGCTTGGGCGTATATAGCCGCTCGGGCAGTCCTCCAAGGGTCACGATTTGCGGAGGGCACAGCGGACGCCGGCCGGATTCGGCCGTGTCGACCAGCCGTTCGAGCAGACGCCGCCCGGCACGCCCCCCCGGCACACCGACGATCACCTCGCCCAGATCGAGGGATTCGCCCGCCCCAAAACGCTCGACCAAATAGTCGACCGCCGCCGCCAGACCCGGCCGGTCCCACCCGAGAAACACTCGTTCAATCGGCATCGCGACCTCGAGAGTAATTGGAACCACAGATGAACTCAGATGAACACGAATAAACTCTGATAAATATTTCAGACGGCTGTAGTATTACATAATCACAACCCTATCCGTGTTCATCGGTGTCCATCCGTGGTTCCAAAACATCTTGGCAAATGGCTTTCAAGTCGAAAAAGCGTGCTCTTTCCAAGGCTCGATAACGCTCGGGGTGGCACGTCAATATCAGCATCTGGTAACGTTCGGCCGCCTCGTCGAGCAATTGCAGGATGTTGGCCAGCCGGCCCGAGTCGGTCGCCGTCAAAACGTCGTCCAACACGATCAACTGACGCTCGTCCCCGGCCAGCACGTCGGCCAACGCCAGACGCACGGCCAAATGGACCTGTTCCTGCTCCCCGCCCGAGGTTTCTTCGATCGATCGCGGGCGGTCGAGTCCCTCGGGCACCAGGTGCTCGGGCAAAAACGACGGTGTGAATCGCACGGCGCCCAGTGGAGCTCCGGTGATCCGCCGGAGCAATTCGGTTGCTCGGGCCCCGACCGGCTCGGACACGGCCTCGACCGCTTCATTGCGGCAGTCGCGGAACGTCTCGAAAAGCAACCGGATGGCGTCGTTGCGCAGCCGCTCGGCGGCAATCGCCTCTTCGAGCCGGGCGATTTGCTCGTCCGCTTCGGCCAGCGCCGTGTAGGGCGACTCGGCTTGCAGCGTTTCGAGCTGCCCTTTCAGCCGGGAATCCTCCTCGCACAGTCGCTGGAGTTCGGACCGCGCGAGGTCCGCCCTCCGCTCGATTTGCCGAGCCTCCTCGTTCGGGTCTCCGGTGAACTCGGCCAGAGCTTGTTGGGTTTCGTCGAGCCGTCCCCGAGCCGCCTCGGCCGCCATGGCCCTGCGACGCCTTTGGTCCTGCAGATCGCCGGCCGCCTCGTCGGCGTTCTTTTCACCGAGCAAGCTCGCCAACCGCTGTTGGACCTTTTCGAGCCGCGCGCGCCGGTCGTCGAGACGGCGGCCGACGTCCGCCAGTTCACCCTCGGCGACCAGAACGGCCGCGTCGCACTGCCGACCACGGCGTTCCAACGCATCGCGATCGGCGTCGAACTGCTGCTGCATTTGTCGGGCGCCGGCGGCCAGCGCATCGGCGTCGGGCGGAGTCGCGGCCCAGTCGGCAAATTCCGCCTCGATTTGACCGACCGTGCCGGCCAGCGTTTTTCGTTCGGCATCGAGCGATTCAAACGTGCGCCCGTCAAGCAAACCGTGAAGCCTCGCTTCGGCCGCCGAGATTTTCCGGTCGAGCTCGATGGCCTGCTCGTGAAGTTGCTCGAGATCCGTCGGATCGGCCGTCGGAAGTCCCTCGACCAACGTCCGCACCTCGCGTTCGGCCTGGTCGAGTTCCCCGCGAAGCGGCACGATCGACGCCGTGGGCCCGCTCGCGCGAAATCGGCCCACGCCGGCAATGCGGAATTCGGCGATTCCTTCGCCGGCAATTTCGACGGACGCGCCCTGGTCAATGCGACGACGGCCTGGCGAGTCGGCCTGGTCGGTCTCGACGTCGAGATCGCTTTCGGCTTCGATTCGCACGCAAATTCGCGCGGCGGCCAATGCGGCCCGCGCCGCCTCGCGCCGGCCCAC